>CADCTP010000171.1 GCA_902805565.1 uncultured Mycobacteriales bacterium
CCGGCCGCCGCGGCCGGGCGCGCCCGGTCCCGCACCGCCCGCTGCCCGCCGACCGCGCCCTGTCCTGGGTGGCCACCGCGACGATCACGGTGATCGCCGCGGTGCTCCGGCTGTGGGGCATCGGGTTCCCGCGGGAGAAGCAGTTCGACGAGATCTACTACGCCACCGCGGGCGCGGAGATGCTCGCGAACGGCGGCTACGAGAACAACCCCGGCTACATGTTCACCGTCCACCCGCCGGTCGGGAAGTGGCTGGTCGCGGCGGGGATCTGGCTGTTCGGGGACGACGCGGTCGGCTGGCGGGTGCCGTCGGCGATCGCCGGGACGCTGTGCGTGCTGCTGGTGATCCGGGTAACCCGGCGGATGACCCGCTCGACGCTGCTCGGCTGCGCGGCCGGGGTGCTGCTCGCGGTGGACGGGCTGTCGATCGTGCAGAGCCGGTTCGCGCTGCTGGACATCTTCCTGGCGATGTTCGTGCTGGCCGGCTTCGCCTGCCTGGTGGTGGACCGGGACGTCGTCCGGGACCGGCTGGCCGCGGCCGGACCGGACGCCCGGATCGGGTTCCGGGGCTGGCGGCTGGCCGGCGGCGTGCTGCTCGGGCTGTCCTGCGGGGTGAAGTGGAGCGGGGTCTGGTTCCTGGCCGGCTTCGCGATCCTGTCCGTGCTGTGGGACCTCGGGGCCCGGCGGGCCGCGCGGCACCCGGTCCGCCGGACGGCGCTGCGCGACCTGCCCGGCGCGGTCGGCGCGCTGGCCGTGGCCCCGGTCGCGGCGTACCTGGCCAGCTGGACCGGCTGGTTCCTCGGCGAGAATGCCTACGGCCGGCACTGGGCGGACACCAACGCCGGCTACTGGTCCTGGCTGCCCGGTCCGGTCCGCTCGCTGCTGCACTACCACGTGCAGATGTGGGACTTCCACACCGGCCTGTTCACGCCGCACTCGTACCAGTCCTCGCCGTGGGGGTGGCTGGTCACCGGCCGGCCGGTGCTCTTCTACTACCCGTCGAACCCGTCGCCGACCGGCTGCGGCGCGGCCAGCTGCGTGCGGACCGTGCTGGACGTGGGGACGCCCGCGCTGTGGTGGGCGTTCCTGCCGGCGGTGCTGTGGGCGGGCTGGATCGGGCTGGTCCGCCGGGACTGGCGGGGCTGGGTGGTGCTGGTCGCCTTCGCCGCCGGCTGGGCCAGCTGGCTGCTGAACCCGGCCCGGACGATGTTCCTGTTCTACATGACCCCGCTGGTGCCGTTCCTGGTCATCGGGGTGACCCTCGGCCTGGGGGCGGTGCTCGGCTCGTCCCGGGCGTCGGAGAACCGGCGGACGATCGGGCTGCTCGCCGTCTGCGGTTACGTGGCGCTGGTGGTGGTCAACACGGCCTGGCTGTGGCCGATCCTGTCCGGCCAGCTCATCACGTACGAGCAGTGGCGGGACCGGATCTGGTTCCCGAGCTGGATCTGACCGGCGGCCCGGCCCCGGTCAGACCAGGACGGCGGCCCGGCCGTTGGTGGCGTCCCAGTAGGCCAGCAGCGTGGCCCGGGTCGCCCGCTTGACGGTGTTGCTGACCGCGATCGGGTCCAGCACCAGGTACTCACCCGTCGACCTGTCGTAGCCGGCGACCGTGAGGAAGTGCGCCACCCCGGCGACCGGGTCGCGGACGTTCGTCGCCCAGGTCAGCGCGCGGGTGTTGCCGGCCATCACGGCCGGCCGGCCGGACCGCACGTGCGTCAGGCTCGCCTCGAACGACCAGCTCGTCCACGCGCTCAGCCCGTACGTGGAGAACGCCCGCACGACCTGGGACTCGTTCGTCCCGCCGGTCGGCACACCGCGGGCCAGCCCCATGTCCTGCCGGGCCCGCTCGATCGCCGCCCGCGGGTAGGACGGGCTCCACTCGTGCGGGGTCCGGCCGAGCCGCAGCAGCGCGGTGACCACCGAGGTCGGGCCGCAGTCCTCCCACTGGGTGGGCTGGCCCTGGTTCTGCTGGACCGGCACCAGCCCGGCCGTGCTGCCGCACAGCGGGACGCCCGGGATGCGGTGGTCGTGGCCGGTCGCCATGTACGCGTCGGCCAGGTAGCCGCCGCGGGCCGGCACGTAGTCCCACAGGTCGCTGGTGAACCCGGCCTCGTTGGCGACGGTCGCGCCGTACGCCTGGCAGCTGATCGACACCCCCGTCCCGCTCGGCAGCAGGCCGACCGCCGCGGTGGCCGGCGACGGCCCGGACCGGACGGTCAGCCCCACGCCGCCGGTGTTGCCGACGGTCGCCCACGCGTCGGCGTGGGCCGGCGCCTGGCCGACCAGCACGGCGGCGGCGGACAGGACGACGACCGCGAGACGGCGCATGGACCTCAGGATGGGCACGAACCGCCCGGACCGCCATCACCCGACCGGCTCTCCCCCGCCGACCGGCCGCCGGCCCTGGCGCGGACCGCCCGGGTGATGGCGACGGTCGACTTCGGCCCGGTGCCGGCCGCCGCGGTCGTGCTCCTGGTGATCAGTCCGCTCGGTGGCCGTCCCGGACCTGACGCTGCCGATCCGCCTGCGAGGTTCGGCGGGCGAGGAAGGCGAGGAGTCCGAAGCTGACGCCGAGCGCCAGGTGAATCAGGCCCAGGTAGCGGCCGATCACCAGGTTCGTCACACCGAGTGCGAGCCAGATCCCCGCGGCCACGGCATACAACTTCCACACGAACGGACTCCGCAGCCAAGCCGGTCCGACAGTTCCGTCATCGGCGCCCATGGCCGACGGTACCGCCACCGGCTACCGCGTCCCGGTACGCCGCAGAGCGGCGCCGAGAGTCCGGGTGCCGGAGAGCAACCATTGCCGCGACACGCTGCTGTTCCGGCATGACAGAGGCGGTGTCGGAGGACCGACACCGCCTCTGGCCTGGGTGGAGCTGAGGGGATTCGAACCCCTGACCCCCTCGATGCGAACGAGGTGCGCTACCGGGCTGCGCCACAGCCCCAAGCGGGGCCGAGTTTAGCAGGGGACGCGTGGCTACTCGTTGACGGCCCGCGGCAGGTCGAGGTCCTCGTCGGGGTACGAGTCGAGGTCCTCGTCGGGGTACGACTCGAGGTCGGTGAACGACAGGTCGTCGTCGTCCAGGTCGACCATGCTCTCGGTGCGCCGCCGCACCGCCGGGGCCAGCACGTACGTCGGGGCGGGCGCCGGGCGGCGGGGGTGGTCGGCGGCCTCGGCGGCGGCCTCGGCGGCGCGGCGGACGGCGTGCTCGCCGGAGGCGAACAGCTCCCGCCGCCGGGCGCGCCGCTCGTGCTCGCGGCGGACCTGCTGGCGCAGCCAGCCGACGTAGCCGACCAGCAGCAGGGTGGCCGGCACCTGGGCCAGCCAGAACCAGCCGGACATCGTCAGCGCGGCGGGCACGCCGATCACGGTGATCGCGACCAGCACGGCGAGGGTCCGGCGGCGGCGGGCGAGCATCCGGCCGCGGGCGGCGGTGCGGACCGGCGAGGTCCCGTCGACGTACCCGCCGGGGGCGGCGGCCGGGGGGCGCCGGCGGGTGGCGACGCCGCCGCTGCCGGGCGCACGCCGGGACAGGACCCGCATCGCGGTGGCGAAGCGGTCCATCGACCGGCTCTCGGCCCGCTCGTCGCCGCGGCGGACGAACATCGGGACGAGGACCACCAACCACATCACGACCAGCACGATGGCCATCAGAATCGTCGAGCTCACCGTGCCCCTCCCGTCACACCAACCACAAGAGTGATCACGCTAACGACGAGGGGAGCGTCGATCGGGGAGGCGCGCGGGAGTGTCGACGTCCGGTCAAGGGTTCGGGTTGCCCTGTGCCCTTTGGTGCAGCCGGCGCAGCAGGCCGCCGGGGACGTCCTCGACGGTGAGCGCGTACATGACGTGGTCCCGCCAGGCGCTGTCGATGTCCAGGTAGCGGACCAGCAGGCCCTCCTCGCGGAAACCGAGCTTGGTCGCGACCCGGCGGCTGCGGGCGTTCTCCGGGCGGATGTCGACCTCGACCCGGTGCAGGCCGACCGGCCCGAAGCAGTGGTCGGTGGCCAGCGCGACCGCGGTGGTGACGATCCCCCGGCCGGCGTGCGCCTCGTCCACCCAGTAGCCGATCTGGGCCGAGCGCAGCGCGCCGCGTACCACGTTGTTGACCGTGAGCTGCCCGACCAGCACCTCGTCGTACGTGATCATGAACGGCAGCAGCAGGCCGGCGCGGGCCATCCGCTTGAGCGAGCCGTGCGCGGACGGCCAGGCCGCGACCGAGTGCCGGACCACCCACGGCTCGGTCGAGGTCGGCTCCCACGGCGCCAGGTACGCCTCGTTGCGCAGCCGCAGCGCGCTCCACGCCGCGCCGTCCCGAAGCCGCGGCGGCCGCAGCCCCACCCGGCCGTCCGCCAGCCGGACGGGCCAGCCCGGATGTCTGCTCACCCTGTGCGAACCACCCCGGTCAGGCGCTGGCCAGCAGCAGCGGGATGACGGTGACCTGGTCGCCTTCGGGCACCTCGGTGACCTCCTCGTCGATCACGATCAGGCAGTTCGCCTGGGCGAGGCCGGCCAGCAGGTGCGAGCCGGCGCCGCCCACCGGCTCGACGGAGTAACGGCCGTCCGACTCCCGGTGCAGCAAGCCGCGACGGTACTGCCTGCGCCCGGGTGGTGACGAGAGCGGCCCGGCCGACCTGGCCCGCACGCTGCGCCGGGCCAGGTGCCGCTTGCCCAGCATCAGCCGCACCGCCGGCCGGACGAACACCTCGAAGCTCACCAGCGCGCTGACCGGGTTGCCGGGCAGGCAGAAGATCGGCGTGCCGTCCGGGCCGAGCGTGCCGAACCCCTGCGGCTTGCCCGGCTGCATCGCCACCGAGACGAACTCCACCGTGCCCAGCTCGGTCAGCGCCTCCTTGACGATGTCGTACGCCCCGGCGCTGACGCCGCCGGAGGTGATGATCAGGTCCGACCGGACCACCTGGCCCTCCAGGACGCCGAGCAGCCGGGCGTGGTCGTCGGGCACGATGCCGGCCCGGTACACCTCGGCGCCGGCGTCCCGGGCGGCGGCGGCCAGCGCGTAGCTGTTGGAGTCGAGGATCTCCCCCACCCCGGGCCGGCGGCCCACGTCGACCAGCTCGCTGCCGGTGGACAGCACCACCACCCGCGGCCGGGGCCGCACCAGGACCCGCTCCCGGCCGACCGCGGCCAGCAGGCCCACCTGGGCGGGGCCGATCGGGGTGCCGGCCCGGACGGCCAGCTCACCGGTGCGGATGTCCTCGCCGGTGCGGCGGACGTACAGGCCGGGGTCGGCGGGGCGCTCGATGCGGACCCGGGCCACCCCGCCATCGGTCCACTCCACCGGTACGACCGCGTCCGCCCCGGACGGCATCGGCGCGCCGGTCATGATGCGCAGGCACAGGCCGCTGGTCACGCCGCGCGGCGCCCGGGACCCGGCCGGGATGTCGCCGACCACCGGCAGCACCACCGGCTCGCGCGCGGTCGCGCCGGCGGTGTCGGACGAGCGGACCGCGTACCCGTCCATCTGGGAGTTGTCGAAGCCGGGCAGCGGCGCGTCGGCCAGCACGTCCTCGGCGCACAGCAGGCCCTGGGCGTCGAGCAGGGCGAGCTCGATCGGCTCGGGCACCCGCAGGTTCGCCAGCACCCGCCGCAGGTGGTCCTCGACCGACCGCAACCCGCTCACCGACCGCCGACCTCCCGGCCGGCGCCGACCGCAGCGGTCACGCCCGGCCCGCCACGAAGTCCTCCAGCCACTGCCGGAACTCCGGGCCCAGGTCGGGGCGCTCGCAGGCCAGCCGGACGACGGCCTTGAGGTAGTCGGCCTTGTCGCCGGTGTCGTACCGGCGGCCGCGGAAGACCACGCCGTGCATCGGCTCGCCGGCCATGGCCTGGCGGCGCAGCGCGTCGGTGATCTGGATCTCCCCGCCGCGGCCCGGCTCGGTCTGCCGCAGGGTGTCGAAGATGCTCGGGGCCAGCACGTACCGGCCGATGATGGCGAGGTTGCTCGGCGCGTCCTCCGGCGCCGGCTTCTCCACCAGGTCGGTCACCCGGACGACGCCGTCGGTGCCGGTGGGCTCGGCGGCGACGCAGCCGTACAGGGAGACGGAGTGCCGCGGGACCTCCATCAGCGCGACCACGCAGCCGCCGTGCTCGGCCTGCACGTCCAGCATCGGCTGCAGCAGCGGGTCGCGCTCGTCGACGAGGTCGTCGCCCAGCAGCACCGCGAACACCTCGTCGCCGACGAACGCGTCCGCGCAGAGGATGGCGTGACCCAGCCCGCGCGGCGCGCCCTGCCGGACGAAGTGCACGTCGGCGAGCTCGGCGGAGCGGCGGAGGGCGGCCAGCCGGTCGGCGTCGCCCTTCTTCTCCAGCGCCGCCTCCAGCTCGGGGGCCCGGTCGAAGTGGTCGGCGATCGCCTCCTTGCCGCGCGCGGTGATCACGAGCACGTCGGTCAGGCCCACCCCGGCGGCCTCGGCCACGATGTACTCCATCGCCGGGATGTCCACCACCGGCAGCAGTTCCTTCGGGATGGCCTTGGTGGCCGGGAGGAACCGGGTGCCCAGGCCCGCGGCCGGAATGACGGCCTTGGTCGGCCGCCGCTGGTCAGACATGCGCAGAGACTAATGGGCATGAGCAGCGATGGCGCGAAATCGGCGTGGCGGGCGCGTGTCCTGGCGGCCCGGGCCGCCCTGCCCGCGGACCGGCTCGCGGCGGCGGCGGAGGCGGTGGACCGGGCGGTGCTCGGCCGGCTGGCCGGGGCGGCGCGGG
>CADCTP010000172.1 GCA_902805565.1 uncultured Mycobacteriales bacterium
CCCATCATGCCGTGTCCTCCTGCGTCCCCGGGACCCATGGTCCCGGTGGAGATCCCACCGCCGGCGCGCCCGCGAGGCGGTCCGCGAGGCCGTTCCCGGGGTCGCGCGCGAGGCCGTCCGCGCTCCCGTCCGTGAGACCGGTGGCGAGGCCGTCCGCGAGGTCGTCCACCAGGGCCCACATCGCGGGGTCCCGCCAGTAGCCGGAGTGGCTGCCGACCTCGGGCAGCGGCTGGCCGTAGACGTACCGGCTGGTGCGCGGGTCGGGGAGCAGGACGTCGACCGGCGAGGGGGTGGAGAACGCCGGGCCGCCGATGTAGTCGGTGGCGTAGTGCACGTTCACCCACGGGTCCGGGATGCCGGCCAGCACCGGGTCGCCGACCCAGGCCGGGAAGCCCCAGCGGTAGAGCGTGCCGAGCGGGGAGCCGAAGGTGACCAGGGCGACCGACGACCCGGGCGCCCGGGCGCCGGGCTGCAGCAGCGCCGCGGCGGCCAGCACGGTGCCCTGGCTGTGCGCGGCCAGCAGCACCCGGCCGCCGTTGTCGTGCACCCACCACAGCCGGCGCTGCAGGTCGGGCACCGCCCGCTCCGCGTACGAGGGGGGCGCCAGCGGGTGGAACGACCGCGGCCAGAACGTGCCGACGTCCCACAGGACGCCCATCCGCCGCCGCCCGGCGAGGCTGCGCCAGCCGGACCGCAGGGCCCAGAGCAGCCCGGCCGGCAGGGCGACGGCGACGGCGGTGCCGACCGCGGTGAGCCGGGTGCCCGGAGCGGGGGACTGGCCGTGCAGGAGCTGCCACTCGGCGAAGATCATGATGAGCGAGCCGGCGACGGCGATCGCGGTGAGCAGGTAACCGAGGTCGGTGCCGGCGACGGCCAGCCGGCGGGCCCGGGCTATCCGGCGCCGCCAGCGCAGGCCGGCGGGGCCGTCCAGCGCGGACAGCTGCCAGATCCGCAGCGGCCCGGGCGGCAGGGTCGCCTCCGGGTAGTCCGGGGCCGGCGCGACCCGGCCGGCCCGCCAGTAGAGCCAGCCCTGGACCAGCGCGAAGACCAGCACGAACAGCACCGGCACCAGGGTCAGGTACGGCATCGCCGCCTGCACGACCGGGAACAGCGACACCGATCCGGCCGGCCCCGGCCCGATCGCCCAGCGCACCGACCCGGCCAGCTCGGCCACCCCGACCAGCAGCCCGAGCAGCACCACGTTGAGCAGCGCGACCGCCAGCGCGAGGACGACGAACGGCGCGCCCCACCGGAAGCTGCCCGGCGCCTGCCCGTACGCCACGACGGCGACCAGCAGCGCGGCCATCACCAGGAAGATGCCGCCGTAGGTGACGTTGACGACCGTGCGGATGCCGGGCAGCTGGCCGTCCGGCACGACCGCGGCGGCCGGTTGCAGCCAGGTGAGCAGCACGCCGAGCAGGCCGGTCGCCGAGGCGCCGAGCAGCAGCGCGGCGCCCACCGCGTCCGGGACGTCCTCCACCGCGAGCAGGGCCACCGCGGCCGCCACCGTGACCAGCGCGAGCACCTGGAGCGCCAGCGACACCGCGCCGAACCGGGCGGCCGGCCCCAGCGCGGCGTCCACGCCGTGCAGCACCAGGACGGTCAGCACCCCGATGGAGGCCGCGGTGTGCGCCCGGCCCAGCCGCTTGGTGGACCGGGCCCCGTCCCAGAAGTGCGGGTCGGCCAGGCCGTCGGGCAGCGACGCGGCGCTGCGCACCCCGGGCTCGCCGGGCATCCCGACGACCGGCGGGCGGACCGACTCGTACCGGGAGCGGGACCGGTAGGACAGGAACGCCAGCAGGACCAGCATCCCGACCGGGACGAGCGCGCCGACCAGCACCAGTCGGCCGGGGTGCCCGGCGACCGGCTCCCAGCGCAGCGGGGCCAGCCACCAGCGGCCACCGCCGCAGGCCGGGTCGGTGCCGCACTGGTAGCCGAGCACGTCCACGGTGGCCAGCGCCGTGATCACCAGCGCGTTGAGGGTGAGGCCGAGGGCGGCGCAGCGGACCAGCCAGCGGAACACCGGGCTCCGCCGGGCCCGGGGCGAGCACATCCAGCCGGCCAGGTTGGCCAGCAGGAACGGCAGCAGCAGCAGCCACAGCACCCGGGTGCCGCTGCGCGAGGTCAGCCCGCCCCAGGAGTACGCCTCGACGTGCCGGCCGCGCACGTCGGTGGTCCGGTAGAAGCCGGCCACCGCGTCCCCGGCGACCTGCTGCGGGGCGAGGTCACCGAGCAGGGCGCCCGGGGTGGTGCCGCCGACGCCGTGCACCCGCAGCTCGGTGACCCCGGTGAGGTCGGGCAGCGGCTCGACCAGACCGGTCGGCCGGTCGCCGCCGTACGTGGGAACGGGCACGGGATCCTCCTCGGTCGGCGTGGTGCAGAGTCCCGGACCGGCGGCGCTGATACCGGGCGGGTATCAAGGAGGCATGACCGGACTGCGCGCGGGGGCCATGAACTGGGGCGGCAACGTCGCCTTCGCGGCGCGGCGGGTGCTGCGGCCCCGCTCGGTGGAGGAACTGTGCGGCATGGTCGCCGGCGCCGACCGGATCCGGGCGCTGGGGACCGGCCACTCGTTCAGCCGGGTCGCCGACACGACCGGCGACCTGGTGTCGCTGGCCGACCTGCCGCCGCGGGTGGAGATCGGCACCGACACGGTGACGGTGAGCGCCGGCACCCGGTTCGGCGAGGTGACCGGGCCGTTGCAGGCCGCGGGCCGGGCGCTGCACAACCTCGGCTCGCTGCCGCACATCTCCGTCGCCGGTGCCTGCGCGACCGGCACGCACGGCTCCGGCGACGGCAACCCGTGCCTGGCCGCGGCGGTGACCGCGGTCGAGCTGGTCACCGGCACCGGGGAGCTGGTCACCGTACGGCGGGGCGACCCGGACTTCCCCGGCTCGGTCGTCGCGCTGGGCCGGCTCGGCATCGTCACCGCGCTCACCCTGCGCACCCAGCCGACGTACGACGTCCAGCAGGTGGTCTACGAGGACCTGGCGCCGGACGCGATCGAGGACCTGGACGGGGTGTTCGGCGCCGCGTACAGCGTGAGCCTGTTCACCCGCTACACCGGGCCGGGGATGGGGATGGCCTGGGTGAAGCGCCGGGTCGACCCGGGCGTGCCGTGGCTGCCGCCGCAGACCTGGCTGGGCGGGACCCGGGCACCGGAGCAGCGGCACCCGGTGCCGGGCGAGCGGGGCGACGAGTGCACCCCGCAGGACGGGCTGCCCGGGCCGTGGCAGACCCGGCTGCCGCACTTCCGGCTGGAGTTCACCCCGAGCAAGGGCGAGGAGATCCAGAGCGAGTTCTTCGTCGCCCGCGAGCACGGGGTGGCCGCGGTGCGGGCGGTGCAGGCGATCGGGGCCCGGATCGCCCCGCAGCTGCTGGTCGGCGAGATCCGTACGGTGGCCGCGGACGACCTGTGGACGAGCCTCGCGTACGGGCGGGACAGCGTGGCGCTGCACTTCACCTGGGTGCGGAACCAGCCCGCGGTGGAGGAGGCGGTCGGGCACGTGGAGGCCGCGTTGCGCCCGTTCGAGCCGCGGCCGCACTGGGGCAAGGTCTTCACGATGCCGGCCGACGAGGTCCGCACGCGCTGGGACCGGCTCGGCGACCTGCGCCGGCTGGCGGAACGGCACGACCCGGCCGGGGTCTTCGCGAACGACTTCACCGACCGCTATCTCTGATAGCCTCGGCAATTCATGCCGGAAATGAAAAAAGCCCCGTGAAAGGGGCTGACGTCATTCTACGAAATCGGAGAGCGGATTGTCAATGCAGGACGTCGAGGTCGAGCAGGAGTACATCTCGATGCTGTACGGCCGGCTCGACTCCCTGCGCGAGCGGGCGGCGGGATGGCTGGCCGAGACGCTGATCACCACGGTGGCCAGCGTCGACCAGGGCATGTCCGAGCGGGACAGCGCCGCCGCCGAGTGGTCCCGGCGGGTCGGCCAGCTCGAGGCCGCCGAGCACGGGCTGTGCTTCGGCCGGCTGGACCTCGACGGCGGGGAGACCCGGTACGTCGGCCGGCTCGGCATCGTCGACGAGGACGGCGACTACGAGGCGCTGCTGCTGGACTGGCGGGCGCCCGCGGCCCGGCCGTTCTACGTGGCGACCGCCGCCCGGCCGGAGGGCGTGCGCCGCCGCCGGCACATCCGCACCCGGCTGCGCGCGGTGACCCGGGTCGACGACGAGGTGCTGGACCTGACGGACCCGGCGGCGGCCGGGGACACCGGCCCGGCCGGCGAGGCCGCGCTGCTGGCCGCACTCGGCGCCGCCCGGACCGGCCGGATGGCCGACATCGTCGAGACGATCCAGGCCGAGCAGGACCACGTGATCCGGGCCCCGCACGGCGGGGTGCTCGTCGTGCAGGGCGGCGCCGGGACCGGCAAGACCGCGGTCGCGCTGCACCGCGCGGCGTTCCTGCTCTACACCTACCGCGAGCAGCTCGCCCGCCGCGGGGTGCTGGTGGTCGGGCCGAACAGCACGTTCCTGCGGTACATCGGCGAGGTGCTGCCCTCGCTCGGCGAGACCGGGGTCGTGCTGGCGCCGGTGGCGGAGCTGTTCCCGGGGGTGGTGGCCGACCGCGCGGAGCCGCCGGAGGTGGCCGAGCTCAAGGGCCGGGCCGCGATGGCCGAGGTGGTCGCCGGTGCGGTGAAGGACCGCCAGCACGTGCCGGACGGCGCCCTGGTGCTGCACATCGACGGCGACCCGGTCCGGATCCCGGCCGCGGCGATCCGCCGGGCCCGGACCGCCGCCCGGCGCACCCGCCGCCCGCACAACGAGGCCCGGCCGATGTTCGCGGAGCAGTTCGTCGCCACCGTCGCGGCCGAGTACGCCGCCGACCTGGGCGAGCGGTCCGGCGCCGGCCGGTCGCTGGCCGGGGTGTCCGGCGAGCTGGACCTGGACCTGCTCACCGCCCAGCTGGCCGGGCACCCCGCGGTGCTGGACGCGCTGGACCGGCTGTGGCCGGGGCTCACCCCGCAGCGGCTGCTGGCGGAGCTGTTCCTGTCGCCGGACCGGATGGCCGCGGCCGGAGTGCCGGAGCCGGAGCGCGACCTCTTGCTGCGGCTGCCCGACGGTGGCTGGTCCGCGGCGGACATACCGCTGCTGGACGAGGCGGCCGAGCTGCTCGGGGTGGACGACCGGGCGCTGCGGGCCGCCGAGGAGGCCCGCCGGCGCGCGGAGATCGACCGGGCCCAGGACGTGCTGGACATCCTGGCCGGCTCCGGGTCCCAGGACCTCGACGAGGTCCTGGACGCGACCGAGAACGCCGACCGGCTCTCCGCGGTCGACCTCATCGACGCCGAGCGGCTGGCCGAGCGGCACGAGACCGGCGACGACCGGACGCTGGCCGAGCGCGCGTACGACGACCGCACCTGGACGTACGGGCACCTGGTGGTGGACGAGGCGCAGGAGCTGTCCGCGATGGCCTGGCGGCTGCTCATGCGGCGCTGCCCGAGCCGGTCGATGACCCTGGTCGGCGACGTGGCGCAGACCGGCGACCTGGCCGGGACGGGGTCCTGGCAGGCGGTGCTGGAGCCGTACGTGGGGACCCGGTGGCGGCTGGAGCGGCTGACGGTGAACTACCGCAACCCGGCCGAGGTGATGGCGGTCGCGGCCGGCGTGCTGGCCGCGATGGACCCGCCGGTGGAGCCGCCGCGGTCGGTCCGGGAGACCGGCGAGCGGCCGTGGGCGGCGCCGCTGGAGACCCTGCCCGAGGCGGTGAAGGCCGAGCAGGAGGCGGTCGGCGACGGCCGGGTCGCGGTGCTCGCGCCGGCCGGGCGGGTGCCGGAGCTGCGGGCCCGGCTCGGGCTGGCCGAGCCGGACCTGACCGAGCCGGTGGTGGTGCTCAGCGTGCGCGAGGCCAAGGGGCTGGAGTTCGACTCGGTGCTGGTGGTCGACCCGGCCGGGATCCTGGCCGCGTCGCCGCGCGGGGCCAACGACCTGTACGTCGCGCTGACCCGGTCCACCCGCCGGCTCGGCGTCCTGCACGACGGCCCGCTGCCGGCCGTGCTGGGGGCGCTCGCGGGCTGACCTCGACGGTCCCGCGATTCGGTCGCCGGGGTCGATACGGTGACACCATGCCGCCGCTCGCCGCCCGTTCCACCGAGCGGGCGGAAGCCGTCCGGTGCGTACGGCACGGGCGGGGCGTGGTGGTGGTCGGCGAGGCGGGCGTCGGCAAGACGGCGCTCGCCACCGCCGTCGCCGAGGAGGTGTCCGGACACGTCGGGGCGGTGCTGTGGACGGTCGCGACGGCCGCGGCCCGGCCGATCCCGTTCGGCGCGCTGGCCCCGCTGCTGCCGGCCGACCTGGCCGGAGTGCACCCGGCCCTGGTGCCCAACCTGGTCGGCCGGCGGCTGCGCGAGCTGGCCGGCGACCGGCCCGCGCTGCTGGTGATCGACGACGCCCAGCTGCTCGACGAGCACTCGGCGGCGGCGGTCCTCACCCTGGTCACCGGGCGCGGCTGCCGGGTGCTGGCGACCGTGCGGGCGGACAGCCCGGTCTCCGACGCGGTGGTCGCGCTGTGGAAGGACCGGCTGCTGGACCGGCTGGACCTCGCGCCGCTGGACCGCGCCGGGGTGGCGGCGCTGCTGGCCGACCGGCTCGGCGGCGAGGTCGCCGCCGGCACCGTCGAGCTGCTGCGGGAGCACTCCCGGGGCAACCCGCTCTACCTCACCGAGCTGGTCCGGTTCGGGCAGGGGACCGGGCGGCTGCGCCGCGAGGCC
>CADCTP010000173.1 GCA_902805565.1 uncultured Mycobacteriales bacterium
GCGGCGGGCCCGGTCGCCCGGGGTCCACGGCCCCGGGTCAGCGGGCCGGCGCGGCCGGCTCCCGGAGGAACTCCGCGACCGCAGCCCCGACCTCCCCGGGCCGTTCCTCGTGCGGGAAGTCACCGCAGCCGGGCAGCAGCACGAGCCGGGAGGCCGGCAGCAGCCGGGCGAACCGCTCGCCGGTGGACGGCGGCACCAGCGGGTCCGCCGCACCGAACAGCAGCAGCGTCGGGACGGGCAGCCCGGCCAGCGCGTCCGGCGACCGGTCGTAGCTGAGCCGGACGCCGAGCCCGAACCGGGCCATCGCCGCGCCCTGCCGCCGCAGCTGCCGGTGCCAGCGGTCCACCGAGACCGGGTCCGGGACGAAGCCGGGACCGTGCGCCGCCGCCCACCGCTGCGCGAACCGGCGGCGCGGCAGGGTCCGGGCCACCACCGGGCCGAGGACCGGCGCGGCCAGCAGCCGGTAGAGGCCGAGGTTCGTCGCGTTCTCGCCGAGCGCGCCGGCGGCCATCACCACCAGCCGGGACACCCGGTCGGGATGGCGGGCGGCCAGCCAGGCCGCCAGCGACCCGCCCAGCTGGCTGCCGACCACCGCCGGTGCGGCCAGCCCGAGCGCGTCCAGCAGCTCGGCCAGCAGGTCCGCGGCCCGTTCCGCGGTCCAGTCCCGGGTCCGGGCGGCGGGCGACCGGCCCGCCCCGGGCAGGTCCACCGCCACCACCCGGTATCCGGCCAGCGCCGGCAGCACGTCCTGCCAGGCGTCGGCGGCGCCGAGGAAGCCGTGCAGCAGCAGCACCGCCGGCCCGTCCGCCGGCCCGGTCTCGTACACGTGCAGGTCGGCGCCGGTCAGGGGGATCAGCCGGCCCGGGGTCACCGGAAGGTCTCCCGCACGAGCCGGTTGACGTCCCGGTGTGCCTCCACCGGCGGTACGTGCGCGGCCGGCAGCAGCTCCAGCCGGGCGCCGGGCAGTTCCGCGGCCAGCCGCTCGGTGAGCTCCGGCGGGAACAGCATGTCCTGCGCGCCCCCGACGACCAGGGCCGGGCAGTCCACCGCGGCGAACCAGCCGCTGCTGTCGTGCTCGATCGCCTGCCCGTAGATGCTGCGCAGCGCGGCGGTGTCGTACTGGTCGAACATCGCCTGCTTCAGCGCGGTCTCCCGGCGGGCCAGCAGCTCCGCGCCGTCCGCCGTGAACAGGAACGCCCGCAGCACCTGCCAGAAGTTCGCCAGGTCGTCGCGCTCCAGGAAGCCGTGGAGCATCCGCAGCAGGAGCCGGGTGGGCCCGTGCGGGCAGGAGAACGTCGCGACCAGGCCGAGCCCGGCCAGCCGGCCGGGGTACCCGGCGGCGAAGTGCTGCGCGACGAGGCCGCCGTGCGACTGGCCGACCACGGTCGCCCGCGGCAGGTCCAGCCGGTCCAGCAGCGCGGCCAGGTCGGCGGCGTGCTCGGCGTTGGTCGGGAAGCCCCTGTCCGAGGGCGAGCCGCCGAAGCCGCGCATGTCGTACGTGATCACCGTGAAGTCGCGGCTGAGCTCGGGAACCTGCCGCATCCAGCCCCCGGCCAGGGTGGACAGCAGGACCAGCGGCGGTCCCGCGCCCTTGCGCCGGAGCCGGATCGCCCCGCCGGGAATGTCGACCAGGTCCATGCCCGCCCCTCTCCTCACGTTCCGGTGCCGATCGACCGCCAGTCGGCGGCGGCGCCGTGCACCCGCTCGATGACGTGCCGGCGCGGCTTGGTCGTCTCGGTCAGGCAGCCCTCGTCCACGGTGGGCAGCCGGTCGACGACCGCGTACGACCGGGCGCGCTCCCACGGGTGCAGGCCCCGGTTGACCGCGCGGACCCGGTCGGCGACGTCGGCCGGCCCGGTTCCCGGCTCGAAGAACAGCAGGGCGCCGAGCCGTCCGTCGGGCCGGACCACCAGCTGGCACAACCCGGCCCCGCAGGCCAGCCGCAGCGCGTCCTCCACCGGCGTGACGAACACCTTCTCCCCGCTGGGCAGTGGGAGGAAGTCGCGCAGCCGGCCGCGTACGGACAGGAAGCCGTCGGCGTCCAGCGTGCCCACGTCCGCGGTCGGCTCCCAGGCCCCCGGCACCCACTCGTGCCGCTCGACCCGGCCGTCCACCAGCCGGCCGTGCAGGAACGGCGTCGGCGTGCGCACCTGTATCTCCGCGGTCCCCGGAGCCAGCCGGACCGAGCCCCACGGGATGGGCCGGCCGACCGTGCCCGGCCGCCGGGCGCCGGGGACGTTGAGGCCGATCATGCCGAGCTCGGTGGTCCCGTAGACCTCGTACACCGGGACGCCGGCCGCGATCAGCTCGGCCATCAGCCCCGGGTCGGTCGGTGCGCTGCCGACGAACAGCGCCCGCAGCGCCGGCCCGAAGACCCCCCGGTAGTCGGTCGAGCCGGACCGGCGCAGCAGGCTGCGCACGTGCTCCAGCAGCCGTGGCACCGTGACGTGCAGGGTGGGGGCGGCCCAGGCGGTGTCGGCGACCAGGTGCGCCGGGTCGGACAGCACGAGGTCCAGGCCGAGCCGGAGGCCGCCGTAGAGCATCATCCGCTGCGGCAGGTGGGACAGCGGCAGGTAGAGCAGCAGGCGGTCGCCGGCCCCGAAGCCGTAGAGCTCGGCGAAGCGGTCCATCGTGGCCAGCAGCGGCGCGGAGTGGACGGTGAACAGCTTCGGCTCCGACAGCGTGCCGGAGGTCGACACCACGGTGAACGGTCCGGTCCGGGGTTCCGCCGCCGGATACCCTGCCGGGACGGACCCGGTCGGCTCCAGCGGCAGCACCGCGGCGCCGCCGGACCGGAACAGCGCGACGGCGTCGGGCCGGTCGGTGAGGACGACCCGGCAGCCGCCCTCCCGGGCCGCGGCGGCCGCCCGGGCCGGCGGGGCGCTGGAGTAGAGCGCGACGGAGACCGCGCCGGCCAGCAGGCAGGCCAGGTCGGCCAGCACCCAGCCGTAGCTCGTCGACCCGTGGATCGCGACCCGGTCGCCCGGTCGCACCCCGTGCTCCCGCAGCAGCGCGGCCAGCGCGGCCGCCTCCGCCCGGCACCGGTCGTACGTCACCTCGACCGGCGTGCCGGCCCGGCGGAACAGCAACCGGGCGGTGGTGTTGCCGGCCATCGCGTCGACGACGGCCGGCAGCGCGCAGGTGTCGACGACCGTCCCGCCGGTCACGCCCGGGTCATCGCGTCGGTGAACAGCTGACCGTACGCGCGCAGCGTGTTGACCCAGGTCGCGGTCATCAGCTCGTACCGCTGCGGGGAGGTCGCCGCCCGGTCGAACGCCTTGCGGACCAGCGCGATGTGCTCCTGGTCCTCCTCGGCGTGCACCTTGAGGAAGGTGAGCGCCGGGCGGGCGAAGTCGTAGCGCACCATCGCCTCGGCCACCTTCGGCCCGAGCGTCGCGCCCAGCCCTTCGGTGGCGGCGGCGAACCCGAGCAGGGCGGCCGGGTCCTTCATGCTGACCAGCCAGTGGTTCTGGCCGACCATCGTCCAGGTGCCGAACCCGGGCAGCCCGGCCAGGTAGGTGTCCGGGTCGTGGCCCAGCCGGCGCAGGTCCTGCACGCACAGCCGGTCGTGGTGCCGCTCCTCGATGGCCAGGTTGAGGAACCAGTCCTGCAGCCAGCCCTCCTTGCTGCGGGAGGCGGCCGCGGCGAGGAAGTACGGCGTCTGCTGGACCAGGTGGTAGGTCTCCCGCAGGTACGCCGAGTAGACGGCCGGGGTCAGCTCGCCGCCCAGGATCACCTCGACGAACGGGTGCTCGAACACGTCGGACTGCAACACCGGCGCGGTCACCGCCAGGGCCTTCTCGTACGGGCCGATCGACATGGTCAGCTCCCCTGTATCCCGATCCTGGACATGACGTCGTCGAACCGCACCCGGGTCCGCTCGATGTAGTCGGGGGCGACGAAACCGGCCTGCATCGCCCAGCCGATCGACTCCTTGAGCTGCCCGCCGAGGTAGCCCTCGAGGTGCTCCCGGTACCACTTGCAGTACTCGACCGCCCGCCGGCGCGCCTCCGGGTTCTCCGCCAGCACCCGGTTGGCCACGGTGATCCCGAACGCGACGTGCCGGCGCTCCTCCCGTTCGATCCGGGCGAACTGGTAGAAGTACTCGGGCCGGCCGCGGCCGAGCTGGACCAGCTCCTCCATCGCCAGCACTCCCTCGGCGTAGAGGTTCAGCCCGATCAGCACCTCGATCTCGTCGTCGCTGTAGAACAGCTTGGCGAACCGCTCGTCGATGTCGTCGATCCGGTACGGCTGGTGGTCGAAGCCGTGCCAGGGTTGCCCGAGGTGCTCGACGCCCTCCCGGAACAGCCGGGCGTGCACCACCTCGTCGGCCGCGTGCCGGATGAGGAAGTTCTTCTCCCGCAGGCTGTCGCGGCGCGGCAGCCAGCGCGCGCACAGGTCGATGATCTCCAGCTCGGAGTAGTAGAAGTTGACGTAGACGGTGAGGATCAGGTCCCAGGCGTCCCGCCCGTACGTGTCGATGATCTGCTGCTTGAGGCTGGTGTCCGCGCGGTCGGTGGCGGTCATGACGCCTCCACCGCGACCAGCACGTCCTCGACCGGGATCTGCAGTGCCTTGAGCACCCGGCTGGTGAGGTTGTACATCCCGATGGCCAGCACGATGTTGACCACCTCGCCCGGGGTGAACGCGGCCGCCAACTCGGTCCGCATGTCGTCGGTGACGCCGTCCGGGTCCTGGGTGAGCGCGTCGGCGACCTCCAGGATCAGCGCCTCCCGCGGGTCGAAGACGCTCTGCTCGGCGTCGGGGTCCCCGATGGCGTCCAGCTCGGTGTCGACCAGGCCGGCCCGGCGGGCCGAGCGGGTCATGTGGGCCACGCAGTACGTGCACTCCAGCGAGCGCGCCGTGCCCAGCGCGGCCAGCGCCCGCAGCCGCCCGCCGATGACGGGGGAGCGGTAGACCCCGGCCCACAGCGGGAGGAACGCCGTGGCCAGCTCGGGCGTGTTCGCCAGCGCCCGCAGGATGTTGGGGACGAAACCGTAGTCCTCCTCGACGGCCTCGAACAACCCGGCCAGCGGCGGTGGCACCGCGTCGTCGGCCAGCAGTGGGACCATGGTCATGGATCGGCTCCTCTTCTCGTTCGTCAGGTGGCCGGGACCAGCAGGCCGTAGCTGACGGCCTCGTGCACCAGGCTCTGCGCGCCCTCCCGGCCCGCCCCGCCGGTCACCAGCCGGTCGACCAGGTCGACGCTGCCGCCGGTGCCGTCGGCCAGCTCCAGCAGCCGCTCCAGCGGCGGGCTGAGTGCCAGCGACGCCCCGCCGGCCGTCCGGATCGAGCGGGCCGGCCGCAGGTGGGCGCCGTCCACGGCCAGGTCCTCGACGACCGTGAAGCCGTCCGAGCGGACCAGCGGCCGCTGCGGGTCCACGCCCACCCCGGTCGACTTGCCGTCGAAGATCTGCTCGATGGTGTCCCGCAGCTGCCCGGGCACGTCCAGCTGTCGCAGGTAGCGGCTGTACCAGGACCGGTGCGCGAACGCGCCGGCGATCAGCGAGATGAACGCCTGCTGGGGGTCGATCCCGGGCACGTCGAACTGGCTGCGGGCGTGCCAGAAGTACGAGTCCTTGTTGGTGCCGTGGCCGCCGTAGAGGAAGTAGACCTGTGCCCGCAGCCGGGCGAACTCCTTCCGGTACGCGTTCTCGTAGAAGTCCAGCACCCTGGCCCGGCCCACCTCCGGGTGGTCCAGCTCGGTGTTCACCGACACCGCCGCCAGGAACCCGGACAGCATCGCCAGGTGCACGCCGGTGGAGAACAGCGGGTCGATGAAGCAGGCCGCGTCGCCGCAGGCCACGTACCCGTCGCCGGCGAACCGGTCGTAGACGTACGACCAGTCCCGGGCGACCCGCAGCCCCTCCACCCGCCGCGCCCCGGCCAGCCGCTCGGCCAGCTCCGGGGTCCGTTCCAGCGCGGCGGTGTAGTAGGCCTCCATGCCGTCGGCGCGGTGCTTCACCAGCACGGAGCTGTCCACCACCGCGCCGATGCTGGTGACGTCGTCGCGCAGCGGGATGAACCACCACCAGCCCTCGTCGAAGGTCGGCAGGAAGGTGTTGCCCGCGTCCACCCCCGGCGGCCGGGTGGCGCCCTTCCAGTAGCTCCACACCGCGAGGTTCTTCAGGTACGGGTCCCAGCCCTGGCTGTGCAGCCGGCGGGTCACGGTGCCACCCTGGCCGGACGCGTCGACGATCCAGCGGGCCTCGGCCGTCCCGGTCCGCCCGGCGGCGTCCCGGTAGGTCACCGTGCCGGTGCCGGCGGCGTCGGCCGGCAGCGTGAAGTCGACGACCCGGTGCTCCTCGCGCACGTCGACGCCGTGCTCCCGGGCGTTGTCCAGCAGCATCTTGTCGAACGGGCCGCGCTCCACCTGGTAGCCGTAGTCGTACGGCATGGCCAGGGCGTCCTTGAAGTAGACCGTCCACGGCTCGCGGCTGTCGCCCCACACCCATTGCACGCCGTGTTTCTTGATGTACCCGTCCCGCTCGACCCGGTCCAGCACGCCGATGCGGGCCATCAGGTCCGCGGTGCCCGACAGCAGCGACTCCCCGATGTGGTAGCGCGGAAAGCGGGCCGCCTCCAGCACCAGGACGCGTTTCCCGCTGTCGGCCAGCACGGTCGAGGCCATTGCCCCGCCGGGACCGCCGCCGATCACGATGACGTCGTACGAGTCGAGTTCTCCGGGCACGGGCCACCCCTCGTGGGTATTTCTTTCCGTGGAATTGCTTCAGCGGTAGACGTCGATGGCCGGGTCGGGGGCCATCAAGTAGCGGTAGAAATCCGATCCGCCGCGGTAGGCGCGGGAGAACAGCTCGCCGATCCGCAGTTGCAGCGCGACACTGCGGCCCGCCTCGGCCAGCTCGGTGTCGACGAACTCCAGGCCGGTCTCGACGAAGCCGAGGGCGAGCAGCGGTGCCCTCGGCGTGGTCGGCGTGCTCACGAACAGGTCGGCGACCACGTGCGAGTACGCGTTGTCCAGGCACCAGTGCAGGCAGCCCTTGACCAGCGCGGCGAGCACTCCGTACGGCATTCCCTCGATCCGCTGGTTGCGCCGGTCGGGCAGCACCATCAGGCGCTGGCACTCGATCAGCCGCGGGTCACCGGACCCCCGGATCTTGTCGATGCCCACGAACTGCTCGACCGGCAGCCCGGCCTCGGAGTCCCGGACCAGCCGCATCGTGCCGACCGGGCTCCCGCCCACCCGGGCCAGCAGGTACACCGAGTGCGGGTGGTAGCGGTCGGCGTGCAGGTGGCCGCCCGCGCCGGCGGCCAGCCAGCCGAACTCGCGGCCGTAAACGGTGCGCCACAACTGCTCGACCTGCTGGAAATCCGATTGGGAAACGGCCGGATAAACCCCGGTCGGGCTGCTCTCCGGTTTCGGTGCGGGCGTGAATCGCCAGTCCATCGTGGCCCCAACTATTCATCGACGGTGCATCGACCATAGTCGCGCCGTCGGGCCGGGGTCAACCATGCGTCTGCGCTTGGAAAAGCATTTGTGAGACACACCCCGGCGTCTCAGAAATACTTTTCCGCTTAGCGAATATTTCAGGGCATCCCGGCCAGGACGGTGACCGTCCGGTCATACAGGGAGCGGGCGGCGGCGGCGCTGTCCGCGATCGCGATCATCCCCAGCTTGCCGAACTCGGCCAGCGCGCCCAGCGCGTAGAGGACCACCCCGGTGCCGGTCGCCGGGTCGTACGCCAGCCGGCGCCCGGCGACCAGGTCGAGCACGGCCCCCGGCCGGGCGCCGCGCAGCCGGTCGACCAGGATGCGGTCGCCGGCGAGGTAGTGCCGCGGGCCGTGGGCCGTGACGTAGTCCCCGGTCGCCGGGTCGTACCGGCCGCGCAGCAGGGCGTGCGCGAACAGGAACGGCGCGGTCGCGCCCCCCATCCGGAGGTTGACCTCCAACCCGTAGGTCCGGGCCGGGTCGTGCCGGTCGGCGAGGAAGTCGACCGACAACTGGCCGAGCACGCCCGCGGCGGCCAACCGGTCGCCGACCCGCAGCGCGAGCCGGCCGATCCGGGACCGGTACGCCGGGTGGGCCGGGAACGCGCAGCCGACGAACGTCAGCCCGGCCGGCCCGCCGAGCACCTGGTCGTGGGTGGACAGCATCCGCACGTCCCCGCCCGGCCGGATCTCCAGCTGGACCGACGGCGACCCCATCGCCGGGCCGGTGTGGAAGCGCTCGACCACCCCGCCCATCTCCGCCAGCTTGGCCAGGAAGCCGGCCCAGGTGTCGCCGGGCACCGCCAGCCGCTCCGGCAGCCGGTCGGCGACCCAGCCGGCCAGCCCGTCGCCGGCGGGCGCCCCGGCGTAGGAGAACACGGCGTTGCCGGCGCCGGCGAAGCTGTCGTTCAGCTTGACCACGGCCCGCTCCAGGTTTCGGTGCCGGTGCTTGAGGCCGGTCAGGGCGTCGGTCACCGCGGCCGCGGACGCCAACCCCTCGTACCCGTCCGGGACCGGGACGCCGGCCGCCCGCAGCAGGCGCCGCCCGCCGCTCTTGTCGCCGATGCCCCGCAGCCGCGGGTCGCAGCCGAACAGCGGCAGCCCGAGCCGGACCGAGAGGTCCCGCTCGCTCGTCGTGGTGGTGTAGGTGACCAGGTAGTCGCCCCGGGCCGCGGTGATCCGGGCCAGCACGTCCGTCCGGTCGAGGATCTTGTCGGCCAGCGGCCGCGCCGAGGCGTCCCCGCAGTCGATCAGGGTCAGCCGGTCGCGGGCGCCGGTCGTGCCGGTGACGGCGAGCGCGGATTCCACGGTGTCCGGGTCGACCGGGCGGCTGGTGACGTACACGACCCGGGCGCGGGGGGCGCGCAGCCGGGCGAGCTCGAACAGCAGCCGCTCCTCGAAGTGCACGGCGCCGGGGATCTTGCGCAGCTCGTCCGGGTGCAGGGTGATGCTCGGCACCACGACCGTCGTCGCCGGGCCGTCCAGCAGCGGTCCGAGCCGCCCCTGCAGCAGCGCGAACCGCTCCGCCACGCCCGTCCCGCGCTCTCCGGTCCGGCGTGGGGATCCCGCCGTCATCCCCAGGCGACGGCGTGCTCCAGCGCGTCGTCGCCGCCGAAGAAGAAGCCGACCGTCAGCCGGTCGTCCCCGCTGACCTCGAGGATCTCGTGGTAGTGCCTCGGGTTGAGCACGTAGACGTCGTGCGCCTGCGGCGCGAACTCCAGCGCCGGCACCCCGGCGACCACGCCGTGGTCGTAGCCGAGCCCGCCGGGGATCTTGAACCGCTCGTCGGCGGGCTCCCAGGTCTTGGCGTAGATCTTCGACTCGCCGCCGCCCTGGCACTCCTGCAGGCAGATCACGCAACTGAGCTGGTACGCCAGCCCCGCCACGGTCAGCCCCGTGCCGGCGGCGTCCCGGGCGATCAGGTCGTTGTGCATCGGGTTGGCCACCCCGTCCGGGTGGATGCGCACGCAGGCACCGGCGTACCGCCGGCCGCCGGGCTCCTCGGCCAGGTCGACCCGCAGCCCGAGTACCCGCTCGAAGGCGGCCCGCACCTCGTCGGCGACGGTGAACCCGACCTGCGCGCAGAGCGCGTTCATCCGCTCCGCCTCGGCGAAGTAGCGGTCCGGGTCGTCGAGGTGCTTGGCCAGGTACGGCCCGATCGTGGTCAGCTTGCCGTTGGCGTAGTACGTCGTCGCGGCGTGTTCGTAGAGCGTGGCGGCCCGCTCCCGATGCCGCTCGAACGCCGCCGCCGGCAGCAGGCCGCGCAGCACCAGGACGCCGATGTCGCCGTCGATCAGCGCCCGCAGCGCCTCCCGGCCCACCGGGTCCACTCCGACCCGGCGGATGTCGGCTCCCCACTGCGAGGTGGTGGTCATGGGCGGGATCCCTTCGGGACAGCGGTCGCCCGCGCCGCCGTGGACCCGGCGGGGGTGGACCGTGGTGGGCGGGTGAGCAGCACGCCGGCGAGCACCACGGCGACGCCGACGGCGGTGTTCCAGTGCAGCGGCTCGTGCAGCAGCAGCGTGCCGAACGCGATCGACCAGATCGGGATCACGTACGTGACCGTCGAGGCGACGGTGGGACCGGCGATCCGGATGATCCGCAGGTTGAGGAGGAAGGCGAAGCCCGTGCCGACCGCGCCGAGCACGACCAGGCCGGCCAGCGGTCCCGGGCCCGGCCACGTCGGCAGCCCGTTGCCGATCGGCGCCGCGACCGCCATCGCGGTGGTCGCGCAGACGAGTTGGGTGGCGGTCAGCGCCGTGGCCGATCCCGGCCGGCCGGAGAAGAACCGGCGGGTGTAGGCGAACCCGCAGCCGATGAGCACGGGGGAGGCCAGGCAGGCCAGGCCGCCGGCCAGGGTGGCGTCGCCGACGCCGGACCAGACCCCGAGGACGACCAGCACACCGGCGAAGCCGATCGCGAGCCCGGCGAGGCGGCGCGGGGTGAGCTGCTCCTGCGGGACCAGCAGCGGCACGGCCAGCAGTGTGGTCAACGGGACGGTGGCGTTCAGCACCCCGGCGAGCACCGAGCTCACCTGCGTCTCCCCGTACGCCAGGAAGGAGGAAGGCAGCGCGTTGAGCAGCAGCGCCACCACCGCGGCGTGCACCCAGGTGCTCCGGTCCGCGGGCAGCCGGTCGCTGCGGACCACGCAGACCGCCAGCAGCGCGGCAGCGCCGAACGCACACCGGGCGAAGGCCACCCACAGCGGCTCCAGGCCGGCGTCGACAGCGACCTTGATCAGCGCGAAGCTGGAGCCCCAGACCGCTGACAACACGAGGAAGTCCGGCGCCCAGCGGCGCACCTCACTGCCCGGCACGGCACCATCGTCCGAACAGCGGATGGCGCTGTCCAATTCATGACCCGCATCGCCTCATGAGCCACACTCATGAGGGCGCCAGGACATGCAGGAACGCACGCACGTCGCGGTCGCCTCCACCGCCCGGGCCCGGCCGGATCAGCCGGGCGTCAGCGGAGCGGTGCCGAAAGCGACGGTGAACGCGCGGCACCAGATGACGACGCCCCCGTACCGGCTGAGGTCGACGCCGGCGGGCACCTCGTACTGCTGGGTGCCTCGGTTGCCGCGCAGCCCGCCGAGGTCCAGGGCCCCGGCCACGTCCCCGGAGGGACCGGCGGTGAGGTAGACCCGCAGGTCCGGGCCCGGACTGGTGTCCAGGTCGGTCAGCGTCACCACCGCGCCGCCGGACGGGCGGCGCAGCAGGGCGGCGGTGCCGGTCGTCTCGTGCTCGCCGCTGCGGAAGGCGCCGGACCCCAGCAGCACCGGCCCGGCCGGCGAGGCGGGGGAAGTGGGGGACGCGGGGGAGGTGGAGGGCCGGGGGAGGCCGGTCGCCCCGGACGTCGACGGGGCGGCCGTCGGGAGTGCGTCCGCGACGGTCAGCACCTCCTCCTCCACCACCCGGTCCACCCGGGACGTCCAGGCCAGTGCGCCGCCGAGCCCGACCGAGGTGAGCAGCACCGCCCCGACCACCGGCAGCGCGAGGGTCCGCCACCGCAGCCCGGCGAGGGCGGCGAGGACCACCGCGAGCCCGATCCACAGGGCGGTCGCGGCCATCGCCAGCGCGGAGTTGTCGGTGAGCACGGCGCCGGTCACCCAGATCCCCACGGCCACCGTCGCGGCGGCGGCGACGGCCGCGGCCACCCGCACCGGACCGCTGACGCGCGCGGTGGACGGCGGTACCACCCGGGTGACCTGATCCCACAGTTGCATGCCGGACAGTCTCGGCGACGCCCGCCCGCGTTACACGGCGCGCGATTCGGCGACGGTGCGGACCGCGGCCGTCCCGGAGGACCTACTGTGACCTCGATGAGCGGCATCCGGGCGGACGAGCCGGCCCGCGCCCTGCCGGCGGCGTCCGAGCAGGCGTTGGTCGCGGCGCTGCGCCGCGGCGACGAGGCGGCCTTCGCCCGGCTGGTGGAACTGCACACGCCGTCGATGCTGAGGCTGGCGGGGCGGTACGTGCGGAGCCGGTCGGTGGCCGAGGACGTCGTCCAGGAAACCTGGGTCGCCCTGCTGGAAGGGCTGGACCGGTTCGAGGAGCGGGCCACCGTGAAGACGTGGTTGTTCCGGGTGCTGCTCAACATCGCCCGGACCCGCGCGGTCCGGGAGCGGCGGGTGGTGCCGATGAGCGCCCTGGACGGCGACGGCGGCGACGACGGCCCGACCGTCGACCCGGCCCGGTTCCTGCCTCCGGACGCGGCCGGGTGGCCGCGGCACTGGGCCTCCACGCCGTACGACTGGCGGGACCGGCCGGAACTGGTGGCCCTGTCCCGGGAGATGCTGGAGACCGTCCGGCGTGCGCTCGAGGGCCTGCCCGAGCGCCAGCGAACCGTGGTGGAGCTGCGCGACGTCGACGGGTTGTCGGCCGAGGAGGTGTGCGCGGTGCTCGGATTGTCCGGCGCCAACCAGCGGGTCCTGCTGCACCGGGGCCGGGCCCGGATCCGGCAGGCGATCGAGGACGTCCTGGACGGCCCCCGGTGACCGGGCCCGGCCAGGACTGCCAGGACGTCGTCGAGCTGGTCACCGACTACCTGGAGGATGCGCTCGACCCGGACACCCGGTCGCGCGTGCGCGGGCACCTCGCCGAGTGCGACGGGTGCGAGGTGTACGTCGACCAGATGCGCCGGACGGCCGCGGTCCTCGGCGCCGGCGACCCGCTCCCGCTGGAGCCGCCGATGCGCGACCGGCTGCTGACCGCGTTCCGGGACTGGGCCGCCGACCGCACGCCGCCTAGCTGAATCTCGTCCGCGGCCGCTGCTGCCGGGCACCGTCCAGCCACACGTCCACCTTCTCGTCGAAAAAGGCGACGAGACCGGCGACCTTCTGGCTCTCCGGCAGCGGGTACCGGTAGATCCACGCGAGGTCCGCGGACACCCGACCGTTCACCTCGACCGTGAAGTAGCCGGCCGCGCCCTTGTACGGGCAGTGGGTGACGGTCGCCGAGGGCCGCAGCAGCTCGGTCCGGACGTCCGGCAGCGGCAGGTACCACCGCGGCGGGAGGTGGGTCTCGAACAGGACCCGCGGCCGGACCGAGTCCGCGACCGTGACACCGTCGACCTCGACCCGGACGTGCCGGCTGCTGGCCAGGATGTCGACCCGGGTGTACGGGTCCCGCGGGTGGGTGTAGACCGGCTCGTCCTCCTCCAGCCACTCGTCCATCGCGTCCCACTCGAGGCGGACCACGTCCCGCAGCGCCGGGATCGGCGAGTCCGGATAGGTCGTCGCGGCGCCGGCGGCGGTGCGGCCCCCCACCCGGACGTCGTGCACCAGGCCCGTACCCCGGCTCGGCGAGCGCTGCCGCGCCCCGGTCGGGACCAGCTCGGCGCGGACGTCCGCCGCCGGCAGGTAGTAGGCCGGGTAGTACGGCTTCTCCCACACCAGCAGCGGGCGCATGCTGTCCGCCACCAGGCCGGACCCGAGATAGGCCCGGACCCGCTTCGTGCCGGGCTCGACCACCACCCGCCCCCGGGCCGCCCGGCTGGTGGCCGCTGCCTCGGTCAGATCCATGGGTCCTCCTCGTCGTCGCCCCGGGTACGGTCCCGGCCGGGCCGCCGGCGTTTCACCGGACCGGACGTCACCCGATCGTCACAGGTGCCGCCCCCGCCGACCCGGAGCCGCCGCCGAGCAACGTCGGCACCGACGTCCCGCTGACTTACCAGGGTCCGGCGCCGTCGCAGATGGCCGCGGGCAAGGTCGACCTGCCCGCCGGTGTCCCGCTTCGGCTGACCCGGTCCGACGGAGGCCGACGCGCGGGCCGCGGGGCTGCGGGTCCGGGTGGTGAGCACGCCGACCGGCCCCCGGGCCCGGGTGCCGGCCGACCTGACCACCGCCGGCTCCGTGCTCGCGCCCGTCGCGCCTCCCCGGCTCGATACTGGAAACCTGCCCCGGTCGGCGGGCAACCTCGGCGGCCGGACCGGAGTACTGACTGACGTGGGTGACGAGAAGCAGTTCGCGGAGTTGTGTCGGCGCGGATGCCGGCCGTGCTGCGCTGGGCCCACCTGCTCACCGGGGACCGCGGCCGGGCCGAGGACCTGGTGCAGCACGCGTTCGCGGCGACGTACCGGCACTGGCGGCGGATCGAGCCCGGCGGCGCGGAGGCGTACGTGCGGCGGGCGGTGCTCAACGCGCACCTGAGCTCGTGGCGGCGCGGCTGGCGGTCCGAGGAGACCGTTCCGGAGCTGCCCGAGCGGCCCGGGCCGGACCTGACCGGCGGCGTCGACGAGCGGGACGCCGTGTGGACCGCGCTGGCCGCGCTGCCGCCCCGGCAGCGGGCCGTGCTGGTGCTGCGCTACTACGAGGACCTGCCGGAGGCGGAGATCGCCCGGGTCCTGGACATCGCCCCGGGGACGGTGAAGTCGCAGGCGGCCAGGGGACTGGCCCGGCTCCGCACCCTCGTCCTGCGGCCCGGCGCGGCAGGACGGGCCATGAGCGTGACCGAGGCGGGCCGCCCGGCGGCCGAGGGGGAGCTCCGATGACCGACGTCGAGGACCTGCTGGCCCGCACCCTGCGCGACCCGGACCGGGCGTTGCCGGCCCCGGCCGACCCGATGCCGGCGATCCGGCCCCGGGTCCGCCGGCAGCGCCGGACCACAGTCCTGGCCGCGGCCGCGGTCGTGCTGGCCGTGGCGGGCGCGCTGGCCGTCCCCGCCACGCTCACCCGGCTGACCCGGCCGCTGCCGGTGGCCACCGACCCGCCCCCGGCGTCCTCCGGCCTGCTTCCCTGGGCGGCCCGCGGCCCGCTCACCGGCGACACCGGGCTGGTCGCCGACGCGGCCCGGGTCTGGCGGGACGCCGGTGGGCCGGCCGACGCCCGGCTGCTGTGGGCCGGACCGGTGGACACGGCCCGGGTCGTGCTCCTGCAGGGCACCGCCGGGGACGGCGGGGCCCGGGAGCTGCCGGCGAGCCCGCTCCGGCAGCCGGTCTCGGTGGGGGTGCTCGACGACTCCAGCACCGTCAACCTCCGGCGGGCGGGGACGGTGCGCCCGGTCCTCTACGAGCTGCGGCAGGCCGGCCGGACGTACGTGGGCTGGATCGTCTGGGTGCGGGACCGGCCGGAGTGTGCGCAGGTCCAGGACATCACCGACGCCGGCCAGCCGGACGCCGTGGTGGTGCGCTGCGCGCTGGGCGGGGACGGTCTGTACTGGGTCGCCCTGCACGAGGGCATCCGGCTTGCTGGGCTCCGGCTCGACCCGGCCGGCCCGGGACAGCAGGTCGAGGACTCCGAGTACGCCCCCGCGCTCGAGGGCGGGCTGATCGCGGTGAAGTCACCGCTCCCGACGGGTCCCGGCCAGGTTCGGCTGGTCGACGACGCGGCAGGCCCCGGCCGCCGATCAGCCTGCCGCCCTACCGCCCCTAGGCCGGGGCGCGGCCGACAACTCCCGGACCGCGCCGGTCAGGTGTCCATGGACGGCGGGGCGTGGACCTTCGAGGGCACCGGGACACCCTCCGACCCGGCGGCCGGCCCGCGTCGGCCGGGACAGCCGGATGCCCCGGCCCGCGGGTGGGCGGGCCGGGGCATCCGGTCGGGCCAGGGTCTAGCGGACGTCGAAGCGGTCGAGGTCCATGACCTTGTTCCAGGCGGTGGCGAAGTCCCGCACGAACTTCTCCTGGGCGTCGTCGGCCGAGTAGACCTCGACGATGCCGCGCAGGATGGAGTTCGAGTTGAACACCAGGTCGACCGCGGTCGCGGTGCGGACCACGTTGCCGTCGGCGTCCAGGCCCTCGTAGACGCCGTCGGCGTCCTGGGCGGAGCGCCACTGGATGCCCAGGTCGAGCAGGTTGCGGAAGAAGTCCTGCGACAGCACGCCGGGCCGGTCGGTGAAGACGCCGTGCCTGGTGCCGCCGGTGTTGGCGCCGAGCACCCGCAGGCCGCCGAGCAGGACCGTCATCTCGCGGGCGGTCAGGTCGAGCATGGCGGCCCGGTCGACCAGCAGCGTCTCCGGGTGGAGCTTGGTGTCCGGGTCGATCCAGTTGCGGAACCCGTCGGCCCGGGGCTCGAGCCAGCGGAAGTTCTCGACGTCGGTCTGCTCCTGCGAGGCGTCGGTACGGCCCGGCGTGAACGGCACGGTGACCTGCACGCCGGCGTCGGCCGCGGCCTTCTCCACCGCCGCCGTACCGCCGAGGACGATGAGGTCGGCCAGCGAGACCTTCTTGCCGGTCTCCGCCTCGAACTCGCTCTTGACCCGCTCCAGCACCGGCAGGACGTCGCGGACGCCCTCGTTGGCCGCCCAGCCGAGCTGCGGCTCCAGCCGCAGCCGGGCGCCGTTGGCCCCGCCGCGCTTGTCGGTGCTGCGGAACGACGCCGCGGCCGACCAGGCGGTGTGCACCAGCTGGGAGACCGTCGGCCCGGCGGCGAGCAGGCGCCGCTTGAGGTCGGCGACCTCGGCCTCGCCGACCAGCTCGTGGTCGACGGCCGGGGTCGGGTCCTGCCAGCTGAGCTCCTCCGCCGGCACGTCCGGGCCGAGGTAGCGGCTGCGCGGACCCATGTCGCGGTGCAGCAGCTTGAACCAGGCGCGGGCGTACTGGTCGGCGAAGTACTGCGGGTCGTTGTGGAAGCGCTCGGAGACCGCCCGGAAGCCCGGGTCGGCCATCAGGGCGAGGTCGGTCGTGGCCATCATGGGCGCGTTCTTCTTGCCCTCGATGTGCGCGTCCGGGACGAGCTCCTGCGCCTCGGGGTTCTTCGGCCTCCACTGCTTGGCCCCGGCCGGGCTCTCGGTGAGCTCCCAGTCGTAGCTGAACAGCATGTCGAAGTAGCTGTTGTCCCACTGGGTGGGCGTCGGCGTCCAGGCGCCCTCGAGGCCGCTGGTGATGGTGTCGGCGCCCTTGCCCGTGCCGTGCTGGCTGATCCAGCCCAGGCCGTTGCCGTGCACCGGGCAGCCCTCCGGCTCCGGGCCGACCAGGTCCGGGTCGCCCGCGCCGTGGGTCTTGCCGAACGTGTGGCCGCCGGCGATGAGCGCGACGGTCTCCTCGTCGTTCATGCCCATCCGGCCGAACGTCACCCGGATGTCGTGCGCGGAGGCCAGCGGGTCGGGGTTGCCCTTGGGGCCTTCCGGGTTCACGTAGATCAGGCCCATGGTGACCGCCGCCAGGTGACCCTCCTCCAGGTCCAGCGGGGAGTCGTCCAGGTAGCGCTCGTCGCCGAGCCAGGTGTCCTCCGGGCCCCAGAACACCTCGCCGGGCTGCCAGTTGTCCGGCCGGCCGAAGGCGAACCCGAACGTCGGCAGGCCCATGTCGTCGTGCGCGACGTTGCCGGCCAGCACCAGCAGGTCGGCCCAGGAGATCTTCCGGCCGTACTTCTGCTTGACCGGCAGCAGCAGGCGGCGGGCCTTGTCCAGGTTGGCGTTGTCCGGCCAGCTGTTCAGCGGCGCGAAGCGCTGCCCGCCCTCGCCGCCGCCGCCACGCCCGTCGGCGATGCGGTAGGTGCCGGCCGCGTGCCAGGACATCCGGATGAACAGCGGGCCGTAGTGACCCCAGTCGGCCGGCCACCAGTCCTGCGAGGTGTGCATGACCTCCACGAGGTCACGCTTCAGCTCTTCGACGTCCAGCTTGGCGAACTCGGCGGCGTAGTCGAAGTCCTCGCCGAGCGGGTCGGAGTCCCGCGACGGCTTGTTCAGCACCGACAGGTCGATCTGGTTGGGCCACCAGTCTCGTACGGTGCGGGGCCGGCCACCGGTCTGCGGGGTCGGCGACGGGATCGCCGGGTTCTCGCTCTCGCTGGTGCTCTCGGACGCGGTCTTGTCGAGCTCGGTCACGAAGTACCTCTCTGTGCTACGTACGACCGGGAACCTGGGGCTGGGCCGGTACGGCCGGGGGCGACGCGCAGGACCGGCACCGGCCCCAGTAGATGACCTCGGCCTCGTCGACGACGAAGTCCCCGTGGGCCGAGGGAGTGAGGCAGGGGGCGTACCCGGCGGCGCAGTCGACGTCGTTGATCGCGCCGCAGGACCGGCACACCGCGTGGTGGTGGTTGTCGCCGACCCGCGCCTCGTAACGGGCGACGGAGCCCTGGGGCTGGATGCGGCGCACCAGGCCGCGCTCGGTGAGCACCCGCAGGACGTCGTACACCGCCTGGTGGGACACCGGGCCCATCCGGGCCCGGGCGGCGCCGATCAGCGCCTCGGTCTCCACGTGCGGATTCGCGTGCACGGCGTGCAGCACCGCCACCCTCGGCCGGGTCACCCGCAGGCCCGCCGCGCGCAGCGCGCGCTCGAGGTCCGCGGTGTCCGGCACGCGAACATCATCACGCGCAGTCTTGATTAGGTCAAGATGCGCGCGCCGGCCAGGCATCGTCCGCCTGTCCCAGCGGAGGTGCCCCGATGTCCCGGTACTCGATGGAACCCGCCGAGATCGACGCCGTCCACGACCGGACCACGGTCCTGGGGAACGAACTGGTGGACCAGTACGAAGCGGTGCGCCGGCCGCTGGCCACGGCCGGGGACGCGACCGGCGGCAGCGGTCTCGTCGACCTGGCGGGATGACGCGGTGGCCGGGGCGCGAGTCCACCCCGGGCGGAGCATCCGGTGCTGCCGCGGTGCGGGCGGCATGCGGCGCAGCAGGTGCCGAGTCCTGCCGGTGGTGAGGCCTGATCGGCTCAGGAAGGGTGCGGCAGGGCTCCCGGCCGGGTCAGGCTGTCAGGGCGTTTCCGGCTCCGGTGATGAACGCCTCGACGAGCCCCGGGGACGGGGGGAGCACCTGGGTGAGCAGGACGGCTGCGCAGCCGTGGTCGGGCCAGGAGTACCACAGCGTGCCCAGCCCGCCGCCCCAGCCGTACCGGGCGGGCGCCCCATGGTCGTCGGCGGGCACGACCTGCACGCCGTACCCCCAGCCGGACCCGGTGAGGAACGCCTGCGCCGAGGGTCCTCGCCGCTGCTCGGGCGTGAGTTGGTCGGTGGTCATTGCGGCGACCGAGGCCGGCGAGAGGACGTCCTTGCCGCCGTCGAGCAGGGCGCCGGCGAAGCGCAGCAGGTCACCCGCGGTGGACACGAGGCCGTTGCGGGCGTCGGGGAAGGCCGGGGGAGCACTCCACCGGCTGTTGCCGGCCGCGGCGTCGAAGACGGTGAGCCCGTCCTCGCCGGCGGCGAAGCACGGCGGGAGCCGGTCGGGCGGGGCGAGGAAGGCGGTGTCGGTCATGCCCAACGGCTCGAACAGCCGGGTGCGCAGGAGCTCGTCGAGCGGACGCCCGCCGGCCCGGGCGAGCACGACGCCGAGCACCGCGTACGCCAGGTCGTAGCGCCACGCGCTGCCGGGCTGCTCGAGCAGCGGGAGTTCGGCGAAGCGCGCGATCCACTCCTCGGGGCCGAGCGGGACGGAGGGGTCGGGCGGGCCGATGCCCAACCCCGCCCGAGCGGCGGCGCCCACCGTCGGACAGTCGGCCTCGAACACGAACCCGAAGCCCAGCCGCATGGTCAGCAGGTCCTCGACGGTCACCGGGCGCTCGGCGGGCACCGTGTCCTCCTGCGGCCCGTCGAGGCGCCGCAGGACCCGCCGGTCGGCGAGTTCGGGCACGAACCGCTCCACGGGATCGGCCAGCGCGAGCACACCGTCGTCCGCCAGCGACAGCGCCAGCGCCGCCGCCATCGGCTTGGTGTTCGAGCTGATGCGCACGCGGGCGTCACCGGTCAACGGCGTGCCGCCGCCGGGCGCGGTCGTGCCCGCGGCCTCCACCGACACCTGACCGTCGTGCCGGACACCGACCACGGCACCCGGCACGCCACCGGCGCCGACGTGCGGACGGATCGCGTCGAGCAACACCCCAGCCTGCACGGGGCGATCCTGCCAGGCCGTACGGCGGGGCGGCGACCCGGGAGCCGACGCCCGGCACGGAGCTGGGCGGCCCGGAGCGGACACGGCCGGAAACGGGTTGAGCCGCCGCGGGACGGACAGACCAGCCGCGCCGGCGGCGGACGCCGCCACCTCGGCGGGCGCGCCGGCGGGAGCACATCCGGGTTCGGCCGAGAGCCCTCCTCCGACGCACCGGGAGCCCACCGTGGCCGACACCGCCATCTTCGACGTCGACGGGACCCTCGTCGACACCAACTACCAGCACGCCCTGGCCTGGTACCGGGCGTTCCGCCGCTTCGACCTGACCGTCCCGCTGTGGCGCATCCACCGCTCCATCGGGATGGGCGGCGACCAGTTGGTCACCGCCGTGGCCGGCGAGCAGGTCGAGCGCGAGCGCGGGGACGCCCTTCGCGACGGCTGGGTCGAGGAGTACCGGCCCATGCTCGGGGAGGTCCAGCCCTTCGCCGACGCGAGGCGGCTGCTGACCGGCGTCCGGGATCGGGGCTTCACGCTGGTCCTGGCCAGTTCCGGCCGGCGGGATCAGGTGGAGCACTATCTCGACCTGCTCGACGGCCGGGCGGTCGCGGGGGCCTGGACCACGTCCGACGACGTCGAGCGCACCAAGCCGGAACCGGACCTCCTGCACGCCGCGATGGACAAGGTGCCCGGCCGGTCCGCCGTCATGGTCGGCGACTCGACCTGGGACTGCGTCGCCGCGGCGAAGGCGGGGATCCCGTCCTACGCCGTACGCACCGGCGGCTTCTCGGTCGAGGAGCTCCGCGAGGCCGGCGCGAAGGAGGTCTTCGAGTCCCTCGGCGACCTGCAGCGACACCTCGACGACACCCTGCTGGCCCGACCGAGCTGACCCCGGCCCGGGCCCGCCACCGCGATCCTGCGCGCGCTCGGCGCTCCCGCCGCGCCGCTGCGGCTGCCCCTCGGCGCCGACGCCGTCGACGCGATCCTCATCCACCTGGCGCAGGTCGGCGACGGCGTCCGCGCCCGGAGCAGGTCTCGCAGCGCTGCGGTGCCAGCCCCGCGTCGCCCTGCGGGCGGTCCGGTGTGGTGGCTGGCACGATCGTCGGGTGACCTCGGTGGCGGCAGGACCGGTCGTCGGACTGGTGTCCTGCGCGGCCGGCGGCGTCGAGCAGCTCCGCACCGGCTACGTGGAGCCGGCCCTGGCGCGAGGCTGGAGAGTGGCGGTGACCCTGACTCCGACCGCGGCCACCTGGCTCCGGGCCAACGGTGAGACCGAGAAGTTGGAAGCTCTCACCGGCCTGTCGGTGCGTTCCGAGGGACGCCTGCCGTGGGAGGAGCGACCTCACCCACCCGCGGACTGTTGGGTGGTCGCCCCCGCCACCGCCAACACCGTGGCCGGTCTCGCGATCGGACTGTCCGGCAACCAGGCCCTGACCCAGGTCTGCGAGGCGATCGGCGCCCGGACGGCTCCGATCATCGTCTTCCCGTGCGTGAACACCGGCCATGCCGGTCACCCCGCCTGGGACGATCACCTCGCCGCACTCCGCGGGGCCGGCGTGCGACTGATCTACGGCGACGACGTGTGGCCGCTGCATCCGCCCCGTTCCGGGCCGTCCGACCGCGAGTTGCCCTGGTCGGCGGTCCTCGACGCGACCGAAGACGCCCTGCGGGGCCGCCGACAGTAGGCACGAGTCCGGACCCCGCGCGCCTGCAGGGGGACCGGGACCAGCTCCGAGACGTCGTCGACCGTGGACGAGCGCTGCCGCCACCACGCGGATCACACAGTTCGGCCGGCTTACTGGCCGGCGAGGAACGCCCGTACCGGCGGGGCGACAGCGGCCGCGTCGACCGCGTGGCCCGGTGCGTCGATCGTGTGCCTCACGACGTGCGGCAGCGCCGCCGCCACCGCGTCCGCCGCGGCCGCGAAGAACTCGACCGGGAGCGTACGCATGTACGGGTCGGAGGTGGACCGGGTGAGCACCATCGTCTTCTGACGGATGGTGGCGAGGCGGCCCGAGGGAGGCCCGTCGTCGCCGAGGACCGCCGCGTCGTAGGCGAGGGTCGGCGCCAGCGCAAGCACTCCATCCCAGAATGGCGCCGCCCGCGCACCCGCGATCTCCTCGTCGCTGGCGCCACCCAGCCGCATGAACGCGGCGAGCGCCTCATCGATCCGCCCCTGGGCCAGCGCCTCGTCGAGCTCGGTGCGGTACGCCCGCCACCGTTCGACCGCGTCCTCGGCAACGCTGTACGGCACGTCGTACACCACGAGGCGGGCGATCGGCAGACCGGCTGCGGCGGCCTCCAGCGCGAGCGCGGCACCGCTCGATGCGCCGAACACGTGGGCCTCACCCCCGGCCGCGTCGAGCACCGCCGCCAGATCCTCGAGCTCACGCCGCACCGTGTACGGCGGCGTGTCCCCGCTGCCGCCACGACCCCGGCGCGCGTAGTTGTGGACGGTGAACTCGTCCGCCAACGCGGGCATGAGCACCGCGTTCTCCGAACCGTCATCGAGCCCGCCGCCGACGAGGACCACCGCCGGCCCGGAACCCTCGCGCCGACAGGCGATCCGCGTCCCATCGGCGGACGTCACCGTCCACATGCCACCCTTCATGGCCAGCAAACTACCCGGCGCCGTAGGTGACCGGCCCGGAGCAGGTCAGGTGCCGTCGGTGCGCCGGGCGTAGCGGTGCAGCCGGTCCGCGGCGGATCGGAGGTAGCGCTGGATCGCGGCCTGCTCGTCGGGGGTGAAGTCGCGCGCCAGGGCATCGAGGTCAGTCAGCAGGGGTTCCAGGGCCTCGAGGATCGTGCGCACCGAGGTGTCGGTGGGGGAGAGGCTGACCCTGCGCCGGTCGTTGGGGTGGCGGTCGCGGCGCAGGTGTCCGGCGGCCTCGAGCCTGTCGACGAGCTCGGTCGCGGATCCGGTGGCGATGCCGAGCCGCTCGCTGAGCTCGACCGGTCCGAGGAGGTCCGGAGCGTTCATCGCGTGGGTCATCGCGGCGTAGTCGAGGGGGCGCAGGTCCAGGCGGCGGGCGAGGGTCCGGTCGACCTCGCCGCTGGCCTGCACGACCGCCCGCAGCGCCCAGGACAGCTCCTCTGCCTCGGTGCGCTGCCGCTCGATGCGTTCGACCTTCTCAGCTTGCGTTTCCTCGGCCACCGAGGCATCCTATCGACTCGATAGCTCGGTAACCGAGCATCTCGGAGACCGAGATAATCCGGACGACAGGAGAGAGCGATGACCGCTGAGGCGAGGAGCCCCGCGTCGGAGCACGGAGGTGCCGGCGCCTTGCCGGACGGCCTGCGGGCGCTGCTGGCGTTGTTGTGCGGGGCGCTCGCGCTGGTCGTGGCCGGCAACTCCGCGCTGGCGATCGCGCTGCCCGACATCGCCGGCGACCTCGGCGCCGACCAGACAGGGGTCACCTGGATCATCGACGCGTACGCGCTCACCTTCGCCGCGGCGCTGCTGCCGGCCGGCATCGCGGCGGACCGCCTCGGCCGCCGCACCCTCCTCGTCGGGGGCCTGCTCGTGTTCGGTGTCGCCGGCGTCGTGTCCGCCTACGCCTCCGGCCCTGCCGAGCTCATCGCCTGGCGCGCGGTCGCGGGGCTCGGCGCGGCCGCGGTCTTCCCGGTCACGCTGTCGGCCCTCGTCGACGCCTATCCCGCGCACAGGCGCGGCTTCGCGGTGGCCGTGTGGTCCGCGGTGTCCGCGGCCGGTGCCGTCGCCGGCGCCCTGGTCGCCGGTGGGCTGCTCGAGGCGTTCTGGTGGGGCAGCGTGCAGCTCGCCTTCGGCATCGCCGCCCTGGCCCTGGTGCCCGGGATGCTGCGGTTGGTCGCCCAGAACCGGAACCCGAACCTGTCGCTGGACCCCGTCGGGGCGCTGCTGTCCGCGATCGGCCTGGCCGCGGTGGTGTTCGCCGTCATCGAGGCCCCGAGGTGGGGCTGGACCGACGCGCGCACCGTCACCGCGGCCGGCGCAGGGCTGGCCGCACTGGCCGCGTTCGTGCTGCACGAGCTGCGCACGCCGGCCCCGTCGCTGGACGTCCGGCTGTTCCGCAACCGCGGTCTGGCGGCCGGGTCGCTGCTGGTGTCCCTGCAGTTCTTCGCCAGCCTCGGCCTGTTCGTCCTCGCCCCGCAGTACCTGCAGCTGGTCCGCGACCTCGGGCCGCTGCAGGCGGCGGCGGCGCTGCTGGTCATCCCCGTCGGCGTCGGTGCCGGTACGGCCGTCGCCACGGCCGCGCTGGCCCGAGTCGGCGCCGGCATCCCCGGCGCCGCCGGCCTGGCGATCATGGCCACGGGCTTCGCGGTGCTCGCGGCCACCGCCACCGCGGACACCACGGGCTGGCTCGCCGCCGGTGTGCTCCTGTTCGGCGTCGGCTTCGGCCTGGCTGTCACACCCGGCACCGTTCTCATCCTCGAAGGGCTGCCCCCCGAGCGGCGGTCGGTCGCCAGTGCGGTCAACGACATCACCCGCGAGGTCGGCGGGGTACTGGGCATCGCCCTGCTCTCCAGCGTCCTGCTCGCCGGCTACCGCGACTCGATCACCCCCGCTCTGACCGGCCTGCCGCCGGCGCTGGCCGGCGCGGCCGGGGACGGGGCAGGCGCCGCCATCGGCGCCGCCGCCGGCCTCGGCCCGGACGGGACCGCGCTCGCCGAGGCCGCCCGCGTGGCGTTCGCCGCCGGCATCGCCGCCGCGCTGCTCGTCGGCGCCGCCGTGCTCGCCGCCGCGGCCGTGCTCGGCGGCGTCCTCGCCCCCGGTCGTCGACCGACGGCACCACCGACCCCGCGCCCCCCGGTCCCGGCCACCACCGCGGCCCCCACCGACGGCACCTCCGAGGACCACCGGTGACCCAGGTCGAGCTCAGCGCCGCTCCGGCCGGCTGATCACCCCGCCCCGGCCGCCGGTGGTCCGGCGCCCGGAGTGCCGTACGGCTCGGCGGGTTCGGACCACCCCGGTGGCCGGTGGAGCGCGGGATGGCCCGCCATCTGGCAGGCTGGCCGGCGTGCGCCCCGGCACCGTCTCCCGCGGACCGCGGTGATGCGCGTGCTCGTGGTCGACGACGAGCCGGCCGTGCGACGGTCGGTGGAGCGGTCCCTGCGCTACGAGGGCTACCAGGTCACGGCCGTCGGTGACGGCGGGTCGGCGTTGCGCGCGGTGCACGAGCAGCGGCCGGATCTCGTGGTGCTCGACGTGACGATCCCGTCCCCCGACGGGCTGGCGGTGTGCCGGCGGCTGCGCGCCGCCGGCGACCGGACGGCGGTGCTGATGCTGACCGCCCGCGACCGGGTGGCCGACCGGGTCGCCGGACTCGATGCCGGCGCGGACGACTACCTGGTGAAGCCGTTCGCGCTGGAGGAGCTGCTGGCCCGGGTGCGGGCGCTGTTGCGCCGCTCCTCACCCGCGGAGGCCGACCGGGGGCCGTGCGAGTCCGCGGGCGTCCGACTGGATCCCGCGGCCCGCACCGCACGCCGGGACGGCCGCGACCTCGTGCTGACCCGCACCGAGTTCGTGTTGCTGGAGCTGCTGCTCCGCAACACCGGACAGGTGCTCACCCGGGCCAAGCTGTACGAGGAGGTGTGGGGCTTCGACCTGCACTCCTCGTCCAACAGCCTCGACGTCTACGTCGGCTACCTGCGGCGGAAGCTGGAGGCCGGCGGCGAGCCGCGGCTGGTGCACACCGTGCGCGGTGTCGGCTTCGTCTTCCGGCCGTGACCCTGCGGGGGCGGCTGGCACTGCTGGCCGCGGGCGCGGTGAGCCTGGCCGTGGTGGCCGTCGCGCTCACCGCCTGGCTGCTGGCGCGGGCCGCGCTGCTGGCCGAGGTCGACGACCGCCTGCTCGCGCAGGCCCGGCTGACCGCCGGGGTGGTGGCCGAGGTGGAGCTCGGCCAGCGCCCCCAGCCCCGGCTGCTGTCGTCGATCCAGCCGATCCGGATCGGCGTGCAGACGGTGTCGCCGGACGGTCGGTCGAGCACACCGGTCGTCGGCGCGGCGATCAGGCTGCCGCCGGACGACGCACTGCGCGACGTGCAGGCCGGCCGGCGGGACGTCGCCGTCCGCACGCTGCGGACCGGGGACCAGCGCTGGCGGGTGGCGTCGCTGCGGCTGCCGGGCGGGACCGTCCTGCAGGTGGCCCGGGACCTCTCGGAGTTCGACCGGACCCTCACCCGGCTCGGCTACCAGGTGGGGCTGCTCGCGCTGGTCGGGGTGCTGCTGGCCGGTGCGGCGGGGTGGCTGGTGGCGCGGGCCGGGCTGCGGCCGGTGGACCGGCTGACCTCCGGCGCGGAGCGGGTGGCGCGCACGCAGGACCTCGCCGCGCGCATCGACGTCAGCGGCCACGACGAGGTGGCCCGGCTGGGGCGGGCGGTGAACTCGATGCTGGAGGCGCTGGACGACGCCAACCGCCGGCAGCGGGCGCTGGTGGAGGACGCGGCGCACGAGCTGCGCTCGCCGCTGACCGTGCTGCGGACCAACCTGGACCTGCTGACCCGGGCCGAGGGCGGCGGCCGCGCCCTGCCCGCGATCGACCGCGCCGAGCTCGTCGCCGACCTGCGCGGGATCGCGCTGGACCTCGGCACCCTCGTCGCCGAGATCGTGGAGCTGGCCCGCGGCGACGCGCTGGACGAGGAGCCGGTGGAGGTGGACGTCCGTGAGCTGGTGGAGCGGGCCGTGCGCCGTGCCGGGCGGGACGGGCCCGGGGTTCCGGTGACCGTCACCGGCGAGGGCGGCTCGGCGACGGTGCCCGTCGCGACGCTCGACCGCGCCCTGACCAACCTCGTCCGCAACGCCGTACAGGTCAGCGAGCCGGGCCAGCCGGTGGAGGTGCACCTGGAGCGGACCGCGGACCGGATCACCGTGCGGGTCGCCGACCGGGGCGTCGGGGTCGACCCCGCGGAGCGGGACCGGATCTTCGACCGGTTCTACCGGGGCACCGGATCCCGGGACCGGCAGGGCTCGGGCCTGGGCCTGGCGATCGTCACCCAGGCCGCGACCCGGGCCGGTGGCGGTGTCGGGGTGACCGACCGGCCGGGCGGCGGCGCGACCTTCAGCCTGTGGTGGCCGGTGTCCTGACTTCGCGCCGATGTGCCCGGGTTGTTGCCCGCGTGTTTCTAAGAAGGCAGTAAGACACCATTGACCGGCCATCTCGGCGCTCTGAGGATCCCGGCAACGCTCACCTTCACGAGGTCGACGAGCAAGGGATGTGGACGCATGGCTCGCAATGGCTCCCGTCATCGGTCCGGGCGGGTGGGCGCGGTCGCCCTCGCCGCCGCACTGGCGCTCAGCGCGTGCGGCGGCGACGGGGACGCCGCCGCCGCGGGTGGCGGCGGTGATGGTGGCGGCGACGGGGGCACGGTGATCCTCGGCCTCATCACCAAGACCGACACCAACCCGTTCTTCGTCAAGATGAAGGCCGGCGCGGAGGCCAAGGCGAAGGAGCTCGGCGCCGAGCTGCGGTCGTACGCGGGGAAGCAGGACGGCGACAACGAGAGCCAGGTCGCCGCGATCGAGAACCTCATCTCCGCGAACGCCAAGGGCTTCCTCATCACCCCGAACGACTCGAAGGCGATCGTCCCGGCGATCGACAAGGCCCGGAAGGCCGGCCTGCTGGTGATCGCGCTGGACACCCCGACCGAGCCGGCGGGCGCGGTCGACGTCACCTTCGCCACCGACAACTTCGCCGCCGGCGAGCTGATCGGGAAGTGGGCCGCCGCCCAGTTCGAGGGCAAGGACGCGAAGATCGCGATGCTGGACCTCAACCCCAACGGGATCTCCGTCGACGTCCAGCGCGACCAGGGTTTCCTGTCCGGCTTCGGGATCGACGTCAAGGACCGGGACAGGATCGGCGACGAGGCGGACCCGCGGGTCGTCGGGCACGAGGTCACCGACGGCGACCCCGAGGGCGGCCGCACGGCGATGGAGAAGCTGCTGCAGGTCGACGGGTCGATCAACCTCGTCTACACGATCAACGAGCCCGCGGCGGCCGGCGCGTACGAGGCGCTGAAGGCGGCCGGCAAGGAGAAGGCCGTCACCATCGTCTCGGTCGACGGCGGCTGCCCCGGGGTGAAGAACGTCGCCGAGGGGATCATCGGCGCCACCTCCATGCAGTTCCCGCTCAACATGGCCTCGCTCGGCGTCGAGGCGGTCGTCGAGTTCGCCCGCACCGGCCAGAAGCCGCGCACCACCGAGGGCCTCAGCTTCTACAACACCGGCGTGGAGCTCATCACCGAGCGGCCGGTGGACGGCGTGAAATCGAAGGACGCCGCCTGGGGCACCGAGAACTGCTGGGGCTGAGCGGTGAGCACCGGCAGCGGCACCACCGGCGTCGCCGACGTCGCCGACGACCCCGGGCGCAGGCCCGCCGGGCCCGCCCGGCCGACCCCGCTGCAATGGGTCCAGCGGCTGCTGCACGCACAACCCGCGCTGGGGCCGGCGCTGGTCCTGGTGCTGGCGGTCATCGGGTTCTCCGTCGTGTCGGACAACTTCCTGCGGGCGAACAACATCTCGCTGGTCCTGCAGCAGGTCGCGGTCGTGGGCACCCTCGCGGTCGGCCAGACGCTGGTGATCCTGACCGCCGGCATCGACCTGTCCGTCGGCGCCATCATGGTGCTCAGCTCCATCGTCATGGCCAGGCTGTCGGCGGAGGCCGGCCTGCCCGGCCCGGTCGCCCTGCTGGCCGGCTTCGCCGTCGGGCTGGCCTGCGGGCTGCTCAACGGCGCGCTGATCACCCGGCTGTCGCTGCCCCCGTTCATCGTCACGCTCGGGACGCTGAACGTCTTCTTCGCCCTCAACCTCTGGTACTCCGAGGCCGCCACCATCCGCGGCACCGACATGAGCGGGTGGCTGCTGTGGACCGGTGAGACGTTCACCGTGCTCGGCACCCAGATCACCTACGGGTCGGTGATGCTGCTCGGGCTGGTCGGCTTCGTGGCGTACGCGCTGCGGCTGACGGTGTGGGGCCGGCACGTCTACGCCACCGGCGACGACCGCGAGAGCGCGCGGCTGTCCGGGATCCGCACCGACCGGGTCCTGCTGTCGGTGTACGGCGCGGCCGGGCTGATCTGCGCCCTCGGCGCCTGGGTCCTCATCGGACGGATCGGCTCGGCGAGCCCGCAGGCCGGGCAGACGGACAACCTGGACAGCATCACCGCCGTGGTACTCGGCGGGACGAGCCTGTTCGGCGGCCGCGGGAGCATCGTCGGCACGCTGCTGGGTGCGCTGCTGGTCGGGGTCTGCCGCAACGGTCTGGCGCTGGCCGGCGTGGACGTGCTCTGGCAGAACCTCGCGGTCGGCGTGCTGGTCATCGTCGCCGTGGCGGTGGACCAGTGGATCAGGAAGGTGCGGTCGTGACACCGGTGCTCGAGGCCAGGGGCCTCACCATGCGGTTCGGGCGGGTGACCGCGCTGGACGGTGCCGACCTGGAGCTGCGGTCCGGGGAGATCCTCGCGGTCATCGGGGACAACGGCGCCGGGAAGTCCAGCCTCATCAAGTGCCTGTCCGGGGCGGCGGTGCCCGACGCCGGGCAGGTGCTCCTGCACGGCGAGCCGGTCCGCTTCGCCAACCCGCTGGAGGCGCGGTCGGCCGGCGTGGAGACCGTGCACCAGGCGTTGGCGGTCGCGCCGTCGCTGGACATCGCGGCCAACCTCTTCCTGGGCCGGGAGCGCCGGAAGGCCGGGCCGCTGGGCAGTGTGCTGCGGATGCTGGACGTCGGCGGGATGCGGGAGGCCGCCCGCCGGCAGATGGACGACCTCGGCCTGCTGACCATCCAGAACATCACCCAGCCGGTGGAGTCGCTGTCCGGCGGGCAGCGGCAGGGGGTGGCCGTGGCCCGGGCGGCCGCGTTCGGCAGCAAGGTCGTGATCATGGACGAGCCGACCGCCGCCCTCGGGGTGAAGGAGTCCCGGAAGGTTCTCGACCTCATCCTCGACGTCCGCGCCCGCGGGCTGCCGGTCATCCTCATCAGCCACAACATGCCGCACGTCTTCGACATAGCGGACCGGATCCACATCCAGCGGCTCGGCCGGCGGATCGCGGTGATCACCCCGGCCAGTCACACCATGTCCGAGGCGGTGGCGATCATGACCGGCGCCGCGCCACCGCCCGCGGGCTGAGTACAACTGCCTGCCGTGGTGGGGGAGCAGGGCTCAGGCCCGGGGTCGGTCCGCCCGCCTAGCGTTCGACCCATGCTGAGCCGCTTCTCCCCGAGCCGCTGGACCCATGGCCTGCTCGCCCTGTCCGTGGCGGGCGCGTACCTGCTGCTGGTCGCGCTCACCTACGCCTACGTCGTCGCGGACACCGCCGTCGTCGACCATCCCGACGCCTCGCTGGCGGCAGTGTCGATCTACCTGGTGACCATGCCGTTGTCGCTGCTCGGGATCATGGTGATGCCGGAAGCCACCGGCCCGCTCGCGACCGTCGCGTTCTTCGCCGTCCCCGCGGTCTGCGCTCTCCTGCAGGCCGCCGGCCTCTGGCTGGCACTGCGCGGCCGGGCCGTCCACCGTGGCGCTCCAGCGGCCCCTCGCACCTCGGGGTGACGCCTGCGCCTGGAGTCCGCCCCTCACCCGCGTGGCCGGGCTGACCGGAGTCGCCGGCCCGCTGCTCGTAGGGTGGCGGGGTGGAGGCCGAGCAGGTGCCGGACGTGCTGGACCGGCTGGCCGCGGTGACCGGCACGGCGTGGGTGTGCGGGGGCTGGGCGGTCGACGCGCTGGTCGGCCGGCAGACCCGGCCGCACGCCGACCTCGACCTGGCCGTGGACGCCGCCGACCTGGACGCGGTGCTGCGGTTGCTGCACGGTCTCGGCTTCGTACCCGCGCAGGACTGGTTGCCGGTCCGCATCGAGGTCGCCCACCCCGATGGCCGCCGGATCGACCTGCACCCGGTCGTGCTCGCCGCTGACGGCAGCGGCGTGCAGGCGGGCCTGGACGGCGCCACCTTCCGCTACCCCGCCGGCTGCGTCACCACCGGCCGGGTCGCCGGTCGCGAGGTGCACTGCCTGACCGCCACCCAACAGCTGGCCTTCCGCCACGGCTTCGAGCTGCGCCCGGTCGACCACCACGACCTCGCCCAGTTGCGCGCACTCGGAACTGCCGGTGGTCCGGCCTAGGCCGGCATTCCGGCTGAGAAGGCCAGCGCTGCGATCATGCAGCCGGTCGGCGGCCAAGGGTCGAGGCTCCGTCACGGAGTTCCGGTACGCCGATCCTCCCGAGCGGGCTCAGGCGAGCCGACGCGTGCTGCCGTCCCGGGCGCGGTGGAGTCTGGGCGTCTGCGCAGGCGGTTGTGCGTGATGGCGATGCCGAGGACGACGACGAGGGCGCCCACGGGTTGGTTCCAGGTCGGAGTTTCGCTCAGGACGATGACGCCGAGTGCGACGCCGACGAGTGGCGTGAGGTACGTGACGGTGGAGGCGTTCGTCGCTCCCCAGCCGGCCACGACGTTGGTGTTCCACATGTAGGCCAGGCCCGTGCCGAGGACCCCCAGCGCCAGGATGCTCCCCACGACCCGCGGCGTCAGGTCCACCGGGCCGGTGGCCACGAGGGGAGCGAGCGCGAGCATCATGACGGCTCCCAGGCCGACCTGCGTCGCGGCTACGGGAACGGCGTGCAGCCCGCGGGGGGTGAGACGTAGCGGCGCAGGTAGACGAAGGCGACGCCGTAGCTGGCCGTCGCGGCCAGGCAGGCGGCCTGGGCGAGCGTGGCACCGCCGTCGAGTCCCTGCCAGGGGCCGAAGACGACGAGCACGCCGGCGAAGCCGGTGAGCAGCCCGACCGTGCGGGCCCGGGTGAGCTGCTCCTCGCGGAGGGCCGCGAGCGCCACCACACTGGTCATCAGCGGCGTGGTGGCGTTGTAGATGCTCGCCAGCCCGGAGGAGATGTGCTCCTCGGCCCAGGCGAAGAGCAGGAACGGCGCGACGCACAGCAGCACCCCCACGACGGCGAGGTGCCCCCACACCACCGGGTCGCGAGGCGGCGGGTGGCGCAACACCACCATCAGCAGCACCAGCGCCAGTGCGCCGACACCGAGCCGGCCGAGGACGACCTGACCGGGGGACAACCCCTCCAATGCGATCTTGATGAACAGGAAGCTCGATCCCCAGACCAGCGCCAGCGCGAGGAACTGCGCCAGCACGGACGTCGACGGCCGACCTCCGGCACCGCCCGCCATCCCGCTCCTCCCTCAGTCACCCTGATCCTGGCCAGCCGCTGCCCCGTGCCAAGCGAGTCTCCCTAATGTCGCACCGTTCGCGCTGGCGAGTATCGGCCGACGCGGTGGCCGCTGGGTCGTCCACGTCTTCGCCGCGCCGGCTGATCGGACGGCCGCACGGGCAGCTTCGGCGAAAGCGCCCTTTTCGCACCAACGATGGAGCAGGGGAGACAGGTGCGCCCGCATGCTCATCCGCGTGTCCCGCATCATGGGGGCCGACGAGTGGCTCATGGGGCGTCGAGGGCCGCACCGCCAGGGGTTGCTAGGCCTGTTCGACGGCCGTCCAGCCGAGCCGGCCGCAGACCTCCAGCGTCGCCGCGGCCCGGTTCATCGTGTAGAAGTGCAGTCCCGGTGCGCCGCCGTCGAGGAGCTGCCGGCAGACCTGCACGGCGTGGTCGATGCCGACGCGGCGTGCGTCGTCCGGGTCGTCCCCGGCGTCGCGCAGGCGGTCGAGCAGGTCGGTGGGGATGGCCGCGCCGGACATGGCCGTCATCCGTTCGGCCTGGCCGAGGGTGCTGAGGATGCGCAGGCCCGGGATGACCGGGGTGTCCACCCCGCGTACGGCCATCGCCTCGACGAAGCGGAAGTAGTCCTCGGCGGTGGTGATGAACTGGGTGAGCGCGAAGTCCGCCTCCCGCAGCTTGGCCGCCTGGTGCCGCAGGTCGGCCTCCGGTGACTCGGCGGCGGGGTGGCCCTGGGGGTGCACGGCGACACCGACGCAGCCGATGCCGCGCTCGCGGGCCAGCCGGAGCAGCTCGACCGCGTACCGCAGCTCGCCCTCGGGCAGGTCGGACGATGCGGCCAGCGGTGGGTCGCCGTGCAGGGCCAGGATGTTGCCGACGCCCATCGCGCGGTACCGGTCCAGCAGCGCGGTCAGCTCGTCCCGGCGGTGGGCGGCGCAGGTCAGGTGCGGCAGCGGCAGCGTCGGTCCGGTGGCCAGCTGCTGGACCAGGGCCTCGGTGCGGCCCCGGTCGGTGCCCGCCGCGCCGTAGGTGACCGCCACGAACGCCGGCCCGAGCGGCGCCAGGTCCCGCACCGCGGTGGCGAGTGCCTCCTCGCCGACCGGCGTACGCGGCGGGAGCAGCTCGACCGAGACGAACCGCCCCGCCGCGATCCGCTCTCCGACCGTGCTCACCCCTGGAGCGTAGTCGCCCCCCACAACCGTGACATCACACCCGGCACCGGCTCGACCTCCCGGGGTCGCCTGTGTCGCGGCGGCTGGTCGTATGGGCCGGTCGCCTGGATAGGTTCGTGTCGTGACGCTGCCGTTGCCCCGCATCGACGAGGATCTGGTCGCGCGGCTGATCGCGGAGCAGTTCCCGGACTGGGCGGGCGTGCCGGTGACGGCAGTGTCACCCCAGGGGTGGGACAACCGGACGTTCCGGCTCGGTGACGGGCTGTCGGTGCGGCTACCGAGCGCGGAGGGCTACGCCCCGCAGGTGGTGAAGGAGCAGCGGTGGCTGCCGCGCCTCGCACCCCACCTGCCGGTGGCGATCCCGCAGCCGGTGGCCATGGGCCGCCCCGGGGCGGGCTACCCGTTCGCCTGGTCGGTGCGCCGGTGGATCGGCGCTCGCCGGCCGGTGGGACCAGGAGCCGGTGTGGTTCCACGGCGACGTCGCGGTCGACAACGTCCTGGTGAGCGGCGGCCGGGTGTCGGCCGTGCTGGACTTCGGCTGCGCGGGCGTCGGTGACCCGGCCTGCGACCTCGGCATCGCCTTCACCCGGTTGGGCCGCCGGGGCCGAGAGGTGTTCCGCCGGGCCGTCGACCTCGACGACGACACGTGGCGCCGGGCCCGCGGATGGTCGGCCTGGAAGGCGGCGATCACCCTGGCGGACCCCGCGTCAGCGCCCGTACGCCGACAGGAGTCCCACCGCGCCCTGGCCGCGGTCCTGCAGGACTCCGCCGCCAACCGCTGAGAGCGCGGCTCTCCCCGGCGGGTGGGCGTCGTGCCGGACACCGGGCGAGGTCGCGGGCCTCCTCGCCGGGATCGGCACGCCTGGTACGTGGCCGGCGGCTGGTCGGTGGCCCGGTTTCCCCCTCCGGCGGATCGGGCACCGGTCGTTCACCGGGCCCGGGATGGTGGGTGGCGGAGCAGGGGCGACTGATCCTGGATCTACGGACTGGAGTGGTCATGAAGGTGCTCGTGCTCGGTGCCGGCGGCAAGACCGGTGGTGCGGTGGTCCAGGAGGCGGTGGCCGCCGGTCACCAGGTCACGGCCTTCGTCCGCCACGCCGCCGCCTATCCCGCCCCGGCCGGGGTGACGGTCATGGAGGGCGACGCGACCGACGCGGACTCCGTCGCGGCCGCTGTCGCGGGCCAGGACGCCGTCATCGACACCATCGGCGGCAAGACCCCGTACAAGTCGAACATCACGCTCGAGGACGACGTGGCCAAGGCGGTCATCGCCGCCATGCAGCGCCACGGCGTCCGCAGGTTGCTGGTCACCTCCAGCCTCGGCGAGGGCGACAGCATCGCCAACGCCGGCGTATTCCTGCGGATCCTGATGAAGACCTTCCTGCGCGGCTCGACCGCGGACAAGGCCGCCATGGAGCGGGACGTCAAGGCGAGCGGGCTGGACTGGACCATCGCGCGCCCGGCGATCCTGAACGACGACCCCGCGGGCGGCGACGTACGGGTCTTCGACCCCGCGACCGGCGAGAAGGCCCACAAGATCTCCCGAGCCGACCTGGCAGCATGGTTGGTCGCGCAACTCGGCAGCAGCGCCCATGTGCACCGCGCGGTCGCCGTGGCCAGCAGCTGACCGGCGTCGTCGGGTGGGCCGGAGTCGGCGGCGATCGGTTCCGACGGCACATCCGGCTCGGGTGGCGATCCACCCTTCCGCGTCCACGCGGAACTCGCCCCGTCACGGCAGCCGCAGCGGCAGCCAGTACGCCTCCTCGTGTTCGGTGCCGGCTTCGGGCTCGCGGTCACCCCCGGCACCCAGCTGATCATCGACGGCCTGCCCGCGGATCGGCGCACCCTCTCGGCGGCGGTCAACGACGTCACCCGTGAGGTCGGCGGCGCGCTCGGCGGGGCGGTGGCGGCCAGCGTGCTCATCGGGGTGTACGGCGGGGACCTCGTGACGGCCGGGCTGCCGCCGAGGCCGCCGAGGCGGCCGAGGGGGGAGTGGCGGCGGTCCTGGCCGTTTCCGGCGAACTCGGCCCCCGGGGCACGGCGTTGGTGACCAGCGCACAGGACGCCTTCACCGCCGGCTACAGCGCCGCGTTGCTGGTCGCGGCGGGCGTCCTGCTGCTCGGCGCGGTCGCCGGCGGGCTGCTCGCGCCGGCCCACCGGGCCGATGGGCACAGGGACACGGGGGCGACCCGTACGCCGCACCCCTGTGACAATGAAAGTGTTGGTGTCCCGCATCCCGACCCGGAACCGCTGTCGGACCCACCCAATAACTTGAACGTGGTGGACCGACAGCGGGAGGAAGCACCATGAACCACTTGAAGTCGAAGGACAGAACCGCGATCGCCTACACCCGTGGCGGCGACGGGCCGGCGGTGGTGCTGGTCGGCGGAGGCCTCGATGACGGGACGGAGAATGCGACGCTCATCCCGACGTTGGTCGACTTCTTCACGGTGGCCAATTACGCGCGACGCGGCCGCGGAGACAGTGGTGACACCCCGCCATACGCACTCGAACGCGAGATCGAGGACCTCGCCGCGGTGGTCGACGAACTCGCGGGTCATGCGCACGCCTTCGGTGCCTCCTCAGGTGGAGCGCTCCTCCTGGAGGCCGCCGCCGCTGGCCTGTCGCTCGACCGGATCGCGGTCTGGGAGGTCCCGTACGCCGTGGGCGGGGAAGCCGTCGCCGTATCCGGCCGCTCGACAGAAACGGCTGCGGCTCCCGCGGCGCCTCCTCCAGCATGTGCAGCACCGACCGGCCGCACCACCGCTTGAGCGCTGCCGGTCCAGCAGGTTCGACCACGTCGATCCTTCCTCCGACGTGGTCGAACCAGCGCCCGGGTCAGCCGCCTTGCCCGCGAATGTGGTCGACCACCGCCGTGAACTCCTCGGTCGGCGAGAAGTCGACGTACTCGGTGTCCTCCAGGGCCGACGGGGCATGGCCGGGCGCCCAGTAGACGGCCTGACCGGCCTCGAACACCTGGGTCCCGCTCGGCGTACGCATCTGCAGCCGACCGGAGAGCAGGTAACCCCAGTGCGGGCACTGGCATGCGTCGCCGGGCAGGCCGACGAGCGCGGGGCCGAGGTCGGTGCCCTTCGGTAGCCGGATGAACGACGTGGACATGCCGCCGCCGATCTCCTGCAGGCGCACCTCCACTCCGTTGCCCTCGATGACGATGGGGACGTCCTGACGTGCGACTGCGTGCACGGCTCCTCCTCGGCTAGAACTTGCGATCAGGAGTCAGCGTGGCGACGCGACGTTCCTGGTTCGTTCCCGGCGGGGCTCAGGGCAGCAGCGCGGCGTCGCGTACGCACCGGTCGTGGTCCAGCGGCTGCCCGGCAGCGCGGAATCGCTGGGCGGCGGCGTGGAGGTGACGCCCGGCCGACCGCAGGTCGCCCTCGGCGCGCGCCCGGTGCCCGCGCACTTCGTCCAGCGCGGCGTACCACCCGGGGAGCCGCATGAGCAGCGTCGTCAATTTTTCCACCACCGCCTCGTAGCGCAGGGCACGCTTAAGGTCGCCGGCGTCCGCGGCGGCCAGCGCGGCCGGTACGGCGAGGGTGATGCGGCAGCCCGGGCAGGTCTCCAGAGCACCCTGCACGGACGCCTCGGCCTCCTCCACAGCAGCCAGCGCCCTGGCCGGGTCGGCAGCGGCGGTGATCCGAGCGCCGTAGACGCGGTCGAACAGGTGGAAGCCCAGCCCGGAGTCGCGCGCCGCGACCAGGGCGTCGTCCAGCAGGGCGACGGCGCCCGGCCGGTCGCCACGGTGCAGCGCGAGCTGAGCCAGCCGCTCGAGCCCGAGCGACGCCCCGCCGGACGCACCGATGGCACGGTGCAGCGACACCCCGCGCTCCAGGTCCGCGCAGGCCCGCTCCAGGTCGCCGGTCAGGAGCCGGGCCTCGCCCCGGAACGTGGTGGCGAACGCCTTCCCGCGGGCCGCCCCCAGCCGGTCGGCCTCCGCCTCCAGCGCGTCGGCGAAGGCGATGACCTCGCCGTACGGCTGGCCGCCGTAAAGCAGTCGCTCGGCCACGCAGAGGTGGCCGTCGAAGGTGGTGATCGCGACCTCGGGCAGCGCCCAGGTCTCACGAAGTCCGGCGCGCAGGAGCCCGGGCAGCTCGCCCTGGGCGTGGGCCGCGGCGGCCTCGGCCCACGACGCGATGACCACCGCCGAGGGATTCCCTGACTCGATGGCCAGCCGCCGCGTCTCGGCAGCGCGGGCAATCCCGAGCGCCGGATCACCATGACCCATCGCAGCGGCGCCGGCCAGCGCCAGCGACTGCGCGAGCCGTCCCTCCAGCGTCCGGGCCTCCACCCCGTCGAGCGCCGCGAGGGCGCCGGCGGGATCGCCCGCCCGCACCGAGGCCAGCGCCTGCCGGGCCCGCACCTCTGCCCGCTGCTCGGCGGGCACGGCCCGGACGGCGGCCGCGAACGCCACCGGGGCGCGTACGTCGCCGACCGCCTCGAGGGCCTCGGCGCGCAGGCACAGCGCCGCGGCGTGCCCGGGCGCGTGCCGCAGCAGGACCTCGAGCGTGGCGAGCGCATCGTGGAAGGCACCCAACCGCACGGCCTCGCGGGCGGCGGCCGCCAGCCACGGCACGGCCTCCCGCGGTCGTTCGCCGGCGAGCCAGTGCCGCGCGACGGCCTGAGGGGGCGCGCCCGACCCCGCCAGGCGCAAGGCCGTCCGGCGGTGGACGTCGGCCCGCCGGTGCGGCGGCACCTGGGCGGCCAGGGCCTGCCGCACGAGCTCGTGGCGGAACGCGTACCCCGTGCCCTGTACGACCAGCAGGTCCGCCGCCAGGGCCGTGTCCAGCACCGCGAAGGCGTCCGGCTCGGCCAGCCCGATCACCGCGACGACGGCATCCGCCTCCAGTTCGTACCCGACGACGGCGAGCCGCTGCACGGCGGCGCGGGTCCGCTCGTCGACGTCGACCAGGCGGTGGCAGACGGCGTTCCACAGGCTGTCCGACGCCGGCCCCCCGGCTGCCGCCTCCCGCGCCAGCTCCAGCAGGAAGAAGGGGTTGCCGGCCGCGCGATCGACCACCTGGGCGAGGACCTCGGACGACGGCGGCGTCGGACTGGCCACCGCCACCAGGGCGACGGCGTCGTCGTGCGACAGCGGCGCGAGATCGATGGTGACCGAGTGTCCCGCTCGGTCCAGCCGGGCCAGGCCGTCGAGCAGCGACGTACGGTCCGGAGCCGGACGATGCGCCAGGACGACCAGGAGTCCTCCGGCGGCGCTCGTTCCGGCGAGATGCAGCAGCGCGGTGGCCGTGTCGTCATCGGTCAGGTGCACGTCGTCGACGACGAGGGCGATCGGTGCCCCGGCGGCCGCTGCGCGCAGGACCTGCCGGGCGGCCCCGACGACCTGGTGCCGGCTCACCGGACCGTCGAGCGGACGGCTGCCGCCGAACAGCGAGCTGAGCTCGGCGAGCACGCTGCGCGAGCGCGCGGAGATGACCGGCGCGAGCGAGGGCTGCCGTTCCACGACGAGCTCGACGGCGTCCACCAGCGGTGCGTACGGACCCGCGTCGGCCGCCGCCCGCACCCCGACGACGACCCAGCCGTGCTCCCGGGCGACCGCGGCCAGGGCGGTGCACAGCGCGGTCTTGCCGATGCCGCCCGGGCCCCGGACCACCAGCGTGGTGATGTCCCCGGCGGCCGCCCGGCGCAGCGCCTGCTCGGCCTGTGCCAGCTCGACGTGCCGGCCGAGCAGCGTCGGGGCGGCCGGCCGCGGGCCCTGGACGCAGGCGTCGTACAGCGCCTGCGCCTCGCGTCCCGGGCGCACCCCGACGTCCTGCTCGAGGACCGTACGGAGGCGGCCGAACCAGCGCAGCGCCGCGGGGCGGTTGCCCGCGTCGAGCGACTCGCGCATCAGGGCGCAGTGGGCCGGCTCGTCGGCGGGTTCGACCTCCAGCAGCTGCTCCCACCGGCCGCCGGCCCGCAGCAGGCCGGCGTACCGGGCCCGCAGCTGCTCCCGGCGCTCCTGGGTCCAGTCCTGGTACCGGGCGGCGGGCAGCAGCTCACCGCCGTAGCGGGTCGCGGCGTCCGCGCACGCCTGCGGGTCACCGCGGCGCAGGGCGGCAGCCGCGCCGGCCTCGAACGTACGCACGTCCGTGGTGACCCGGTGGGACGGGAACAGGCTCACCTGGCCACCGCGGAGCACCACCGCGTCGGGCTCGCGCAATGCCTGGCGGGCGTGGTGGGCGGCCTTGCGCAGGTTAGCCGCACCTGCCTCCGGCGTCAGGTGGCGCCACAGCGCGTCGACGACCTGGTCGCGGGCGAGCCGGTGCCCGTCGGCCAGGGCCAGCAGCGCCACCAGGTCGGCGGCGCGGCGGACCGGCCAGTCGTCGGGGCCCAGCCGCACCTGCCCCGCCGACACGCAGAAGCGCCCCATCAGGTCGACGTGCACCTGGATGTCCGCCGCCACATGACCCCCTCGACCGGCTCGGTTGACAGCCACCACCTGGATGCCGCCGGGCGCCGGCGACGCCCGCCCAGCACCCGGTCCCCGGCCGAGTGTGCACCTCGGTCAGCGCCAGCATCGGGTCGGGACGGTCGCACGGATTGAGCTGCGTCGGTTCAGCCGACCGAGAGGTGTCCTTGCGGGCGGCGGTAGAGCTTGCTGGTGGCGGACGGCGAGGGCGGCGGCGAGGGTGACCGGGCCGAGTCGGCCGGCGAACATGAGCCCGATCAGCAGGTAATGCCGGATGGTGGCAGGGCGGCGGTGATGCCGGTGGACAGCCCGACGGTGTTCCACGCCCCGGTCGACCCCGCCGACCGAGTTCGCCCCACTGTCCAGGCCGTCCGCCGACCGGACATCGGCCGGGAGCCGGCGCGGCGGCATTGGACCCGGCGTCCTGGCCCACTGAGGCTCAGATCCTGTCCCGACATGCTGTAGAGCACTGGACGCACGCCGGGCTGTGCGCCGAGGGTGCTCAGCTCGACGCCGCCGGCGGGTAGGGCACGCTCTTGAGCAGCCGAGCCAGGTGCGCAGCGTTCACCGCGACCGTAGCGGTGGTCGAGGCGACCGGCTCCGGCGTCGTCTCGAGGTCCTGGTAGTCGGTGCCCTGCATGGCCTCCCCGACCCAGTACGTCACGCCGGCGGCCGGCACGGTGAACCCGACGTCGCTCAGCGCCTGGAACGCCTGCGCGCTGGTGTTGTGAGCGCCGTCCTCGTTGCCGACGACGGCCACGACGGCCACCTTGCCGTAGACCGGGCTGTGGCCCTGATCGTCAGTCTCGGACAGCTCGCCGTCGAGGCGCTCGAGCACCTTGCGCATGATGCTCGACGGATTCCCCATCCAGATCGGCGTGGCGAGCACGAGGATGTCGGCGGCGAGCAGCCGCTCGCGGATCGCCGGCCATGCGTCGCCCTCGCCGATCGGCCCGGACACCACGCCGTAGTGCACGTCGTGGTCAACGACCCGGATGAGCTCGGTCTCGACGCCGTTGTTCTCCAGCTGCTCGAGGACCTGCTCAGCGAGCAGTTGGCTGCTCGAGCGGGCCGGTGAGGGGCTCAGGGTGCACACGAGGGCGAGCGCCCGCAGGGCCGCGTTCTGCGCAGAGGTGTTTGTCACGGCGTACACGATGAAGGCACGGCACCCGCCACGCGAGTAAGACACCGCCGTGCATGTCGACGAGGAACTTCCGCGACCCCGGCGTTCGCGGGCCAGCACTGCCGCCAGCCGGCCCGGCGCAGCTGCGGCGGGTCAAGCCCGGCCCGGTGAGGGCCGGCAAGGCCAGTGAGCAACGAGACGGTGAGCAACGAGACCGGTGAGCAACGAACTGCCAGTGCCGGCGGTCAAGCAGATCACCAGGCTGCTGCGGCGCGGGTCCGGCCAGGTCGCGGTCATCGCTACCGCCAACTGCTGTACCGATCACGGCGAGCGGGCCGGATCCAGGGCCAGGTCGAACACTGCGCCGGTCGCCTGAGCCTGCACATACTTGTCCACCACGTCGATGGCCCAGTCCTTGGCGGTCCAGCGCCCCGGCTGGTAAAGCCCGAGCGCGGTGTTGAGGACCACGTCGCCGGTGTACACGACCGCGAAGACCGCGTTGACTGCCTTCTGCCCCCGCAGCCCCCTGGCGGCAGCGATGCCGTACGCGGTGCCCCACATCCCACCCAGGGCGAAGTGGACGCTGTAGTTCAACCGCCGGCGCCCTTTGCGTGTCGCCGGGGACACCGGCAGCAACTTCTCGGCGAAGTCCGCCGGCGCATAGCTCTCCCCGCGCCCGGTGAGCGGCATCTCGACGAACCTCTGGAACGCGGTCATCACCGCGGTCCCCGCCAGCCCGGCGAGCACCCCCCGACCGACCAGAGCCGCCGTATATGGCCTGTTGTCCGCTTCCATGGCGCTCCTCCAAGAGCCTATGCAGGCGTAGCGCTCGGCCCGTTCGGGACGAGGCCGGACGTCCTGCCGGGGCTTCCGTACCCACGATCATGCTGCGGCACCCAGACATACAAAGCTGAGCTGCAGATGTCGAGGGGGACCGTCAGCGGTGCGGGGCACTCAGTTTTCGCCGGGGGCAGGGGTCTATTCGGCATGTCAGAAACACGGCTCCCCGACGCACCTCACGCAATGTGATGTTTGCTAACAGTACGTTAGTGTCCGTGAGCGCCAACGGAATCGGCCACTGGACTCGGTGTCCTCAGGCGCGAACGCGGGAGCTGACCACGGAGTCGCCGGGGCCCGTCCCGGCTAGTCAACCGGGTCCGTCCTAGTCGTAGGCGGCCTCGATCCGCCAGCTGCCCGCCTCCAGGGTGGCCAGCCAGGCGGTGCCGTCCGCGGCGACCAGCTGGAAGCGGGCCCGCCGGACGGCGGTCCCCGGGTCCCACCAGCGCTCGTCCGCCGCCCACGGTCCGGTCCAGGACACCACGTCGACCGCCGGCCGGCCGCCGATCGCCAGCCGGGCCGGTGGGCCGGTCACCACGAACCGGCCGGTCACCCCGACCGGCGCGCCCGCCGGGTCGGTCACCTCGGCCGGCAGCGGGTCGGGCAGCACGGTGGCCGGGGACGGCGCCGGCACCCGGCCCGGCCAGGGCGGCTCGGCCG
>CADCTP010000174.1 GCA_902805565.1 uncultured Mycobacteriales bacterium
AGCGCCGCGTCGGCGGGCGCGGCGCGGCCGGCCACCTCAGCGCGCACCGGCCGACCGCAGCCGCTCGGCGTGCTCCCGGGCCAGCTCCAGGGTCGCCCGGCTGTTGCCGCCCAGCGCCTCGCGCAGGAACCCGCGGGCCCGCGGCACGTCGGCGTCCGCCCCGAGCACCTCGGCGATCGCCTCCTCCCGGATGACGACGGTGTGCCGGGAGGTGACGACCAGCCCGTCGCCGTCGGGCTCGATCGACCACTCGCCGGTGTGCAGGCTGAGCAGCGCCGGCAGGACGGTCTGCTTGTAGACGATCCGCCGGTGCGGCCGGCAGACCCGGACGGACCGGGTGGTGTGCTGCGTGCCCTGCGCGGTGCGGGTGTCCATCTCCAGCACCTGCAGCCCCGGCGGGTCCTCGGTGAGCGCGACCCGGGCCACGTGCGGCAGCCGCCGCTCCCACAGGTCGGCGCGGTCGAGGAAGTCGTACACGTCCTCGGCGCGGCCGGCGACGCGCACCGCGTCGGCGAAGGACAGCAGCAGGGGCGAGCCGTCCCGCTCGGCGCTCGCCTTGAGGGCGGCCAGCTCGGCCGTGCTGTTGCGGTCCACGGCCCGCTCGATCCAGGCGAGGCCCTCCGGGTCGTCGTCGACCGCGCGGTAGTCGTGCAGCAGCCGCACCCGGCAGCGGTCCGCGCCGAGCGGCTCGACGATCCAGGTGCCGCCCATCGCCGCCACCGGCGGCGGGGACACCACCTGGCGGAACCGCACCCGCCGGGCGGCCGGGTCGAGGTCCCGGCGCGAGCGCCAGGTCCGGGCCGCGCCGTTGGCCGTCGCCCAGATCTGGATCAGCTCGTGCCGGTCGTCGCCCTCCAGCCGCTCGACGTGGACGCTCGGCGGGAACATCCGCGGCCAGTGCGCGGCGTCGGCGATGTACCCGTACACCCGCTCCGCCGGGGCGTCGATCTCGACGCCGTGCTCGGCCTCGCGGACTCCCTGCTCTGCCATGGTCGTCACCGGTCCCTCCGAGGGGGTCAGAAGTTGCCGAGGCCGCCGCAGACGTTGATCGCCTGCGCGGTGACCGACGAGGCCACGTCCGAGGTCAGGTAGCCGACCATGCCCGCCACCTCCTCGGGCGTGCTGTAGCGGCCGAGCGGGATCTTGGCCTGGAACCGCTCGAGCACCGCGTCCTCGGTGGTGTCCCAGGCCGCGGCGTAGCCGTGCCGGACCCGCTGCGCCATCGGCGTCTCGACGTAGCCCGGGCACACCGCGTTGACCGTGATGCCGGTCTTCCCGAGCTCGTTGCCCAGGGCCTTGGTGAAGCCGACGACGCCGTGCTTGGAGGCCGAGTACGGCGCTCCGAGCACCACGCCCTGCTTGCCGGCGGTGGAGGCCACGTTGACGATGCGCCCCCACGGCAGCGTGCGCATCCGGCCGTGCTCGAGGGTGTCCCGGGTCATCAGGAAGACACTGGTGAGGTTGGTGGCCAGGACGTCCAGCCACAGCTCGTCCGGCAGGTCGGCGGTGACGCCGCCGCCGCTGCGGCCGGCGTTGTTGACGAGGATCTCCACCGGGCCGTACCGGTCGACGGCGGCGGTGACGAACGACCGCACCTGCTCCGGCGAGCGGACGTCGCAGGTGGTGCCGTCGACCTCGAGGCCGTCCTCGCGCAGCCGGGTCACGGTCCGTGCCACCGCATCGGCGTCCCGGGCGCACACGAACACGCGGTCGCCGCGCCCGGCCAGCACCCGGGTGGTGGCCAGGCCGATGCCGCTGGTGGCCCCGGTGACCACGGCGGTGCGGGGGGTGAGGTCCGGCATGTCAGCTCCTCGGCGGGTCGAGCGGGGACGGGTGGAGCGGGGACGGGTCGAGCGGGGACGGGTGGAGCGGGGGCGGGTCGGACGGCGGGCCGGCCGCGGCCAGGACGCGGTCGACGAGGGTCGTGTCGTGCCGGGCGGCCCGGAAGTCGGGGTGCCGCAGCACCCGGCGCAGGAAGCCGGCGGTGGTCGTCATCCCGCGGCCGCGGACCCGGAACTCGGCCAGCGCGCGGTCCATCCGGGCCACCGCCTGGTCCCGGTCCGGCGCCCAGACGACCACCTTCGCCAGCAGCGGGTCGTACGAGGCCGGCACCCGGTAGCCGGCGTAGCCGTGCGTGTCGACCCGCACGAACGGGCCGCCGGACGGCACGAACTCCTCCAGCAGGCCGGGCGTCGGCGCGAAGTCGCGATCGGGGTCCTCGACGTTGATGCGGCACTCGATGGCGACGCCGCGGGCCGGCACGCCCGCCGGGTCCAGGCTCAGCGGCCGGCCGGCCGCGACCAGCAGCTGCTCCCGCACCAGGTCGATGCCGGTGACCATCTCGGTGACCGGGTGCTCGACCTGGATGCGGCAGTTGACCTCCATGAACGAGAACGTGCCGTCGGGGGCCACCAGGAACTCCACGGTGCCGGCACCGGTGTAGCCGGCGGCCCGGGCACCGCGCACCGCCGCCCCGGTGATCTCGCGGGTCAGCTCGGGCGACAGCCGGGGCGCCGGGCTCTCCTCGACCAGCTTCTGGTGCCGGCGCTGCACCGTGCAGTCCCGCGCGCCCAGGTCGACCACCGTGCCGTACCGGTCGGCCAGCACCTGCACCTCGACGTGCCGGGCGCTGGGCAGGTAGCGCTCGACGAAGACCCGCGAGTCGCCGAACAGGGCCTGTGCGGTGGCGCGGCTGCGCCGGTACGCGGGGTCGAACGCCGCCGGGTCCGCGACCACGGTCATGCCCCGCCCGCCGCCGCCCACGGCGGCCTTGATGATCACCGGGTAGCCGATGTCGTCGGCCACCGCACGGGCGTCGGACACCGAGCGGAGCGGGTGCACGCTGCCGGGCAGCAGCGGCAGCCCGACGGAGGTCATCAGCCGGCGGGCCGCGCTCTTGTCGCCGAGCCGGGCGATGACCTCGGGATCCGGGCCGATGAAGGTCAGGCCGGAGTCGCGGCACACCTCGGCGAAGTCGGCGTCCTCGGACAGGAAGCCGTACCCGGGGTGCACGGCGTCCGCGCCGGTGCGCAGCGCCGCCTCGACGACCGCCGGGATGTTGAGGTAGCTGCGCTTCGCCGGGCCGGGACCGATCCGCACGGTCTCGTCGGCGACGGCCGTCACCGCCGACCCGTCGTCCTCGGAGGAGTGCACGGCCACCACCCCGATGCCCAGCTCGCGGCAGGTCCGGGCCACCCGCAGCGCGATCTCGCCCCGGTTGGCGATGAGCACCTTCGTGATCACGCCGCCGCCCGGTCCGCCGGCAGCAGCGTGAACAGCGGCTCGCCGTACTCGACCGGCTCGCCGTCCCGCTTGAGCACCGCGGCGACCCGGCCGGTGACCTCGGCGGTCACCGGCATCATCAGCTTCATCGCCTCGACGATGCCGACCTGGGTGCCGGGCCGGACCAGGTCGCCGACGGCGACGAACGGGGCGGCGCCGGGCTCGGGCGCCGGGTGGAACACCCCGACCGCGGGCGCGGTGACGACCGGCCCGACCTCCGCCGGGACGGCCACGACCTCGGCCACCGGCACGGGTACGGCCGCCGGCGGCGCCGCCGCGGCCGACCACCGGACCTCGACCGAGACCGCGCCCGCCGACACCCGGACGACGTCCGGCCGGTGGCCGAGGTCGCGGGCGATCCGCACCGCGCTGTCGCGCACCTGCTCCAGCAGCGACCCGAGGTCGGCCGGCTCGTCCCGGCGCGGGGCCGGGGGCAGCTCGAGGTGCTCGGCCAGGGTCCGGCTCACGTCGTTCTCCTCTCGACAGGGGCCTCGAACGCGCCGAAGGCGCGGAAGCGGGCATGCCGCGCGTCGAGCAGCGCGTCGGGTTCGGTCCCGGCCAGCCCGGCCAGGGCGTCGGACAGCGCGGCACCGGCGAGCGCGGCGGTCCGCACGGGGTGCTGGTGCGCGCCGCCGTCCGGTTCGGGCACCACGCCGTCGACCACGCCGAGCCGGAGCAGGTTGCGGGCGTCCACGGCCAGCGCCCGGGCGGCGGCCGGGGCGTGCGCGCGGTCCCGCCAGAGGATCGCGGCGCACCCCTCCGGACTGATCACCGAGTACACCGCGCCGGACAGGGCGAGCACGACATCGGCGACCGCGAGCGCCAGCGCGCCGCCGCTGCCGCCCTCGCCGGTCACCAGCGCCACCACCGGCACCCGCAGCCCGGACAGCAGGCTGATGCAGGCGGAGATCGCGCCGGCCTGGCCGGTCTGCTCGGCCTCCACCCCGGGGTACGCGCCCGGCGTGTCCACCAGCGTCACGACCGGCAGGCCCAGCTTCGCGGCCAGCCGCAGCAGCCGCGCGGCCTTGCGGTAGCCGGCCGGCGAGCCCATGCCGAAGCGGTGCGCGGTCAGCTCGGCCGCCGTGTGGCCCTTCTGGGTGCCGACCACCACCACGGCCCGCCCGCCGAGCCGGGCCAGCCCGCCGACGACCGCCGGGCAGTCCTCGCCGAGCCGGTCGCCGTGCAGCTCCTCGAAGTCCTCGAACTCCAGGTCGAGGTAGTCGGTCGTGGTGGGGCGGCCCAGCTCCCGCGCGCCGCGCACCGCCCGCCACGGGTCGACCTCCGCCAGCCGGGCCGGGTCGCGCACGACGTCCGCGGTGGCCGGGGGCCGCTCGAGCACCGGGTGGTGCGCGGCGGCCAGCAGCCGGGCCAGCAGCCGGCGCAGCGCGCCGCGCCGCCGTACGACGTCGACCATGCCGTGCCGCAGCAGGCTCTCCGCGGTCTGGAACCCCTCCGGCGGGTCGGTGCCGATCGTCTCGGCCACCACCCGCGGCCCGGCGAACCCCAGCCGCGCGCCCGGCTCGGCCACCACGACGTCGCAGGCGGTGGCGTACGAGGCCGCGACCCCGCCGTAGGTCGGGTCGGTGACCAGGGAGACGGTGAGCACCCCGGCGCGGTCCAGCCGGGCCAGCGCCTGGTTGGTCTTCGCCATCTGCATCAGCGACAGCGCGCCCTCCTGCATCCGCGCCCCGCCGGAGGCGCACACCAGCAGCAGCGGCGTACGGGTGGCCAGCGCCCGCTCGGCGGCCCGGGTGATCAGCTCGCCGACCGCGGCACCGAGGCTGCCGCCGAGGAACCGGAAGTCCATCGCGGCCGCCACGACCGGGTGGCCGCCGATGTGCCCGCGCGCCACCAGCACCGCCTCGTCCATGCCGGTGTCGGCGCGGGCCGCGGCCAGCCGGTCCCGGTACGGCCGGCGGTCGGTGAACCCGAGCACGTCGGGGTCGTACGCGCGGACGCCGGCACCGTCGACCTGCTCCCAGCCCGGGTCGAGCAGCTGGCCCAGCCGGGTGCCGGCGGTCACCTGGTGGTGCGCCCCGCAGTCGGGGCAGACGAACTGGTTGCGGGCCAGGCGCCGGCCGTACAGCGGGGTCGCGCAGCCGGGGCAGAGGGTCCACGCGGGGCCCGCCGCGGGGGCCGCCGTCGCCGCGGCGGTCACCGGTCGGCGGTCTCGTTGACGACGGCGAGCAGCTGCCGGGGCGTGACGGCGGCGACCACGACGTCGTCGTCCAGCCGCAGACCGTACTCGCGCCCGATCCGGCCGGTGGCCTCCAGCAGCGCCAGCGAGTCGTAGCCCAGGTCGGCGAACTCGGTGTCCAGCACGTCCCCGCCCGGCACGGCGTCGCTCTCGCCCGCGCTCTCGCGCAGGATGCGCAGCAGCTGGTCGATGGTCAGAATCGGGGATTGCACGGTCCCTCCTCGGGTCGTCGGGTCGCGGGTCAGCCGGCCCGCAGCAGGACGGCGGAGTTGAAGCCGCCGGCGCCGCGGGCCAGTACGAGCGCGGTGCGCACCGGCAGCGCACGCGGGCTGCCCACCAGGTCCAGGGCGTGCCGCGGGGCCGGGACGACGTTGGTGGTCGGCGGCACCACGGCGTCGCGCATCGACAGCAGCGCGGCGGCCAGGTCCAGCCCGCCCGCGCCGGAGGACAGCCGGCCGGTCATGGTCTTGGGCGCGGTCACCGGCACCCCGTACGGGCCGAAGACGGCGGCGAGCGCCGCGGCCTCCGCGTCGTCGAGCTCCGGCACCGCGGCGCCGTCGGCGAACACCACGTCGACCTCGCCGGGTGTCGCGCCCGCGTCGGCCAGCGCCGCCTCCACCGCCCGCCGCAGCGCCGGGGGGCGGCCGCTGCCGGGGCGCGGGTCGAAGGCGGCGCCGTACCCGGCCACCTCGCCGTAGCTCCGGGCGCCCCGGCGGCGGGCCGCCGCGGCGTCCTCGAGAACCAGGATCGCGCCGCCCTCGCCGTACACGTGGCCGTCGGCGGCCTCGTCGAACGGCAGGTACGCGCGGGCCGGGTCGGTGGCGGTGCTCAGCCGGCCGGTGCTGAGCTGCGCGGCCCAGCCCCACGGGCACAGCGAGCCGTCCACGCCGCCGGACACGACCGCCCGGGCGCCCTGCCGGATCTGCCGGCGGGCCTGGCCGACCGCGTCCAGGCCGCCGGCCTGGTCGCTGACCACCACCCCGCTGGGGCCGCGCAGCCCGTGCCGGATGGAGATCTGGCCGGTGTTGACCGCGTAGAACCAGGCGAAGGACTGGTACGCGCTGACGTGCTCGCCGCCCTTGGCCCACAGGTTCTGCAGCTCGCGCTGGCCGAACTCGAAGCCGCCGGACGAGCTGGCCGTCACCACGCCGATCGAGAGGTCGGTGCCCGCGTCGGCGGCCAGGCCGGCGTCGGCGAGCGCCCAGTCGGCCGCGACCAGCGCCAGCCTGGTCATGTGGTCGGTCTGCGGCAGCAACCGGCCCGGCAGGTGCTCCTCGGCGGCGAAGCCGGGCACCTCGCCGGCCAGCGTCGCCGGGTAGCCGGTGGCGTCGAAGCGCCGCACCGGCCCGATGCCGCCCCGCCCGGCCAGCGTGTTGTCCCAGTACGCGGCGGCGCCCAGGCCGTTCGGGGCGACCACGCCGAGACCGGTCACCACGACCCGGTTCACGCCGCGTCCCGGTCGGGCCGGGCCAGCACGACCGCCGACTGGAAACCGCCGAAGCCGCTGCCGACGCTGAGCACCGTGTCCGTGTGGTGCGGCCGGGCGACCAGCGGCACGTAGTCCAGGTCGCACTCGGGGTCGGGCTCGTGCAGGTTCGCCGTGGGCGGCACCACGTGGTGGGTCATGGCCAGCATGGACGCGGCCAGCTCGATGGACCCGATGGCGCCGAGCGAGTGGCCGACCATCGACTTGATCGAGCTGATCGGGACCCGGCGGGCGTGCTCGCCGAGGCTGCGCTTGAACGCGGCCGTCTCGTGCCGGTCGTTCTGCTTGGTGCCCGAGCCGTGCGCGTTGACGTAGTCGACGTCCCGCGGGTCCAGCCGGGCGCGGTCCAGGGCGACCCGGATCGCCTCGGCCATCTCGACACCGTCCGGGCGCAGGCCGGTCATGTGGAAGGCGTTGGACCGGGTCGCGTAGCCGGCGATCTCGGCGTAGACCCGGGCACCGCGGGCCCGGGCGTGCTGCAGCTCCTCCAGCACGAACACCGCGGCGCCCTCGCCGAGCACGAAGCCGTTGCGGCTGGCGTCGAACGGTCGCGACGCGTGCTCCGGGTCGTCGTTGCGCGGCGTGGTCGCCTTGACCGCGTCGAAGCAGGCCACGGTGATCGGGGAGATCGGCGCGTCGGTGGCGCCCGCGATGACCACGTCGGCGCTGCCCTCGCCGATCAGCTCGGCGCCGTGGCCGACCGCGTCCAGCCCGGACGTGCAGCCGGTGGAGATGACCGCGGCCGGGCCCTCCGCGCCGACCTGCCAGGCCACCTCGGCGGCGAACGAGCTGGGCACGAAGTGGCCGTAGAGGTGCGGCACCGCGTACCGGTGGTCGACCAGCCAGTCGCGGCCGCCGTCGCTGACCACCCGGTACTCCTGGTCCAGGCTCATGGTGGCGCCGACCGCGCTGCCGAGGGACACCCCGGTCCGCGCCGGGTCCAGGCCGGCCGGCTCGATGCCGCTGTCGGCCACGGCCTGCCGGGTGGCGACCACGGCCAGCTGGGCGGCCCGGTCCATCCGGCGCACCTCCTGCGGACCCAGCCCCGCGGCCTCCGGGTCGAAGTCGATCTCGGCGGCGACCTGCGACCGGAACGGCGACGCGTCGAAGAACGTGATGCGCCGGGTCGCGGTGCGGCCCTCGCACAGCAGCTCCCAGAACGCCTTGACGCCGATGCCGCCCGGGGCGAGCACCCCGAGGCCCGTGACGACCACGCGACGGCTCACCGGTCACCTCCGAATCTGTCGTCGCCCGGGCCGGACCCGGGCGACGTCGTGCTGCGGGGGACCGTCGCAAGGCCGTCTCGAGCGCCCCGTCGAGGTGCGCTCGAGGGCCGCTCACCCCGGCCCGGCTCCGCCGGTCCTCGAGCGGTCCGTGCGGGACCGGGGGCGACACTGCGCCGATGACGACCGAGCTCACCCCGATCGCGCCGGGGGTGCACGTCCTGGCCCGGCCGTCCGGCGGCTGGTGCCTGAACAACTCCGGCGTCGTCGTCGACGGCGGCGACGCGCTGGTGGTCGACACCGCCGCCACCGAGCGGCGGGCCCGGGAGCTGCGGGCCGCGGTGGAGCAGGTGGCCGGCGGTCCGGCCCGGGTCGTGGTGGACACGCACTTCCACGGCGACCACTCCTTCGGCAACTACGTGTTCCGCCCCGAGGCCGTGGTCGTCGCGCACGAGCGGGCCCGGGCGGAGGCCGCGCACGGCGGGCTGCACATGAGCACGCTGTGGCCGGACGTGGAGTGGGGCGCCCTGCGGGTGTCGCTGCCGGCGGTGACGTACCGGGACCGGCTGACCCTGCACGTCGGAGCGCTGCGGGTGGAGCTGTCGCACCCCGGTCCGGCGCACACCGGCGGGGACACCGCGGTGTGGCTGCCGGACCGCTCGGTGCTGTTCGCCGGGGACCTGGTGATGTCCGGCGTGACGCCGTTCTGCCTGATGGGCTCCGTACGCGGCTCGCTGCGCGCGCTGGAGCGGCTGCGGGCGCTGGGCGCGCGGACCGTGGTGCCGGGACACGGCCCGGTCGGCGGCCCGGAGCTGTTCGACCGGGACGAGGCCTACCTGCGGTGGCTGCAGGGCCTGGCCGGGCGGGGGGTGCGCCGCGGGCTGACGCCGCTGGAGCTGGCCCGGGACACGGACCTCGGCGGGTTCGCCGACCTGGTGGACCCCGAGCGGCTGGTCGGCAACCTGCACCGTGCGTACGCGGAGGAGCGGGGCGCCCCGGACGGCGCCCCGCTCGACGTGGCACGGGCGTTCTACGAGATGGTCGACTTCCACGGCGGGCCGCTGACCTGCCTGGCCTGAGCGGCCACCGCCCGGACGTACCGGCCGTAGCCGGAGTCCGGCATCGCCGCGCCCAGCCGGTGGCACTGCTCGGCGTCGATGAGGCCCAGGTGCAGCGCCACCTCCTCGACGCACGCCACCCGCAGGCCCTGCCGGTGCTCCAGCGTCCGCACGTAGTGGGCGGCCGCCAGCAGCGCGTCCTCCGTGCCGGTGTCCTGCCAGGCGAAGCCGCGGCCCAGGTCCACCACCCGCGCCCGGCCGCGCCGCAGGTAGACCCGGTTGACGTCGGTGATCCCCGGGATGCCGCGCGCCGCCAGCGCCGAGGCGATCCCCACCACGTCGGGGTCGTAGAGATAGAGGCCGGTGACCGCGCGGTTGGACCGGGGCGCCGCGGGCCTCTCCTCCAGGGACACCAGCCTGCCGTCCCCGTCGACCTCGGCCACCGCGTACGGCCGGGGGTCGGCGACGCCGTAGCCGAACAGCGTGCAGCCGTCCAGCTCGGCGACCGCGCTGCGCAGCAGGCCGCGGAAGCCGGTGCCGTGGAAGATGTTGTCGCCCTGGATCAGCGCGACCTGGTCGTCGCCGACGTGGTCCGCGCCGACCAGCAACGCCTCGGCCGGGCCGCCCGGCCGGGTCTGCGCCCGGTGCGTGACCCGCAGCCCCAGGTGCGAGCCGTCGCGCAGCAGCGCCCGGAACCGCGGCAGCTCGGCCGGCGTGGAGACGACCAGGACGTCCCGGACGCCGGCCAGCATGAGCACGGACAGCGGGTAGTACACCAGCGGCTTGTCGTAGACGGGCAGCAGCGGCTGGGACACCCCGAGCGTGGCGGGGTGGAGCCGGGTCGCGCTGCCGCCGGCCAGGATGATCCCTTTCACGTGGCCCCCTTCCGCGGGTTGCCCGGAGTGTCCGGCCGGCCGCTGGGCCGCCGGCTCGAGCGCGGCTGCAGCGGCCGCCTCGACCGCGCGTCGACCGGGGATGGACGGTGCCCCGCCACGCTGGGCGCTGGGATGTCGTCGGCACGTCAGGAGGCCCGGTGATCCAGCTGTTCCAACCGCAGGTCGGCGACCGCGAACTGGCGGCGGTCGCGGAGGTGCTGGCGAGCCGGTGGCTGGGCCTCGGCCCGCGCACCGCCGCCTTCGAGGCGGAGTTCGCCGCCCACCTGGGCGTACCGGCGGAGAATGTGCTGTTCACCGCGTCCGGCACGGCCGCGCTGTTCCTGGCCGTCGAGACGCTCGGACTGGCGCCCGGCGACGAGGTGGTGATGCCCTCGGTCAGCTTCGTGGCCGCCGCGAACGCCGTGGTCACCGCGGGCGCCCGCCCGGTGTTCTGCGACGCCGACCGGCGCACGCTGAATCCCGCGCTGGAGGACGTCGCCGCGGCCGTCACCCCGCGGACGAAGGCGGTCGTGGTCCTGCACTACGGCGGCGCCCCCGGCGACGTGGCCCGGATCGCCGCCTTCTGCCGCGAGCGGGGGATCGCGCTGGTCGAGGACTGCGCCTGCTCGGTGGCGTCGTCGGTGGACGGCCGGCCGGTCGGCACGTTCGGCGACGCGGCCATGTGGAGCTTCGACGCGGCCAAGGTGCTCACCACCGGCGACGGCGGCATGCTCTACGTCCGGGACGCCGGGCGGATCGCGCAGGCCCGGCGGCTGGCTTACCACGGACTGGCCCACCTGAGCGGGCAGAGCGGGGCCCGGGTGCTCAAGCAGTGGTGGAGCCTGGACGTGGCCGCGCCGGCGCGGCGGGTCATCGGCAACGACCTCACCGCCGCCATCGGCTCGGTGCAGCTGTCCCGGCTCGGCGAGCTGGTCGCCCGGCGGCGGGAGATCGTCGCGCTCTACGACCGGGAGCTGGCCGGCACGGACGGGCTGCGCACCCCGCCGCCGCTGCCCGCCGGCCAGGTCAGCACGCACTACTTCTACTGGGTCCAGTTCGACAGCGCGTCCCGGGACGCGGTGGCTGCCGAGCTGCTGGAGGCCGGGATCTACACGACCTTCCGGTACGCGCCGCTGCACGCGGTGCCGCTGTACGGCGCGACCGGCCCGCTGCCGCGCACCGAGGCACTGGCCCGCGAGACCCTGTGCCTCCCGCTGCACCCCGGCCTGTCCGACGACGACGTGCGCACCGTGGCGGCGACGCTACGCGGACTGGTGGCCGGCGGCACCGCGAGCCGCTGAGCCTGGCCACTGCCCCGGGCGGCTGCTCGCACGGTGCCCCGAATCGCTGTCCTAGGCTTGTGTTCGTACGGACCGGGCGGGGCGACGGGTAGGGGACAGCGTGACGCAGCAGCACTCCCGGGACTGGGTGGGGGAGATCGCCGACCGGGTCGTCGCCGAAGCCGACCGGCGCGCCCCGGGTCGCCCTGTCGTGTGCGCTTCGGGGATCAGCCCGTCCGGACCGGTCCACCTGGGCAACCTGCGGGAGCTGCTGGTCCCGCACTTCGTCGCGGATGAGATCCGCCGCCGCGGCGTCCCGTGCACGCACCTGCTGTCGTGGGACGACTACGACCGGCTGCGCAAGGTCCCCGCCGGCTTCGCCGACTCCTACCAGGACCACATCGGCCGGCCGCTGAGCGGCGTCCCGGACCCGTGCGACCGGCACGCCAGCTGGGCGGAGCACTTCAAGGAGCCGTTCCGGACAGCGCTCGCGGAGCTCGGCGTCGAGGTGGTCGAGCGCAGCCAGACGCAGGAGTACGCCTCGGGCACCTACCGGCAGTCGGTGCTGCGGGCGATGCGGGACAGGGACCGTATCGACGCGGTCCTCGCCCGCTACCGGACCCTCCAGACCGCGTCCGGCGAGGGTGAGCCCGCGCACGGGGTCTACTCGCCGTACCGGCCGTACTGCGCGCATTGCGGGCGGGACACCACCACGGTCGTCGACTACGACGACGCCACCACCGTGCTCGCCTACACGTGCTCCTACGGCCACGCGGGCTCGTACGAGCTGAGCGGCACGACGAGCGGCAAGCTGGTGTGGAAGGTCGACTGGCCGATGCGGTGGGCGCACGAGGGGGTGACGTTCGAGGCCGGTGGTGTCGACCACTCCTCGCCGGGGTCCAGCTTCGCCGTCGGCGCCGAGCTGGTCCGGGACGTCTTCGGGGCCGAGCCGCCGGTCTACGTGGGGTACTCGTTCGTCGGCACGACCGGGGCCGCCAAGATGAGCGGTTCCGCCGGGCTCGCGCCGACGCCCGCCGACGCGCTGGCCGTCCTCGAGGCGCCGGTGCTCCGCTGGCTGTACGCGCGCCGCAAGCCGAGCCAGTCGATCACCGTGAACTTCGGCCAGGACCTGCTCCGCGTCTACGACGAGTGGGACGTCCTCGGCCGCCGGGTCGCCGCCGGCACGGAGCCGGCCGGTGCCGTCGCGACCTGGAACCGGTCCCGGGCCACCGCCGCGACCGTGCTGCCCAGCACCCCGAGGCCGCTGCCCTTCCGGACGCTCGCCTCGGTCGTCGACCTCGTCGGTGGTGACGAGGAGCAGATGACGCGGGTCTTCCGCGAGCTCACGCGGGACGACCCGATGACCGACCTGGGAGCGTTGCGCCCGCGGCTCGACAAGGCCGCGACCTGGCTCGAGCGGTACGTGCTCGCTGACGAGCGCACGACGGTGCTGTCCGCGCCGAACGTCGCCCGCCTCGCCACGCTCACGCCCCAGGAGCGGGAGGCGATCGAGCTGCTCCGGGCGGGGCTCGACGACCACTGGTCGCCGGACGGCCTGACCACCCTGGTGTACGGCGTTCCCAAGCGGCAGCAGGGCCTGCCGGAGGACGCTGCGCCGACCGCCGAGCTGAAGTCGGCCCAGCGGGCGTTCTTCGCGCTGCTCTACGAGCTGCTGGTGGGGCGCGGCACCGGGCCGCGGCTGCCGACGCTGCTGCTCTCGGTCGGCCGGGAGCGCATCGGTGAACTGCTGAAGGTGTGACCGGGACGGGCCGGCCGGCTCCGGCCCACCGCGCACGCGAGCGCGCCATGGCGGTCCTCCTGGGCGGCTCCCGGGCCCGCCCGCGGCCGGGGTGGTGCGGTCAGGGCCGGGGCGGCCGGTGGCGGGCGACGGCGAGCAGGCCGAGGCCGGCCGCGATCCCCAGCATGGCCAGCCCGCCGGTCGGCCAGTAGATGTGCGAGTCCAGGAACGGCACGGCGGCCAGCACGAGCACCGGGCCGCCGACGGTGGCCCACCGCCCGCCGGTGCGCAGCAGGGCCAGCGACGTGGCCACCGACGCGACCAGGAACGCCCAGGCCCCGACCGTGCCGACCTCGTTGCCGGCGGCGAAGATCCAGGCGATCTCCGGCCGGTCGGTGGCCGTGGCCGCCCCGGACCGCTGCAGCACCGTGCCGGCGGCGATGCCGCCGATGGCGTCGAGCGCGCCGTACCCGGCGATGTAGACGAAGGCGGCGACCCGGCTGATCCAGGGCAGCGGTCCGGGCACGCCGCGCAGCAGCACCCAGTGCGCCACCCCGAGCAGCGGGAAGACCAGCAGCAGCAGCGTGTGCATGGTGGTCCACCACTCCGCCGAGCCGGCCGTCAGCTTCGCCGGGTGGCTGAGCCCGATCGCGGAGAGCAGCACCGGCGGGACGGTCACGGCGAGCACGGTGGCGGCGAGCACGGTGGCGGGCGGCCGGCGGCGGGCCGGGCCGGCGGCCGTGGCCGGGGCGGCGAGGGTCGTGGACTGCATGGCTTCCTCCAGCGGGGCGGGACGACGCCGCCGACGCTAGGGACCCCGGCCGGGCGGCACCTCCCCCGCGACGGTGGGCCCGCGCCTCCCCCGCGCGGGGGAGACCGGCGGGGTCAGCCGCCGGGACGGACCAGCCCGACCTCGTACGCGAAGATGACGGCGTGGATCCGGTCGCGCAGACCGAGCTTCATCAGCACGTTGCCCACGTGGGTCTTCACGGTGTGGTCGCTGACCCCCAGCTCGGCCGCGATCTCGGCGTTGGACCGGCCGCGGGCCAGCAGGCCGAGGGTGTCCCGCTCGCGGGCGGTGAGCCCGGACAGCGCGGCCGGGGTCGGGCGGCGCGCGGTGGCCGACCGGCTGGCCACGAAGTCGGCCAGCAGGCGGCGGGTGACCGACGGGGCCAGCAGCGCGTCCCCGGCGGCGACCACCCGGACGGCGGCGACGAGCTCGTCCCGGCCGACGTCCTTGAGCAGGAACCCGCTCGCCCCGGCCTGCAGCGCGTCGTACACGTAGTCGTCCAGGTCGAACGTGGTGAGCATGAGCACCTTGGCGCCGGGGACCTCGGCGACGACCCGGCGGGTCGCGGCGAGCCCGTCCAGGACCGGCATCCGGACGTCCATCAGCACCACGTCGGGGGCCAGCCGCCGGGCCAGCGCGACCGCCTCCGCGCCGTCCGCGGCCTCGCCCACCACCTCCAGGTCGTCGTGGGCGTCCAGGATCATCGCGAACCCGGCCCGTACGAGCCGCTGGTCGTCGGCGAGCAGGACCCGGATGCTCATGCCGGCGGCAGCGGCAGCACCGCCGAGACCGCCCAGCCGCCCACCGGCCGGGGCCCCGCCTCCAGCCGCCCGCCCACCAGCACCGCCCGCTCCCGCATGCCCGCCAGCCCGTTCCCGCCGCCCGGGGGATCCCGGTCGGCGGAGCCCACGCCGTCGTCGACGACGGTCAGCCGCAGCTCGTCGCGGGCGTACTCGACGGTGACCGCGGCCCGGGCCGGCCCGGCGTGCCGCAGTGCGTTGGTCAGCGCCTCCTGCACGATCCGGTACGCCGACAGGTCCGCCGCGGGCGGCAGCGCCCGCCGCCGGCCGGTGACGACCAGCTCGACCGGGAGGCCGGCCTGCCGCACCCCGGCCGCCAGCTCCGCCAGCCGGTCCAGGCCGGGCTGCGGGGCCAGCCGCTCGGCATCGCCGGCCCGCAGCAGGCCCAGCAGCTGCCGCATCTCGGTGAGGGCCTGCCGGCCGGTGGCGCCGATGGCGTCGAACGCCTCCGCCGCCCGCTCCGGCGCCCGGTCCAGGGCGACGGGCCCCGCCTCCGCCTGCACCACCATGAGGCTGACGTGGTGGGCGACGTGGTCGTGCAGGTCCCGGGCGATCCGGTTGCGCTCCTCGGCGACCGCCCGCCGGGCTTCCGCGGCCCGGGTGCGCTCCAGCTGCGCGGCCCGCTCCTCCGCGTCCGCCGTACGCTCCCGGCGACCGCGGGCGCTGTCGCCGAGCAGCCAGGCGGTGGCGAAGACCAGGTACGTCACGGTGACCGCATTGGCGTCCGACTGCTGCTCGGCGGCCAGCGCGGCCAGCGCGGCGGCGGTCAGCGCGGCGGCGAGCAGCGCCAGCCGGCGGCGCGCGTGCGCGGCCACGGAGTAGACGGCCACCAGCGCGGCGAACGGCAGCACCGGCTCGGGCAGGTCCAGCAGGCTGGTCGCGACGGCGACCACCCCCACCGCGAGCGCGGAGCCGAACGGGACGTCCCGCCGCCAGAGCAGCGGCAGGCACCCCGCGGCGACCAGCACGTACGCCCAGGCCGTCGTGGGTGGGCAGCCGCAGCCCGGCGGCTCCCGCAGCGGCGGCACCGACACGGCCAGCACCACCAGGGCCAGCAGGGCGTCGGCGAGCCGGGAGTGCCGGTGCACCCACGTTCCGAGCGCACCACCCAGGCCGATCACCCCCGTAGTGTCCCAGCGGTCCCGCCGACCCGACTCCCTCCGGCGGGTGAGATCCGGCCGAGCCGTCTCGTACGTGCAGCGATCCGGCCGCCCTGCCCGTCCCGCGCGTACTCGCTCCTCGGCGAGCCGGACGCGCTCGGGCTGGTCCGGTCCAGGGCTTCGGCCTTCGCTCAGTCGCCGATCCAGTCATGGGTGGTGACGGTGACGCGGGTCGAGAGCAGCACCCGGGCCAGCTGCTCGCGGGTCAGCGACGGGTCGGTGGCGCAGACACTCACCGGCTGGCCGCCGGTTCCGTCGGTGGCCAGCAGCGACCCGGTGTGGCCGCTGTTGGTCCTCCACCAGAGCAGGGTCCGGCCGCCGGCCGTGAACCGCTGCGGCTCGCCCGCGCCCGGACCGCAGTCGTAGCCGGCGAGGACGTCGTCCGGCTGGGCGCCGCCGCGGCCGACGGCCACGTGCACGACCTGCCGTCCGGTCCCGAACGCGACGTGCCCGGCCCACCGTCCCGGCGCGGTCCCCTCGACGTACGCCTCGTACGGCGCGTACCCGCGCGGAAGGTCGGCGGTCAGCGACGTGGCCAGGGTGACGTCCTGCCGACGCAGCGACTCGGCGATGCGGACCGCCGCCTGCCCGGCCGCGTCGCGGCCCGGGGCACCGGCCGGAGCCCGTACGTCGAGCCCGAACTCACGACCGCGCTCCGTCCACATCAGCGTCCGTGACCCGTCGCCGAGGTAGGAGGGGATCAGGTGGCCGGGCCGCCCGCGCACGGTGACCTTCTGGGCCGGGTCCGGGTCCACGAGCTGGCCCGCGTTCTCGACCAGCCGCACCAGCCACCCGCCGCGCCGCCCGTCGCTCCAGATCCGGATCGTGTTGACGGACCCGGCCTTCCGGCCGACCTCGCGCAACCCGGGCGGCAGCCAGCCGACGCCCCAGGACAGCCGGCCCATGCGGGTCGCCGGGGGCGGCGGGCCGGCAGCGGTGGGGCCGGCCGGCAGCGCGGACGGACCCGGCGCACCGGCCGCCACGGTGCCGGCGTCCGGGCGCAGCACCAGGGTCGGCACGGTCACCACCCCGGCGACCACCAGGGCCGCCGCGGCCGCGGCACCGGTCATCATCCGCTTCCGGCGGCGGTGCCGCCGCCGGTGCAGCGCGCCCACCATGTCGCCCGGGAACGGCGCGTGCGCGGCCCGGTCCGCGAGGGTCGCCCGCAGGTCGTCCTCGACATGGGTCAGCTCGTCATTCATCGTCGTCCCCCCTGGTCTCCGCGGGCGGCACCGGCCCGGTCCGGTTCGAGGAGGTCGGCCAGCCGGCGCAGCCGGCGGCTGGCCTGGCTCTTCACGGTCCCCGTCGAGCAGCCGAGCACATCCGCGATCTCGGCCTCGGACAGGTCGTCCCAGTACCGCAGCACCAGCACGGCCCGCATCCGCGGCGGCATCCGGCTCATCGCCCGCCACACCCGGTCCCGGTCGGCGTGCGCGACCGCCTCGTCGGGGCCGGGACGCTCCGGCGGGACGCCGACCAGCTGCTCCCGCGCGCCCGTCCGGCGCCACCAGGACCTCCGCTCGTTGAGCATCACCCGGCGCACGTACGCGTCCGGGTTGCCCATGGCGGCCACCCGACGCCAGTGCCGCCAGGTCTTGGCCAGCGCGCTCTGCACCAGGTCCTCGGCCGCCGCCGCGTCCCCGGTCAGCAGGTAGCCGGTCCGCAGCAGCGCCGGCGAGCGGTGCGCCACGTACGCGCGGAAGTCCTCGTCGGGATCCATCGTCGCCTCCTCTGCCCAGTCCACCTCGAACAGGGCGCGGAGGTTGCCTGCTACGCCGAACCGCGTGAATCGGCCGGCCCGCCGCCGGCTCGGGCGCCGGGGCGGCCGGAAGGGCTGCCGGTCACCGCTTACAGGCTCTGTCCGCCGGAGAGCTCGATGCGGGTGCCGTTGGCCCAGCCGAGGGCGTCGGACAGGATCGCGGGGACCGCGGCGCCGATGTCGTCGGGGTTGCCCACCCGGCCGAGGGCGATGGCGCCGGCGAGCGCAGCGTTGACGTGCTCGTCGTCGCGCACCAGCCCGCCGCCGAAGTCGGTCGCGATCGCGCCCGGGACGAGGACGTTGACGCGGATCCGTCGAGCGGCGAGCTCCTGTGCCTGGTAGCGGGTCAGTACCTCGACCGCGCCCTTGGCGGCGGCGTACGCGGCGTATCCGGGGCCGGTGAAGCGCGCCAGCCCGGAGGAGACGTTGAGGATCCGACCGCCGTCGGCGAGCACCGGCAGCAGGGCCTGGGTCAGCAGGAACGGTGCCTTGAGGTGGACCTGCACCATCGCGTCGATCTGGTGCTCGGTCGTCTCGGTGAACGGTGCGTGGATCCCCGAGCCGGCGTTGTGGACGAGGTAGTCCAGATGCGCGGCGCCGAGATCGTCGAGCGTCGCCCGGACGCCCGCGGCGAATTGCGGGAACCCGGCGCTGTCGCCGACGTCGAGCTGCATGGCCACGACCGGTACGCCAGCAGGTGCCAGCTCGGCGACGAGGCTGTCGGCCGCGTCCTTGCTGCTGAGGTAGGTGCCGATGACGCCGATCCCGGCGCGGGCGAGGTGCTGGGTCATGCTCCGCCCGAGGCCGCGGCTCGCTCCGGTGACCAGGGCGATCTTGGGAGTGGACATGGTGCCTCCTGGTTCGTGGTGTTCGAACCACGCTGGCACCGCCTCGGCGGCTCCTGGCCGCCCGACTCATCCCCGGACAAGGAGTCCGGGGATCCCCGCCGGCGGACGTGCACCATGGAGGCATCGAGACGGGCGTTCGCGGGAGGTTGAGTGGACCAGCACGAGCTCGGCGCCTTCCTGCGTTCACGGCGGGAGGCGCTGCAGCCCTCCGACGTCGGGCTGGTCGCGGGCAGCCGCCGCCGCGCCCCGGGTCTGCGGCGCGAGGAGGTGGCGGTGCTCGCGGACATGTCGACCGACTTCTACGAACGCATCGAGCAGGGCCGGGGGCCGCGGCCGTCCCGGGCGACGCTCGGCGCCATCGCTCGTGCACTGCGACTGGCTCTGGACGAACGTGACCACATCTACCTGCTGGCGGGGCAGGCACCGCCCGATCGGCACCGATCCCTCGGCTACGCCGATCCGGGACTGATGTACGTGCTGGACGCGGTGGCTCCCTCGGTTCCGGCGCTCATCAGCGACGACACGCACGACATCGTCGCGCAGAACCCGCTCAACATCGCACTGCTCGGCCCGCTCGCGGCGGCGCCCGGGCTGGCGAGCAACTTCCTCTGGCGCTGGTTCACCGACCCCGACCTGCGATCGCGCTACAGCGCGGACCAGCACGACGCCCTCGGCGGCGAGTACGTCGCCGACCTGCGCGCCACGGCCGGCCGGCGGGGCACCGACCCGATCGTCCGCGCGCTGATCGCCGAGCTGTCCCGGGCCAGCTCGGAGTTCCGGACGATATGGCAACGGCGGGAGGTGGCCGTCCGGCGCACGACTCGCAAGGTTCTGACCCACCCGGAGGTCGGCCGACTGGACCTGCAGTGCGACGTCGTGCTGAGCCCTCCTTCCGGACAGCGGCTGGTGTTGTTCCGGCCGGAGCCCGGCACCGGCACCGCCGAGCGGCTCGCCATGCTGCGAGTGCTGGGCATCC
>CADCTP010000175.1 GCA_902805565.1 uncultured Mycobacteriales bacterium
CGCCGGCTCCGGGTGGTCCGCCGGCTCCGGGTGGTCCGCCGGCTCCGGGTGGTCCGCCGGCCTCCGGCGGGGCCGCCCCGGTCGCGGCGGGCGCGGTGGCGGTGGGCGCCGTGCCGGCGGGCGTGGTGGCGGCGAGTTCGGCGGTCAGCAGGGCGACGCTCTCCGGCGCCCGGCCGAGGTTGCGCAGCGAGCTGGCCAGCTGGATCACCGCCCGCCGCCGCCGCACCCCGGTCAGCCCGGCCGCCAGCGCCGTCTCGTACAGCTCCACGGCGCGCACCGGGTCCCCGGTCGAGTCGTGCGCCGAGGCCCGCTCGAACGCCGCGACCGCCGGCGGGGCGCCGGCGACGAGGGACCCGATCAGTGCCCGGAAGTCCGCCGCCGGGAGCGAGTCGATCCCCGCCCAGGCCGCCGCCAGCCGTCCCTCGTCCACCGGCCCCACTCTGCCGCACCCGGCAAGCCGGTATCCGGGTGCCCCGGGCGAACGGCGACCGCCCGGTCCCCGGCAGCGTCGTCAGGTCGCCGAGCACCTCGGCCCGGCCGCCGCCGGCGGTCACACGTCGACGACCGGCTCGCCGGCGGGCCAGGCCGGCAGGCCGTCGATGCTGGCGGTGTTCTTCCGGACCCGGTACGCCGCCAGCTCGGCGGCGCCCTTCTTCGCGTTGTGCGCGTCCAGCGTGGTGCGCTCGGCCGTCAGGCTCATCCGCGGCACCGCGAACCCGCAGGCGTCCGCGACCCGGGTCACCGCGACCCGGATCACCGACCGGACCCCCGGGTGCGCCGGGAAGGCGCCGGCCAGCGCGGCGAAGCCGGGGTCCGAGGGCAGCACCGCCGCTCCGCGCCCCCAGAGCCGGACGATGTTCGGCCTGCCGTCGAAGGCGCAGAACATCAGCGTGATCCGGCCGTTCTCCCGCAGGTGCGCGAGCGTCTCCGCGCCGCTGCCGGTGAGGTCCAGGTACGCCACGGTGTCCCGGTCCAGCACCCGGAACGTGCCGACGGTGCCCTTGGGGGAGACGTTGACGTGCCCGTCCGCCGCCAGCGGCGCGGTGCCGACGAAGAACACCGGCTGCCGCTCAAGCCACGCCGCGAGCCCGTCGTCGATGCCGTCCAGAACCTTGGCCATGGCTGCGACGGTACGTGCCCGGAACCGCCTGCGGCGCCCGCGGTGCCGGCGCTACGCTGCTGCCCGACGGCGCCGGGCCGAGCCGAGCCACCCGCTTCCCCGCGAGGGGTCAGACGGTCCGCCGCCGGGCAGTGCAGCCCGGCCCGGCGTCCCCGTCCCAGCCCCGTCCCACCCCCGTCTCACCAGCCGTCCTGCCGGGCGCGCGCCTCGTAGAGCAGCACCGACGCGGACACCGACACGTTGAGCGAGTCGGCCGAGCCGAGCATCGGCAGCGCGACCCGGTCGAAGCCGTGCTCGTACCAGGGCCGGGAGATGCCGTACCGCTCGCTGCCGACCACGATCGCGACCCGGCCGTCGTAGTCGACCTGCCGGTAGTTCAGCGCCTCGTCGGTGTCGGCCAGCAGCACCCGGAACCGCTGCCGGCGCAGCCACGGCACGGCCTCCGCGGCCGAAGGGAACTCCACGCTCGGCACGGTCAGCACGGTGCCCTGGCTGCCACGGAAGACCTTGGGGTGGGTCAGTCGGGTGCGCCGGTTGGTCAGCACCAGGCAGTCGGCCCGCACGGCGTCCAGGGTCCGGACCAGGGTGCCGAGGTTGCCCGGGATCTCCACCGCGTCGGCCACCAGCACCAGCGCCGACCGGCCGACGTGCAGGGAGTCCGGCTCGTGGAAGGGCAGCCGGACGACCGACAGCAGCCCGTCCTGCTGGCCGCGCTCGCCGATCCGCTCCAGCGTCCGCGCCGAGACCTGGTACGCCTGCTCGGCCCGCTCGACCAGCTGCCCGGCCCGGGTGCGGGACTCGTCGGAGTACGCGAGCTCCGGGCACCACAGGAAGGTCCGCACCAGCACGCCGGCCTCCAGCACCAGGCGCTGCGCCCAGAGCCCCTCGGCGACGACGAGCCGCTCCCGGTTGGAGGCGGTGTTGTTCTGGATGTCGAGCACCTGCTTCACCCGCGGGTGGGACAGGCCGACCTGCTGCAACTCCACCCGGGGAAGTGTGCCAGTGATCACAACAGGCATCTCGGTGTACCAGCGTCACGTCATGGCGGACGAGGTCGAGGACGGCGTCCACCTGCAGTCGTTCGGCCGGCCGACCTGATGCCCGAGCGGCGCTGATCCCCGGGGACGGCCGGGCCGGGGGGCCGCGGCCGGGCGCCGGACCGGTGCCGGGAGGGCCGGCGCATATGGCTCGTTCGGGCCATGGCCCTCCCGGCGGCCGGCCGCCACAGTGGTCGGCGTGGAGCTGACCGCCTTGGTGCTCGGCGCGGCGATGCTGGTCGCCGCCGTCGTCGTGCTGGTCGCCGCGCGCCGCTTCGCCGAGCGCGGGTACGAGCGGCAGGAGCGCTACCGCCGGCAGCTCTTCGACGCCGAGCTGGACGCGCTGGCCCGGTTGCGGGAGGCCGGCCGGATCCGGGAGGACCTCATCGCGTCCGTCTCGCACGAGTTCCGCACACCGCTCACGGCGATCCGGGGCAGCGCCGCCACCCTGTCCTCGCGCGGCGACCGGATCACCGCCGAGTCCCGGGACGTGCTGCTCACCGGGATCGTCGAGCACGCCGACCGGCTGTCCAGGCTGCTGGAGGACATGCTGCTCGCCGCGTCGGCCGGCGCCGCGCCGGGCCGCGGGTCGGTCGCCGACGTCACCGCCGCGCTGCGCGGGTTCCGGCTCGGCCAGTCCCGGCCGCCGGTCGTCCTGGACATCGCGGACGACCTGGCCGCGTACGTCGACGGGATCACGCTGGACCAGGTCGTCCGCGCGCTCGCCGACCACATCCGGGCCGACGCCCGGCGGGACCGGCCGGTACGCCTGTCCGCGCACCGCTCCGGCGGCGAGGTCGTCGTCGAGCTGGCGTACGCCAGCGCGCGCGCCCGGTCCGAGCTGTCGGAGCTGTTCGAGCCGTTCGGGTCGCGGGAGGCCGCCGCCACCGGCCGGCCCGCCACCCTGGCGCTGTACGTGGTCCGCCGGCTGGTCGAGGCGCACGGCGGGCAGGCCGCCGCCGGCCGGGACGGCGACGGCCTGCGGGTCCGGATCGTGCTGCGGGCACTGCGGCCCGCGGCGGTCGGCACTCCCGTCTGACGCCGACCCCGCACGCCCTAAGGTGAGCGGGGTGAAGGCCGATCCGAAGGTCCAACTCCGACTGCTCGTCCTGCAGGGCCACGACGCCGCGCTGGCGAGGCTGGAGCACCGCCGCCGGACGCTGCCCGAGCTCACCGCCATCAGCACCGCCGACGCCCGCCTCGCCCAGCTGCGCGACTCCCTGGTCCGGGTGGAGACCGAGGTCGGCGACCTGGACCGGGAGCTGCGCCGGCTGGAGGGCGACGTCGACCAGGTCCGCCGCCGGTCCGAGCGCGACCAGCAGCGGATGCAGTCCGGCGCGGTCCCGGCCAAGGAGCTGGAGAGCCTGCAGCACGAGGTCGAGTCGCTGGCCCGGCGGCAGTCCGACCTGGAGGACGTCCAGCTCGAGCTGATGGAGAAGCGCGAGGAGGCCGAGTCCCGGGCCGGCGCGATCCGCGCCGAGGTCGCCACGGTGACCGCCGAGCGCCAGGCGGCCGTGGACGCGCGGGACGCCGCGTACACGGAGATCGACGCCGAGGCGGCCGCGGACGCCGGCGCCCGCGCGTCGCTGGCCACCGAGCTGCCCGCCGACCTGCTCGCGCTGTACGAGAAGCTGCGGGTCGCCTCGGGCGGGGTCGGCGCGGCCGAGCTGCGCCAGCGGCGCTGCGAGGGCTGCCGGCTGGAGATGTTCGGCGCCGAGCTGCGGGCGATCCGGGCCGCGGCCCCCGACGAGGTGCTGCGCTGCGAGAACTGCCGGCGGATCCTGGTCCGGACCGCGGAGTCCGGCCTGTGAGCGGGCCGGGTGCCGCGCGGCCGGGCCGGACCGCGGAACCGGGTCAGTGAGCCGGCGGCTGGTCGTCGAGGCCGACGGAGGGTCGCGGGGCAACCCGGGCCCGGCCGGGTACGGCGCCGTGGTCCGGGACGCCGACACCGGCGAGGTGCTGGCCGAGCGGGCCGCGTCGCTGGGCCGGGCGACGAACAACGTCGCGGAGTACCAGGGCCTGCTGGCCGGGCTGCGGGCCGCGGTCGAGCTCGCCCCGGCCGCGGTCGAGGTCCGGATGGACTCCAAGCTGGTCGTCGAGCAGATGTCCGGCCGGTGGCGGGTCAAGCACCCGGACCTGCAGCCGCTGCACGCCGAGGGCCGGGCCCTGGCCCGCCGGCTGCCGGCGGTGACGTACGGCTGGATCCCGCGGGAGAAGAACTCGTACGCCGACCGGCTGGCCAACGAGGCGATGGACGCCGCGGCCCGCGGTCAGGTCTGGGCGCCGCGGGAGCCGGCCCGGGCGGCCGCGCCCACCCGGCAGGCCCCGGCCGCCCCACCCGCGGCCGGCCCCGCCGGGATGGAATCGGCCGGGTCGGGGTCGGCCGGGTCGGGGGATCCGGCGTCGGTGGACTCCGGGGCCGCCCGGGTGCTGGCGTACCGGACCGACGCCGGCCCGCCGACCACGCTGCTGCTGGTGCGGCACGGGAACACCCCCATGTCCGGGGTCCGCTACAGCGGCCGGGCCGACCCGGAGCTCACCCCGCAGGGGCACGCCCAGGCCCGCGCGGTGGCCGGCCGGCTGGCCCACCTGGCCGGCCGGGAGATCGCGGTGGTCAGCTCGCCGCTGACCCGGACCCGGCAGACCGCCGGCGCGGTCGCGGCCGCCCTCGAGGTCCCGGTCACCGTGGACGAGGGCCTGGTGGAGACCGACTTCGGCCGCTGGGACGGCCGGACGTTCGCCGAGGTGGCGGCGGAGTGGCCGGCCGAGCGGGACGCCTGGCTGGCCGACAGCGCCGTGGCCCCGCCCGGCGGGGAGAGCGTCAACCAGGTGGCCCGGCGGGTCCGCCGCAGCCGGGACCGGCTGCTGGCCGCGCACCCGGGCCGGACCGTGGTGGTGGTCTCCCACGTCACCCCGATCAAGCTGCTGCTGTGCGCGGCGCTCGGCGCCCCGTCCTCGGCGCTGTTCCGGATGCACCTGGACACCGCGAGCGTGTCCGTCCTGGACTGGTTCGCCGACGGCCAGGCGGTGGTGCGCACCTTCAACGACACCCACCACCTGAACGGGCTCTAGGCGCGTCCGGCCGCTACAGCGCGCGGACGAAGAGCAGGACCGCGACGAGGATGCCGAAGCCGACCACCGCGCGGCGCAGCAGCTCGTCGTCGACCTTGCGGGCCAGCCTGGCCCCGAGCAGGCCGCCGGCCAGCGCGGCCGGCGCGATGATCGCGACCGCGACCCAGTCCACCGGCCCGAAGATCCCGAACGCGACGACGGTGACGGTCCCGACGACCAGCTGCAGGACCGCCTTGACCGCGTTCAGCCGGCGCAGGCTGTCCGGCAGGGTGAGGGCGAGGGTGCCGAGCAGGATGACGCCCAGCGCGCCGCCGAAGTAGCCGCCGTAGACCGCCGCCGCGCCGACCGCCGGGTAGAGCACCGCGGGCCGGGTGTGCCCGCCGACCAGCGCGCGCACCCGGGGCTGGACGGCCAGCAGCAGGCTCGCCGCCAGCACCAGGAACGGCACCACCACGTCGAACGCGCCCTCCGGGGTGGCCAGCAGCAGCACGCAGCCGAGCGCCGACCCGACCGCCGCGATGACGCTGAGCGTGATCAGCCGGGACCGCAGGCCGGCCAGCTCGGCCCGGAAGCCGTACGCGCCGCCGAGGTAGCCCGGCCACAGCGCCACCGAGTTGGTCACGTTGGCGGCGAGGGTGCCGTACCCGACGGCGACCAGCGCCGGGAACAGCAGCAGCGAGCCGCCGCCGGCGATGGCGTTCACCCCGCCGGCGACGAGCCCGGCACCCGCGGTCAGGAACGCATCGGCGATCTGCACCCGCTATTCTGATCACACGGCGGACGAGCCGGGCGGGCGGCCGCGTCGGGGTGCTCGCATCCCGCCGAGGAACGTCCGGGCTCCACAGGGCAGGGTGGTTGGCAACACCAACCCGGGGTGACCCGCGGGACAGTGCCACAGAGAACAGACCGCCACCCCTCGGGGTGGTAAGGGTGAAACGGTGGTGTAAGAGACCACCAGCGCCCGGGGTGACCCGGGCGGCTAGGTAAACCCCACCCGGAGCAAGGTCGAGAAGGGGCGGGCGACCGCCCCGCGCAGGCGCTCGAGGACGGCCCGTCCGATGCCTGCGGGTGGACCGCACGAGCCTGCCGGCGACGGCAGGCCCAGATGGATGGCCGCCGCCGGGGCGTACGCGCCCCGGGCACAGAACCCGGCGTACAGCCCGACTCGTCCGTCGTACCCCGCCCGGCCCGCACGTGAGCGACGACCGGTCGCCGCCTGACGGGGGCCGGCACGGGCGTCCCGTCCGCCCGGCGGCACCGGCCGGCGGCACCGTCCGGCATGCTCGCGCGGTGACCCTCCGCGTCTACGCCTGGCACCTCGCGGACCCCGGCGGAGCCTGCGCGGCGATCCGCGCGGTCGTCGCCGCCGCCGACCGGGCCGCTGCGACCGCCGCAGTGCGGGCCGCCGGCCTGCACCCGCGCAGGCGGGACCGGGGTGG
>CADCTP010000176.1 GCA_902805565.1 uncultured Mycobacteriales bacterium
CGGACCTCGGCGTCGGCGTCGGCGACCGCCCGGGTGCCCTCGACCAGCGCGGGGACCCGCTCGGCCACGGACCGCTCCAGCGCCGCCACGGCGGCGATCCGGGCCTCGGCGGCGGCGGTCGCCGCCGGGGTGGCGTCGGCGTACCCGGCCAGCCGCTGGGCCGCGAAGTCGGCCCGCTGCCGCTGCGCGGCGGCCTCGGCCCGGGCCCGCTCGGCGACCTCCCGGTAGACCCGGATGCCGAGCAGGTCGACCAGGGTGTCCTGGCGCTCCTTCGGCGAGGAGTGCAGGAAGCGGGCGAAGTCGCCCTGCGGCAGGATCACGCACCGCACGAAGTGGTCGTACGACAGCCCGAGCAGCTTCTCGACGGCCGCGTTCACCTCGCTGTCCGCCGCGACCACCTCGGTGGACCCGGACGGCAGCGCCCGCTCCAGCCGGGCGTTCTTCACGCTGACCTTGCCCTGCGCCGAGCGGCGCAGCTCCCGGGTGGCGGTCCAGCGCTGCGGGCCGACGTCGAAGACCAGGCTGACCACGCCCCGGCCGGCGGTCGGGGCGAGCGCCCACTCCACCGCGCGGCGGTTGTCCCAGCGCGGCACGGAGCCGTAGAGGGCGAAGACGATCGCGTCGACCACGGTGGACTTGCCGGCCCCGGTCGGGCCGACCAGCGCGAAGAACTCCGCGTCGGTGAAGTCGACCGTGCACCGCTCCCGGAACGACCCGAAGCCGTCCAGCTCCAGGGTGACCGGCCGCATCAGGCGCGCTCGCCGGTCAGCACGTCGTCGTGCAGGCGGGCGAACAGGGCCTCGACCCGCGGGTCGGTCACGTCCCGCCCGCGCAGGTAGTCGCGCAGCAGCTCGGCCGGTGCCCGGTCGGTGCGGGCCGGGCCGGCCGCGGCGGCCGGCGCGGCGGCGTCCCGGGCGACGTGCACCTCCAGCGCGTTCGGGAACAGCTCCCGGACGTCCTCCCGCAGCCCGGCCCGGGCCGGCTCGGTGACCACGACCTTGAGCAGGTCGGCCGGGTCAGGCTCCAGCGCGGCCAGCTCGGCCAGCGACCCCCGTACGGTCCGCAGGGCGCGGGCGGCGGTGATCGGCACGTCGGTGACCCTGGCCGGCACCCCCGGGGCCGCGTCGACGACCAGCACGGCCGGCGTGCTCTCCACCTCGCCGAAGTCGATCCGCAGCGGGCTGCCGCTGTAGTGCACCGGGCACGGCGCCGGCACCGACTGCCGCCGGTGCAGGTGGCCCAGCGCGACATAGTGCACGTCCGGCGGGAACGCGCTCGCCGGCACGTGGTACTCGAAGATCGACTGGGACTGCCGCTCGCCGCCGCCCATCGCGGCGCCGGTCACCGTGAGGTGGGCCAGCACGAGGTTCACCGCGTCCGGCGCGAACCCGGTGGCCAGCGACCGGACCACGCCGCGCACCCAGGCGTCGTAGCCGGCGGTGTTCTCGGCCGGGGTCTGCTCCAGCAGCTGGGCGGCCCGCACCGCGTACCGCTGGGACAGGAACGGCAGGGCGGCGATCCGGACCGGCGTCCCGTCCGCGGTGTCGAAGGCGACCACGCCGCCGTCGGCGGGCCGGCGGACCCGGCCGACCAGGGTGATCCCGGCCGCCCCGGCCAGCGGGCGGTACGCGTCCAGGGTCGGGGCGTGGTCGTGGTTGCCGGCGATCGCGACCACCTGCGCCCCGGTGTCCCGCAGCGCCAGCAGGGTCCGGACGACCAGCTGCTGGGCGTCGGCGCCGGGGGTGGCGGTCTCGTAGAGGTCGCCGGCCACCAGCACGGCGTCCACCCGCCGCTCGGCGGCGATCCGGACGATCTCGGCCAGCACCTCGCGCTGCTCCGGCAGCCGGTCGTACCCCTTGAGGGTCTTGCCGACGTGCCAGTCGGAGGTGTGCAGGAAACGCACGGTGTCCTCCTGAGGTCTCGGCGCCCGGGACACCGTACGTCCCCCGGCGGCCGGTCCCGCCGACCCACGCCGGGTGTCACTCCCGTCGCGGTGGGGAACAGCACCGACGTGCCCACCTCACCGCTGCCGGACGAGCTCCGCGCCCTGCTGATGAAGCCGAACCCCGCCGTGATGGCCACCCTGGGGCCGGAGGGCCAGCCGGTCTCCGTCGCCACCTGGTACGTGCTGGACGGCGACCGGATCCTGATCAACCTGGACGAGGGCCGCAAGCGGCTGGAGCACCTGCGCCGCGACCCGCGGGTCTCGCTGACCGTCCTGGACGATGCCAGCTGGTACACCCACGTCAGCATCCAGGGCAAGGTCGTGGAGCTGTCCGACGACACCGACCTGTCCGGCATCGACCGGCTGTCGACCCACTACGGCGGCAACCCGTACCCGGTCCGGGACCGCGGCCGGGTCAACGCCTGGATCGAGATCGACCGGTGGCACGGCTGGGGCGCGGCCAAGAAGGTCCAGGACGCGGTCGAGAGCTGACCCGGCCGGGGTCAGAACGGCGGCGGGTCGTCGTCCGGTGGCAGCAGGTCGAACGGGTCCTCGGCCGGCTCGGGGACCGGCCCGCCGCGCTCGCTCTCCCGGGTCGCCCAGGCCGGGAACGGGAACTCCACCGCCAGCGGCACCGGGATCCCCGGCTGGGCGACGAACATCGCGCCCGGGGTGGCCAGGGTGGCCCGCAGCCGCTGGGAGGCGGGCAGGAAGCCGTACTCGGGGCGGCCGGCCTCGGCCGGGTCGAGCCGGCCGACCACCTTGATCGCCGAGTTCGCGATGACCCGGCGCTCCACCTCGCTGGCGGTCTGCTGGGCGCCGATCAGGATGATGCCCAGCGACCGGCCGCGCTCGGCGATGTCCAGGACCAGCTCCTTGATCGGGCTGGACCCCTCCCGGGGCGCGTACTTGTTCAGCTCGTCGAGCATGGTGAACAGCAGCCCGCCGGGCCCGGCCGCCTCCTTGCGCTCGGTCTCCGCCCGCAGCACCACGCCGACGACGAACCGCTGCCCGCGGTCCGGCAGCGCGTGCAGGTCGACCACGGTGACCTGCTGGCCCTCGGTGCCCACCGACCGGCGCGGGCCGGAGATGTCCGCCCGGACCAGCGGCCGGATCGACTTCAGCGACGAGCGCAGCCGGCGGACGAACGCGTTCACCGTGCCGCTGCCGACCGCCGGGCCGGCCCACTCCCACCGGGTGTCCTCGTCGGTGACCTTCTCCACCACGAAGTCCACCAGCTGGTCGTACGTCCGCAGCTGGCGACCCTCGACGCTCCACGCCCCGTCGGTGCCGGCGGGCTGGCCGAGCGCCCGCAGCCGGCCGGCCACCTGGTGGACGACCATCGTGTACTGGTTGCGCTCGTCCTCCACGTCGCTGAAGACGAACGGCAGCAGCTCCTGCTGGCAGAACTCGGCGATCGTCCACCAGAACGCGGCCACCCCGTCGGTGCGGCCGGTGACGTTCGGCCGGCCGGTCAGGTCGCCGGGCCGCGGCGGCGCGAAGAACGCCACCGACCGGAACGGCTCCGCCGGCAGGCCGAGCTGGTCGTACCGCTTGCGCGAGTCGCCGTCCAGCCGGGTGTTCGGCGCGTCCAGGAACAGCAGGTCCTCGCCCTTGACCGAGAAGATCAGCGCCTTGGTGTTGGTCGCCTTGGCGCCGAGCACCCCGGACCGGAACAGCGCGTGCAGCAGGAACAGCGCGAAGCTGGTCTTGGTCGCCACCCCGGAGATGCCGGAGATCGACACGTGCGCGCCGCGGGAGCCGTCCAGGAAGTCGAGGTCGACGAACACCGGCTCGCCGTCCCGGCCCAGGCCGACCGGGACCTTGCGGTCCATCCGGTCGAAGCACAGCGCGCGGTTGCGCTCCTCGTCCGTGGCCCGGTGCACGGCGGCGCCCGGCCGCGGCGGCACCCACATCTCCGGGACGGTGCGGGTGGTCGCGACCTCGGCCGTCTCCTGCACCTGGGCGGGCAGCACCCCGTCGGAGATCAGGAACACGTCCGAGGCGAACTGGGCGCCCTCGTGCCGGGCCGTGACCTCGGTGACCACGCCGGCCACCGTCACCGGGCCGGCGCCGGGGACCTCCCGGGAGGTCACCACCACGTCGTCGAGCTGCAGGTACGCATCCGGGCGGACCGCGACCCGGAACACCAGCGGGGTCGCGTCCGCGGTGCCGGCGACCCGGCCCACCTCGTCGCTCTGCTCCGCGACGTCCACCCCCTCGACCCGTCGGGACCGGACCACCGTACGGGGTCGGCCCGCGGGGGCGGGGGAACCCACGCCGAACGCCGGATGTCGCCCCGCTGATGGTCACTCGGCGAGGGCCCCTGACCGGCCGGCCCGCAGCAGCGGCACGTTCCGGGGCGCGTACCCGCGGATGCGGTGTTAGCGTCCGGCTCGTGCCGACGTATCGGATCAGTGAGGTCGCCGGGTTGCTCGGGGTCAGCGACGACACGGTCCGCCGCTGGGCGGACACCGGCCGGTTGCCGACGGTCAAGGAGCCCGGGGCCCGGACGGTGGTGGACGGGGCGGCGCTCGCCGACTTCATCGGCCGGGCCGCCGCGGACGGCCCGGCGCCGGGCGCGGAGACGCCGATCGTCGCCCGGTCCGCCCGCAACCGGCTGCGCGGCATCGTCACCCGGGTGACCCGGGACGGGGTGATGGCGCAGGTGGAGATGCAGGCCGGCGCGTTCCGGGTGGTGTCCCTGATGAGCCGGGAGGCCGCCGACGAGCTGGGCCTGGAGCCGGGGGTGGTCGCGGTCGCCTCGGTGAAGTCCACCAACGTCGTCGTCGAGGTCCCGCAGCGATGAGGCGGGTCCTGGCCGCGCTGGCCGCCGCGCTGCTGCTGGCCGGCTGCGGCTCCGGGAGCACCGAGCCCGGCGCCGCCCCCACCGGCGGGCTGTCCGGCACCGTCACCGTCTTCGCCGCCGCGTCGCTGACCGGGACGTTCAGCACGCTCGGCCGCCGGTTCGAGGCGGCGAACCCGGGCCTGACCGTACGGTTCAACTTCGGGCCCAGCTCCGGGCTGGCCGAGAGCATCGAGCAGGGCGCGCCGGCGGACGTGTTCGCCTCCGCGAGCGCCGCCAACATGCGGTCGGTCGTCGAGGCCGGCGACGCGGCCGGCCCGCGGACGTTCGCCCGCAACGTGCTCGCGATCGCGGTCCCGCCGGACGACCCGGCCCGGGTGACCGGCCTGGCCGACCTGGCCCGGCCCGGGGTGAAGGTCGCGCTCTGCCAGGAGCAGGTGCCGTGCGGGGCGCTGGCCCGGACCGTCCTGGCCCGGGCGGGCCTGGCGGTCACCCCGGTGACCTTCGGCGCCGACGTGAAGGCCGTGCTCACCGCCGTCCGGCTGGGCGAGGTGGACGCCGGCCTGGTCTACGCCACCGACGTGCTGGCCGCCGGCGACGAGGTCCGCGGCGTCGAGATCCCGGCCGCGGCGAACGGGTCCACGGAGTACCCGATCGCGACCCTCACCGACTCGCCCAACCGGGCCGGCGCGGCGGCGTTCGTCGCGTACGTCCTCTCGGCCGAGGGCACCCGGGTGCTGACCGAAGCCGGCTTCGCCGCTCCGTGAGGTCCCGGGCGCCCTGGCCGCTGGCCGTGCCGGCCGCGGTCGCGGTCGTCTTCCTGCTGCTGCCGCTGCTGGGGCTGCTGGTCCGGGCGCCGTGGCGGTCGCTGCCCACCCTGCTGGCCGACCCGCTCGTCGGCGAGGCGCTGCGGCTGTCCCTGGTCACCGCCACGCTGGCCACCGGGGTGTCGCTGCTGCTCGGGGTGCCGCTGGCCTGGGTGCTGGCCCGGGCCCGGTTCCCCGGCCGGTCGGTGCTGCGGGCGCTGGTCACGCTGCCGCTGGTGCTGCCGCCCGTGGTCGGCGGCGTCGCGCTGTTCCTCGCGCTGGGCCGGCGCGGGATCGTCGGGCGCTGGCTGGACGAGTGGTTCGGGCTGACCATCCCCTTCACGCCGCTGGCCGTGGTGCTGGCCGAGACCTTCGTGGCGATGCCGTTCCTGGTGGTGACCGTGGAGGGGGCGCTGCGGGCGGCGGACCCGCGGTTCGAGGAGGCGTCGGCGACGCTCGGCGCGTCCCGGTGGACGACCTTCCGCCGGGTGACGCTGCCGATGATCGGGCCGTCGGTGCTGGCCGGGTCGGTGCTGTGCTGGGCCCGGGCGCTGGGCGAGTTCGGCGCGACGATCACCTTCGCCGGCAACTTCCCGGGCCGCACGCAGACCATGCCGATCGCGGTCTACCTCGCCCTGGAGACCGACCCGGAGGCGGCGATCGCGCTGTCGCTGGTGCTGCTCACGGTGTCGGTGGTCATCCTGGTCTCGCTGCGGGACCGGGTGCTCAACGCCGGGGTCGGCCGGCCGTGAGCCTGGACGCGCACCTGGTCGTCCGGCGGGGCGGGTTCGAGCTGGACTGCGCGCTGGCCGTCCCGGACGGCCGGGTGCTCGGCGTCCTGGGCCCGAACGGCTCCGGCAAGACGACCGTGCTGCGGGCCCTGGCCGGGCTGCTGCCGCTGCGCGGCGGGCACGTCACGCTGGCCGGCGAGGACCTGGCCGGCGTCCCGCCGGAGCGCCGCCGGACCGGCGTGGTCTTCCAGGACTACCTGCTCTTCCCGCACCTGTCCGCGCTGGACAACGTCGCGTACGCGGCCCGCGCGGCCGGGGTGCGCCGGGCCGCCGCCCGCCGGGACGCGGCCGGCTGGCTGGCGCAGGTCGGGCTGAC
>CADCTP010000177.1 GCA_902805565.1 uncultured Mycobacteriales bacterium
CGACGGGGCGCCCCCGCGGCGCCGGGGCCGGGCGGCCAGCCGTCCGGCCGGTCCGCCGCAGCCCGTGCACACCGAGTAGTTCGGGGGGCGGTTTGACCCGCCCCTCGGACGATCCGTACCCTGTCCGATGGCCCACCGTGAGGTGGACCCGATCTCGCGCGGATGCGCAGCGATCCGAACCCACTCGAGGAGCAGTACGTCGATGTACGCCATCGTCAAGACCGGCGGAAAGCAGTACAAGGTGGCGGTCGGCGACGTCGTCGAGGTCGAGAAGATCGTCGGTGAGCCCGGCGCGAGCGTGGACCTGCCGGCCCTGCTGCTCGTGGACGGCGACGACGTCACGACCGATGCCGACGCGCTGGCCAAGGTGGCGGTGACCGGTGAGGTCGTCGCGCACACCAAGGGCCCCAAGATCAAGATCCACCACTTCAAGAACAAGACCGGCTACCACCGCCGCATGGGTCACCGCCAGCCGCTGACCCAGGTGAAGGTCACCGGCATCGAGAGCGGGAAGTAGGCCCCCATGGCACACAAGAAGGGGGCATCCAGCTCCCGCAACGGTCGTGACTCCGCCGCCCAGCGGCTCGGGGTCAAGCGCTTCGGCGGCCAGCTCGTCAACGCCGGCGAGATCCTCGTCCGGCAGCGCGGCACCAAGTTCCACCCGGGCGACCTGGTCGGCCGCGGTGGCGACGACACGCTGTTCGCGCTGGCGACCGGGCACGTGCAGTTCGGCCTGAGCCGCGGTCGCAAGGTCGTCAACATCCTGCCGCGCGGCGAGGGCTGACGAGCACCGACGCGTTTCGGAAGGCGGGCCCGAGGCAATCTCGGGCCCGCCTTCCGCGTTGTCGGGGGTAGGGCAGAGGGTCAGCAAACGTAGGAGGGTGGGATCGTGGCGTCGTTCGTGGACCGCGTCGTGCTGCATGCGGTGGCCGGCAACGGCGGGCACGGGGCCGCCTCCGTGCACCGGGAGAAGTTCAAGCCGCTCGGCGGGCCGGACGGCGGCGACGGCGGCAACGGCGGCGACGTCGTGCTGGTCGTGGACCCGCAGGTGCACACCCTGCTGGACTTCCACTTCCACCCGCACCAGCACGCCGGCAACGGCAAGCAGGGCATGGGCAGCAACCGGGACGGCGCGGCCGGCGCGACGCTGGAGCTGCCCGTCCCGGACGGAACCGTGGTGCACGGCCCGTCCGGCGAGGTGCTCGCCGACCTCACCGGGGCGGGCACCCGGTTCGTGGCCGCCCGCGGCGGCCGCGGCGGCCTCGGCAACGCGGCGCTGGCCTCCCGCCGGCGCAAGGCGCCCGGGTTCGCGCTGCTCGGCGAGCCGGGGGAGACCCACGACCTGACGCTGGAGCTGAAGAGCGTCGCCGACGTCGGGCTGGTCGGCTTCCCCAGCGCCGGCAAGTCCTCGCTGATCGCGGCGATCTCCGCCGCCCGGCCGAAGATCGCCGACTACCCGTTCACCACGCTGCAGCCCAACCTCGGCGTGGTGAAGGCGGGCGAGGTGACGTACACGGTGGCGGACGTGCCCGGGCTGATCCCCGGCGCGGCGCAGGGCAAGGGTCTGGGCATCGAGTTCCTCCGGCACATCGAGCGCTGCGCGGTGCTGCTGCACGTCGTCGACTGCGCCAACGAGGAGCCCGGCCGCGACCCGCTGGCCGACATCGAGGCCATCGAGTACGAGCTGGACCAGTACGACACCTCCCTCGCCGGCCGCCCCCGCCTGGTCGCGCTGAACAAGATGGACGTGCCGGACGCCCGCACCATGGCCGAGATGATCCGGCCGGAGCTGGCCGGGCGGGGCTGGCCGGTCTTCGAGATCAGCGCGGCCACCCACGAGGGCCTCAGCGAGCTGACGTACGCGCTGGCCGGCGCGGTGCAGCAGCACCGGGCCAGCCTGCCGCCGCCGGACGCGACCCGGATCGTGCTGCGCCCGAAGGCGGTCGACGACGGGGGCTTCACCGTCGAGGCCGACCCGGACAACCCGGACGGCTTCGTGGTGCGCGGCGAGCGCCCGCAGCGCTGGGTGCGGCAGACCGACTTCTCCAACGACGAGGCGGTCGGCTACCTGGCCGACCGGCTGGCCCGGCTGGGTGTCGAGGAGGCGCTGGTCAAGGCCGGTGCGCAGGCCGGCGCCGAGGTGACGATCGGCGACGTCTCGTTCGACTGGCAGCCGACGCTGGCGGTCGCCGCGGCCATCGCCGACGGCCCGCTGCCCGGTCCGCGCGGCACCGACGTCCGGGTGGAGACCAACAACCGGACCTCCGCGGCTGAGCGGCTGGTGGCGTACCGCAGCCGGCACGGGCAGTCCACCGAGGAGGAGGACGCGGCGCTGGAGGCCGAGATCGCCGCCGCCGTGGACGCGGCCCCGGCCCGGCACCGCCGCCCCGGCCGCGGCGGTGGCCGCAAGCAATGACCGTCCGGGACACCGTCCGGGACGCGCACCGGGTCGTCGTCAAGGTCGGCTCGTCCTCGCTCACCACGGCCGAGGGCGGGCTGGACCCGCGGCGGCTGTCCCGGCTGGTCGACGCGCTGGCCGCGCGGCGGCACGCCGGCAGCCAGGTGGTGCTGGTGTCCTCCGGCGCGATCGCCGCCGGGCTGGCGCCGCTCGCGCTGGCCGCCCGCCCCCGGGACCTGGCCACCCAGCAGGCCGCGGCCAGCGTGGGGCAGATGCTGCTGGTCGAGCGGTACGCCGCCGCCTTCGCCCGGGCCGGCCTCACCGTCGGCCAGGTGCTGCTCACCGCGAACGACCTGGTCCGCCGCGCGCACTACCGCAACGCCCACCGCACCCTGGAGCGGCTGCTGCAGCTGGGCGTGGTCCCGGTGGTGAACGAGAACGACGCGGTCGCCACCGAGGAGATCCGGTTCGGCGACAACGACCGGCTGGCCGCCCTGGTCGCGCACCTGGTGCACGCGGACGCGCTGGTGCTGCTGTCCGACGTCGACGGCCTGTACGACGGCGACCCGCGCCGCCCGGGCGCCACCCTGGTGCCCGAGGTCCGGCTGGACGACGACCTGGCCGGGGTGGAGGTCGGCGGCTCCGGCTCCGCGGTGGGCACCGGCGGGATGTCGAGCAAGCTGGACGCCGCCCGGATCGCCGCGAACGCCGGCGTGCCGGTGCTGCTGGCCGCGGCCGAGTCGGTGGCCCCGGCGCTGGCCGGCGAGCCGGTGGGGACCGCGTTCCCGGCCACCGCCCGGCGTACGACGACCCGGCTGTTCTGGCTGCGGCACGCGACCACCCCGCGCGGCCGGCTGGTGCTGGACGCCGGCGCCGTGGAGGCGGTGGTGCGGCGGCGTACGTCCCTGCTGTCGGCCGGGGTGACCGGGGTGCAGGGCGAGTTCGGCGCCGGCGACCCGGTGGAGCTGGTCGGACCGGACGGCGTGGCCGTCGCCCGCGGCCTGGTCGGGTACGACGCCGGCGAGCTGCCCGACCTGCTGGGCCGCTCCACCCGGGAGCTGGACGCGGACCATCGGCGCGAAGTCGTACATCGTGACGACCTGGTGTTGTTGCGCGGGTAGTCGAACGATCGCGGTCCGCACATGGTCATTCCGTGTCTTGGTGCCGACCCGCATCCCTGCCACAATTTGCAGGTCCCGCATCCGTAAGGCCACTTGGGGGAAGTTCTCATGCCCGACGCACCTCAGTCGGTCCCGTTCGACGTCGCCCTGCGCGGATACGACCGCGACCAGGTCGACGCCCACCTCGCGTCCCTGGAGTCGGAGTTCACCGGGGCGCTGAGCGAGCGCGACCGGCTCGCGGAGCGGGTGCGCCACCTGGAGAAGCGGGTCGAGGAGCTGCACCTGCAGACGGCCGAGGAGGCCCCGCAGGCCGAGCCGGTCACGCCCTCCTCGCTGAACGGGTTCGGGGTCCGGATCGAGAAGATCATGCGGCTGGCCGAGGACGAGGCCACCGCGGCCCGCGACGAGACGCTGGCCGAGCTGGAGCGGGAGCGGGCCGAGGCGCGCAAGAAGCTGGTCGCGACCCAGCAGGCCGCCGAGAAGGACGCCGTGGCGCACCGGACCAAGGTGCAGCAGGAGGCCAGCCAGCTGCTGGACAAGGCCCGGCAGGAGGCCGCGCGGGTGCGCGCGGACGCCGACGCGCAGGCCGCCGCCACCCGCGAGGAGGCCAGCGGGCACCTGGAGTCGGTGCGGGCCCGGGCCGCGCAGGCTGCCGCGGACTTCGAGACCGCGCTGGCCAAGCGCCGGCAGAAGGCGGAGTCCGACCACATGGCCCGGACCAACGCCGCCGAGCGCGAGCTGGCCGAGACCGTCGCCCGGACCGACCAGCTCCGGGCGGAGGCGGAGAAGATGCGGGCCGACGCCGAGCGCCGCTCCCAGGAGATGCTGCAGGCCGCCCAGCGCGAGTCCGCCGAGCTGGTGGGCGAGGCGCGGGCGCAGGCCGACCGGACCCGGCGGGAGAGCGAGCGCGAGCTCGCCTCGCTGTCGAAGCGGCGGGACGCGATCACCGACCAGCTGCGCAACGTCCGGGAGATGCTGTCCACGCTCACCGGCGGCGCCGTGGCCGCGCAGTCGGAGGAGCCGGCCGACGAGCCCGCCGACGTGCCGCCGCCGCGCCCGGCCCCCAGCCCGGCCGCACGCCGCTGAGCCGACCGGACACGGCCCCGGGGTCCCGGCGGACCCCGGGGCCGTTCCGTGTCCGGAGTTCCCCGACCGCCCGGGTCCCCGGCCCCGGTCAGTCAGCGACGGCGTACACCACGACGTTGTCGCGGTAGGACCGCTTCGCGGCGTCGAACGACCCGCCGCAGGTGATCAGCCGCAGCGCCCGGTCCGGCGTCGGCCCGTGCACCTTCTGGGTCGGGAACGCGTTCTTCGGGTAGCGCTCGACGCCGGTCACCCGGAACGTCACCGTGCTGCCGTCCGAGCGCGGCACCAGCACGGCGTCCCCGGGGGTCAGCTCGCGCAGCCGGAAGAACACCGCCGGGCCGTCCCGGGAGTCCACGTGGGCGGCGATCACCGCGGGGCCGGGCTCGCCGGGGACGGTGCCCGCGGCGTACCAGCCGGTCCGGTCGAAGTCCTTCGGGGCCTCCAGTTCGCCGTTGGCCATGAGCGCCAGCGGGATCAGCCCGGTCGCGTCCACGCCGATCGACGGGATCCGCACGCCGGTCGGCACGACGCCGGCCGCCGCCCCGCCGGTGGGCGCGGCGACCGGGGACTGCGGCGCGGTGACCCGGCCCCAGGACCCGTCGGCCCGCGGGGTCGGCGGCGTCGCGGTGGCCGAGGCCGGGGCCGGCGGCGCGGCGACCGCGCCGGCCGGGGAGTCGGTTCCCGCGGCGCCGCAACCGGCCAGCGCGGCCAGCAGGCCGGCACCGGCGAGGTACGCGGCGAGCCGGCGGGGGGAGCGGGCCCGGCGGCCCCGCGACGCCGCCCGGTGGGGACGGGTGACGGCGGGGCCGCCGGAACTCGGGGAACGGTTCACGCCGCGGTGGGGACCCGCCGGGACCGGACGTAGGCGGCCGCCAGCAGCGCCATGCCGACCGTGCCGAGGCCGAGCGGCGCCCAGTCGGGCAGCCGCTCGGTCGCCGTGCCGCCGCCCCCGGTCTCCACCGACCCGCTCGGCGTGACCGCCGCCGAGACCGCGTCCTGGTGGGTGGCCAGGGTCAGGCCGCCGTCGGCGGCGTCCAGCACCACCAGCGAGTAGACGCCGCCGGCGGCCAGGTTCACCGCCGCGGTCGCCTGGAGGTCGGCCTGCTCCTTGGAGGACACCTGCAGCGTCCACTTGCCGGCCGGCACCGCGGCGTACCCGGTCGTCTTCGAGAACGCGATGCCCTCGGTCACCGTCGGGCCGTCCTGGGCGGCGATCGAGACCGTCTTCGCCCGGGCCGAGCCCTGGATCACCCGGACCCGGGACTGCCCGCCGGACGGCAGGGTCAGGTCGTCGTTGAGCACGGCCAGGCCCAGGTCCGCGTACGGGCCGACGCCGGCGACGGTGAACGCCTTGCCGGCGACCGCGTTGACGTTCGTGGACAGCACCGGCGGGCTGGTCGCGGCCGCGCCGGCGGGGCGCATGCTCACCGCGTACCGGTCCGGCTGCACCCGCTGGTACGGCGAGACCGCGCCGTAGCCGACGCCCTTGAGGACGAGCTTCCACTGCGGCCGGGTGTACGACGTCAGGTAGACGTCGACGCTGGGCGTGTCCGGGGACAGGTGCGCGAGCCGGACGTAGCTCGGCGTCGCGGCGCCGGCCGGGCTGCCGGTGACGGCGAGCCCGGCGACGGCCGTGGTCAGGGCGGCCAGCCCGGCCACCCCGAGTCTGAGCACCGTCCGGTGTGGGGAGCGGGTCACGGAGTTCCTCCAGGGAGAGTCGGAGCGTGCGCGGGGTCGGGTCGAGGGGTCACGGGTCGGGGTCACGGGGGCAGCAGGCCGGTGCTGCCCAGGGCGTCGTAGCGGATGAGCAGCACGTCCCGGCCGGCGTGCCGGGCCGGCTCGGTGCCGGCCGGCCGGTACGGCGGCTGCTGGGCCCGCAGCCACTGGTCGAGCAGGCCGACCACGCCGGCGCCGGCGGTCACCGGCGTGCCGTCGATGGCGCTGACCGCGACCAGCCGGCGCGGCGCGGCCGGGTCCTCGCCCGGCACGATCGGGAAGTCGATGATGGCCAGCGCCTGGTCGCCGGTG
>CADCTP010000178.1 GCA_902805565.1 uncultured Mycobacteriales bacterium
GTCCGCGGCCCGGCCCGCCTCGGCCGCCAGCTCGTGCAGGGTGCCGGCGGCCAGCACCACGGCCAGCAGCCGCTCGCCGGCGGCGGCCACCCGGTCCGCCGCGTGCAGCTCGGACCGGGCGGCGGCCAGCGACCGCTCCAGCGCGGCGATCCGGGCCGCGGTCCGGTCCGCCCGCCGGGCCCGCTCGACCGCGGCCGCCACCAGCTCGCCGAGGGCGGCCATCATCGCCCGCTCGTCCGGGGTGAAGTGCCGGACCCGGCGGTGCGCGGCGTGCAGCGTGCCGAGCACCTCCCCGCCGGACCGCAGCGGCACGGCCATCAGCGCCCGCAGCCCCTCGGCGCGGACGAAGGCGTCCATCCGCGGGTCCCGGATGGCCCGCTCGTCGGCGAGGTAGTCCGAGGAGCAGATCGGGTGCGGGCTGAGGAAGACCTTCCGGTTGTGGTCGTCCAGCGGCAGCGGCGCCCGGGAGGTGAACGGCGTCGAGTGCCCGTCCGCGGCCCGCACCGCGATCGCGGCCACGTCGTCCTCGATCAGCGACACGTACGTCATGTCGACCCGGAAGATCAGCCGGGCCCGGCGGACGGCCAGCCGGAGCAGCTCGTCCAGGTCCTCCTGCAGGGCCAGCTCCCGCCCGGTGTCCACCAGCGCGACGAGGCACGCCTCCCGCCGCTCGCTGCGGTCCAGCGCGGCCCGCACGCTCAGCCCGAGCCGGCGGGCCCGGTCCGCGTCCTCCGCCGCCGTCCCGCCGGTGCGGGCGTCGCTGGCCGCCAGGTCGAAGTCCTCGGCCGGCGCGCGGTCGTCCAGCAGCGCCAGCACCCGGCAGGCGTACGTCGCCAGTTGCGCCGTTCGGACGTCCACGGCCCTGTCCGCCCCGTCGCGCACGAACACCTCCGGGTTGGTCGGCGGTGAGTAATACGACACCGCCCGTCACGCTAACCCAGGACATGCCCGTCCCGGGCGGTCCGCGGGCCTAGGGTCGTCCGATGACCGAGCGCTATCCGGAGATCGAGCCGTACGGGTCGGGGATGCTCGCCGTCGGCGACGGGCACGAGATGTACTGGGAGACGGTCGGGAACCCGGCCGGGACCCCGGCGCTGTGGCTGCACGGCGGCCCGGGCACCGGCTGCACTCCTGGGCACCGGGGGAACTTCGACCCCGCGGCGTACCGGGCGGTGCTGTTCGACCAGCGCGGCTGCGGGCGGAGCCGCCCGCTCGCCGACAGCGCCGCCGCCGACCTGTCCGCGAACACCACCGGGCACCTGCTGCGCGACATCGAGCTGCTGCGCGAGCACCTGGGCATCGAGCGCTGGGTGGTGGCCGGCGGGTCGTGGGGGGTGACGCTCGCGCTGGCGTACGCGCAGGAGCACCCGGACCGGGTGATCGCGCTGGTGCTGCCCGCGGTCACCGCCGGGCGCCGGTCGGAGACCGACTGGATCACCCGGGACATGCGCCGGGTGTTCCCCCGGGAGTGGGACGAGTTCGCGGCCGGGGTGCCGGCGGCGGAGCGGGACGGCGACCTGTCCGCGGCGTACGCGCGGCTGCTGGCCTCCCCGGATCCGGCGGTCACCGAGCGGGCCGCGCTGGACTGGTGCATCTGGGAGGACACGCACGTCTCGCTGGCCCCTGGCTGGGAGCCGACGCTCCGGTACGCCGACCCGGCGTTCCGGCAGGTCTTCGCCCGGCTGGTCACCCACTACTGGTCGAACGGGTGCTTCCTCGACGACACGCCGGTGCTGGACCGGATGGACCGGATCGCCGCCGTCCCCGGGGTGCTGATCCACGGCCGGTACGACGTGTCCGGGCCGCTGGACACCGCCTGGGACCTGCACCGGGCCTGGCCGGCCAGCCGGCTCGTGGTCTGCGAGCGGGACGGGCACGGCGGCAGCGCCATGACCTCGGCGGTGGTCGAGGCGCTGGACGGCTTCCGGGCTGGGTAGGGGACCGGCATGGCCGAACCCGTCCTGGTGACCCAGTGGGCCGTGTGCGGCATCGCCGCCGCGGCCGCCCGCTTCGTCCCGGTCCCGATGCTCGACGACGTCGTCCGCGAGCGGGCGCTGCAGCTCGCGGTCAGCCGCACGCTGCGCGCGCACGGCCGCGACTACCCCTCGGACCTGCTGGAGCCGCTGTGGTCCGACGCCGAGCCCGGCAGCGGCCTGCGCCGCCGGCTGAAGGCGGTGGGGATGCGGGTCCTGCTGTTCCCGATCCGCAAGTACGCGGCGATCTTCGGCGCCGTCCGCGGGGTGCCGAACGACGTGATGCGGGTGGTCCTGCTCGCCCGCACGGTCGACCGCCGGCTGGCCGCCGGCGGCCTCACCGACCCGGCCACCATCCCCGGCCAGGCCGGTGACATCCGCCGCGCCGTCGACCAGGCCATCGACGGCATGGACCTGCGGCTGCTCACCGCCGGGCTCTCCGACGGCCTGTCCCAGGGCAGGGAGCTGTCCGGCGCGGCCGTCGCGTACGCCCGCAACCTCGTCCGCCCGGGTCGCACCCCCGAGCCGGACAGCACGGTCCGGGCCGGCGCCGACAAGGTCACCGAGGTCCTGGACCGCCCGGAGATCGCCCAGCTCCTGGACCGCTTCGACACCCGCGTCGACACCGCCCTCACCCCGGCCTGACCGGTCGGTAGCGGGGCCGGGACACGGAGCAGCCCGCCGCCGGATCGGCGACGGGCTGCTTCGATCTAACCGTGCTGCTCGGTGCTCCTACCGGCGCGGCCGGCCCTGGCGTCGGAACGCCGGGGCCGCCGCGGGCGGACCGGAACCGAGAAGGTCAGAGAGGCCGGACGTTCTCGGCCTGCGGGCCCTTCTGGCCCTGGGTGATGTCGAACTCCACCCGCTGGTTCTCGTCCAGGCTACGGTAGCCACCGGCGTCGATCGCCGAGTAGTGGACGAAGACGTCGGCGCCGCCGCCGTCCGGCGCGATGAAGCCGAAGCCCTTCTCGCCGTTGAACCACTTGACACTGCCCTGAGTCATGCAATCTCCCTGGTGAGCGTTCCCGCGACCACAACGTGTGGTCCCGGTTGGTTGTGGTTATCTCACCGGGCCCAGTCGCCTGGATCGGGAGACGCCGCGGTCATAATTCCCGCAGACGTCGAAACGATCTAAGGGGAAATCAGAACTACGTAGCACAACCGAGGACGACGCTAGCACGATCCGCCGCCCGGATCACGACCCCACGGCCGATCACTTCAAGATGACGCACCTGTGTCTCGTGGTCACCACGGCCGAACGCCTCCGGATCGCCTGGTGACCCGCGGGCCGGTGCGCCCGGGCGACCGCTGGCAGACGCGCGCGGGGACGGTCACGGACCCGGAGTGACCCCGGGCGTGTCGCGCGCCGGTTACCGTGGCGCCGTGGGCGGCCGGTTCGTGCGGGCGGTGCGGCTGGCGCCGGACGCCCCGGCGGCCGGGTACCCGTACGACCTGCCGGCGGTGCGGGCGCTGGCCGGGCCGCGCGGGCTGGTGCTGGACCGGCCGGTGACCTTCCTGGTCGGGGAGAACGGCTCCGGCAAGTCGACCCTGGTCGAGGCGCTGGCCGTGGCGACCGGGTTCAACCCGGAGGGCGGCAGCCGGTCGTTCCGGTTCGCGACCCGGGCCACCGAGTCCGACCTCGGCCGCCACCTGGTCGTCTCCCGGGCGCCCGGCGCCCCCCGCAACGGCTTCTTCCTGCGGGCGGAGAGCTACTACAACGTGGCGTCGGAGATCGAGCGGCTCGGCGTCGGCGGGTACGGCGGGACCTCGCCGCACGAGCGGTCCCACGGCGAGGCGTTCCTGGACCTGGTCACCCACCGGTTCGGCCCGCGCGGGCTCTACCTGCTGGACGAGCCGGAGGCGGCGCTGTCCGTGCGCGGGGCGATGGCGGTGCTGGCCCGGCTGCACGAGCTGGCCGGCCAGGGCAGCCAGTTCGTCGTCGCGACGCACTCCCCGGTCCTGCTGGCGCTGCCCGGGGCGGCGATCGTCCAGCTGGAGGAGGCCGGTCCGCGCCGGGTCGGCTACGACGAGGCGCTGCCGGTCGAGGCGACCCGGCGGTTCCTCGCCGACCCCGCCCGCGCCCTGCGGCAGCTGCTGGACTGAGCCGCCCCGGCCGCTGGTCGCGAGCGGGCCCGCCGGTGGCGGCGCCCCGGGCCGGGCCCGTCAGGCGAAGCCGGTGCTGCCGTCGGTCTGCTCGCGGAGGATGTCGGCGTGGCCGGTGTGCCGCGCGGTCTCCTCGATCATGTGCACGTAGATCCAGCGCAGCGACACGGAGCCGAGGTGCGGGTGCGGCACCACGTCGTCCAACTCCCGTCCCTCCGCCGCGGCGCGCGACTCGGCGCAGGCCGCGCGGTAGTCCGCCAGCGCGCTGTCCACCGTGTCCGCCGGGTCCAGGCCCCAGCCGCCGCCGGCCGCGACGCCGGCCTCCGCCGCCGACCGCTGCCCGAGGACGTGCCCGAACCATTCCCGCTCGACCGAGGCCAGGTGCCTGAGCAGCCCGAGCAGGGTGGTCGTCGAGGGCACCAGCGGCCGGCGCGCCTCCTCGTCGGTCAGCCCGGCGACCTTGCCGGGCAGGATGCCGCGGTAGAGCTCCAGGAACGCGCCCAGCACCTCCCGCTCGGAGCCGGTGGTGGCGAACAGGCCCGCGTCCAGCGCCGCTTCCTTCTCGTTCATGCCGGGAGGCTAGCCCGGCACCGTGCCGGCACCCCGGTCAGCGGCGGCCGTGGCGTCGCCCGCCCACACCGAGGCAGGCCCGGCGCGGCCGGCCGCGCCGCCGCGGAACCCGCCGCGGGTCGATCCGGACCGGGCCGTCGACCTGGACGATCGCGCTGACCAGGCGGTGCCGGGCGAGCCGCTCCAGCAACTCCGGGAACGCCGCCGCGGAGACCTGGCCGGTCAGGTGCCGGAACGCCTCCTCGACCACGGCCGCCACCGTGGCCGCCGAGTGCACGCCGGTGAACTCGGTGACCAGCCGTCGTACGGCCCCGTCAGCGTGGGAGGTTGCCTGCATCTCGGTTGTGCTCCTCGTCCTGTGCCGCATCAGCTGATGCCTGCGGGGCACTTCGCATACCCGGCGTCGACCATGGGACACCTTCCTGGCACAGCTGCCGGTCAGGGCAGGACGAGCGCCAGCCGGACGGTGAAGCCGTCCGGGGTCCAGCAGATGTTGACCTGGTCGGCGAGCTGCCGGGACAGGTAGAGCCCGAGCCCGGCCCGGCCCTGCTCGACGGGCAGGTAGCCGGACAGCGGGTAGTCGAACCCGGCGCCGGTGTCGGTCACGGTGCACAGCACGCGCCGCGCGGTCGACCACAGCCGCGCCCGGACCGGCGGCCGCCCGTGCCGGAGCGCGTTGGCGACGATCTCGGACACGGCCACGATGAACTCGTGCACCCGCCAGGGCGGCACGCCGCGCCGGTCGAGCTCCGCGGTGACCGAGTGCCGCAGCACGGCGAGGTCGGCGGCGGTCAGCTCCTCGGCCCGGATCGTCGGCGGCAGGTCCGTCATCGGGTCGTGGCCGACGTACGCGTCCCGGCGGACGTTCTCGGCCGGCTCGGCGTACGTCCGGCTGGGGACGCGCACGCCGTGCTCGTACCGGGCGGGGTGCAGGCGCCCGGAGGCGGCGAGGACCTCCGGCGGCGCCTGCCGGCGGTCGAGCAGGCACAGCCGCGAGACCGGGTACGCCCGCGCCGCGTGGTGGGCGACCGCCTCGAACCGGGCCCACTCCGACCAGTCGACCGGGCCGGGACCGAAGTCGGAGTCCGCGACGATCCGCACCCGCCGGCCGGCCGCGACCCCCTCCTCGATCAGCCGCTGGTCGTCCTGCAGGGCCTCGATCGGCCGCCGCCAGCCCCGCGGCGGCGACAGGACGGTCAGCCGCGGGTGCTCGCCGACCGCCCCGGCCAGCAGCGTGGCGCGCGGCTGGGCGCAGAGCAGCGCCACCGCCTCGCCGCCGTCCAGACCGGCGCGCAGGAACGGCACGGCCACCTCGACCAGCTCGTCGTCGCTGCCGTAGACGAGGGCGTCGGACCCGTGCCGGTCGGCCGGTCCGCCGGCGTGGTGCTCCGCCGACCCGTCACCCCCGCGGATCGTCACCCGCACGGTGTGCCCGGCCCCGGGCCTTCCATCCCCGCCGGACCGGCCGGTCCCCCGGACCCCGGCCGGGATGGCCGGCGGGCGTCAGACCTCGGCCAGCGCCTTGGTGATGTTCCACTCGGCCAGGTCGCGCATCCACCGCCGGTTCGGGAAGTCGGTGTCGGCGATCCGCAGCGGGCCCTCGATCAACGCCAGCACCTGGGCGTACCGGTAGAGCTCCAGTCGGTGCGGGTCCAGGTCGGCCGCGGCCAGGGCCGGGTACGCGTCGCCGAACCGCATCCGCAGCCAGGCGTGCTCCCACTCCACGTCGAACCAGGTCAGGCCCTCGATGTCGATCAGCACCGGCTCGCCGGCCGGGGTCACCAGGACGTGGTCGGGCCCCAGCTCCCCGTGCACCAGCCCGTACGCCTGCCGGGCCGGGACGGCGGCGCGCAGCCCGTGCAGGTGGCCGGCGATCCGGTCCCGGGCCGCCGCCAGCCGGGCGTCCCGGCCGGCCGCCGCGTCGAGGTGGCCCAGCGCCCGGTCCACGACGACGGCCTCGGCCGGCCGGGTCGCCCGGGCGGTACC
>CADCTP010000179.1 GCA_902805565.1 uncultured Mycobacteriales bacterium
CGGGAGGGGCCGGGCGCCGGGCCGGCTCAGGACGGCAGCGAGTAGCCCGGGACCAGCTCCCGGGCCAGCTCCTCCAGGAACAGGCCGGTGTCGGTGACGATCCCGACGGCCTGGGCGCTGCCCCGGTCGGCCAGCTTGGTCACCGTGGCCGGGTTGATGTCCACGCAGACCAGCGGGACCGAGGCCGGCAGGATGTTCCCGGTGGCGATCGAGTGCAGCATGGTCGCGACCATGATGCAGAACCCGACCTCCGGCAGCTGCTCGCGCATCGCCCGCTGACCGGCCAGCACGTCGGTGTGGACGCCCGGCAGCGGCCCGTCGTCGCGGACCGACCCGACCAGCACGAACTCCTTCTTCGCGACCACCAGCGCGTGCATCACCCCGCCGGTGAGCACGCCCTGCTCCACCGCGCCGGCGATGGAGCCGGCCCGGCGGATGGTGTTGATCGCGCGGATGTGGTGCTCGTGGCCGTGCGGGACCCCGGCGCCCCGGTTGAGGTCCACCCCGAGGGAGGTGCCGTACAGCGCGGACTCGATGTCGTGGGTGGCCAGCGCGTTGCCGGCGAACAGCACGTCGACGAAGCCGGCCCGGACCAGGGCCACCATGGCCGGGGCGGCGCCGGTGTGCACGATCGCCGGGCCGCCCACCCACAGCACCTTCCGCCCGGACCGCTTCACCTCGCGCAGCCGCTCGGCGATCTGCCGGACCAGCAGGGCCTGCGGCTTCTCGCTGGAGACGGTGGAGGACATGAACCCGAAGGCGTCGTCGGCGTGCGCGTCCGGCGCCGGGGGCAGCTCCACCCGGACACCGGTGGCCCCGCAGACGACCTGCTCGCCGGCCCGCACCTCGGAGACCGGCACGGTCCGGACGACGCCGTCGGCGACGACCAGCCCGCAGTCCATCTCGGCCCGGTCGACCCGGGTCCAGGAGCCGTCGAGGCGGACCATCGTGTCCAGGTTGGTGGTCGAGTAGAAGTCCTCCGGGAACACCCCGTCGGCCGGCGCCGGCGCCAGCCGGGCATCGGTGGCGTCCACCGGGTTGACCCCGTGGATCTGCACGCGCATGAGGATCCGCTGCAGGGTGTCGTCGTCGTCCGCGCCGACCGCGATCCGCGCGTACGACTCGTCGTCGTGCTCGCGGCCCAGGTCCAGGCGGTCCACCTTGTAGTCGCCGCCGTACTCCAGCACGTCGTCCAAAACCCTGGCCAGGACGCCGCTGTCCATGATGTGGCCGGTGATCTCGACCGTCTCGGTGTGCTTCACGGCCGGACTGTAACGCGGGCCGCTCAGACGACCGCGCCGTCGTCCGGTCCGTCGTCCACCCGGGTCTCCCGCAGCCGCAGGACCAGCAGCACCCCGCCCGCGAGGATGGCCAGCACGCCCAGGGTGAGCCCGCTGCGGTCGTCCAGGCCGACCAGGTCCGGTGCCGCCAGGAAGAGGATCCCGATCAGCACCAGCAGCGTCGCGACCACGGCGTGCCGGGACGGCCGGGGGAGCGGCGGGGGCGGCGGCGGCTCGAAGTGCTCCTCGGTGCCGTCGTCCAGGGTCGGCGGGCCGGTCACCCACACCTCGTCGGCGGCCTCCTCGGCGTCGGCCTCCGCGTCGGCCCGGGCCTCGGCCGCGGCGTCCAGGTCGGCCCCGGTCACCTGGTCGGTGTCGGTGCGCCGGCGGCGGCGCCGGCGGTCCTGGCCGGGCTCGGCGTAGAGGTCGGTGTCGTCCCACGAGTGGGTGCCGGTGCGCCCGGCGTGGGTGATCCGCGGGCCGTCGGCGTGCCGGTGGCCGTCCGGGCCGATCCGGTCGATCGGCCCGCGCCGGGGCCGGTCGCCGGGCTCGCCGTCCCCGGGGTCGGGATCCGGGTCCGGGGCCCTGTCGGAGCCGGGGTCGGGATCGGGGTCGGCGTCCCGGGCCGCGTCCTCGGCCGGTGCCTGTGCTGGTGCCGGGCCGTCCGCGCCGCCCGGGGAGTTCCAGCCGGCGACGATCTGCTGCCAGGCCAGCTCCTCGTCCCGGTCGGACAGGCCGCGGGACGGCTCGTCGTCGCGCGGGGTCGGCTCGGGCCGGGTGCCGTGCGGGGTCTCGGCCTCGACGATCTGCCGGGCCCGCGGCCGCTGGTCGCGGTCGACGAACAGCCGGTCGGTCGGCGGGGAGGGCAGCGACTGCGCCCGCGTGTACGGCTCGACGTCGACCGACGGCTCCAGGTACGCCGGCACCCCGGCCGAGCCCAGCACGTCCAGCAGGTGCTCGCCGACCCGCGGGTCGACGTCCACCAGCGGCACGTACGCCGCGGCGTCCAGCCCGTTGTCCCTGCGGCCCCGGCGGCCGCCCTCGCCCGGCACGCCGTCAGCCCGCGGCCGGCGCGGTCGAGTGCGCGCGGACCCAGTCCACGCTGCCGGCGAAGATCGTCGGCGCGTCGTTGTCCAGGGTCGCCACGTGGTAGGAGTCCTCGAGGATGACCTCGGTGACGTCGGTCGAGTGCGCGCCGGCGCGCAGCAGCCGGCCGGACAGCGGCTCGACGACGTGGTCGACCCGGCTGCGGTAGAGCAGCACCGGCGCGGTGAGCCGGGGCAGGTCGGCCACGACCAGCGGCCACAGCTGCGACAGCGAGTGCATCGCCCGCAGCGGGGTCCGGTCGTAGGCCAGCTCGGTCACGCCCGGCTTGCGGATGTCGGAGGCGATGCCCTTGAGCGAGCCGACCAGCCGGTGCGACAGCGGCAGCACGTGCCGCACGTCCCAGCGCTCGGTGCCCAGCGACGGGTTGACCAGCACCAGCCCGGCGACCTCGGCCGGGCGCTGCTCGGCCAGCCGCAGCACCAGCGTGCCGCCCATCGACAGGCCCATCGCGAAGACCACCCGGCAGCGGCCGCGCAGGTCGTCGAAGGCCCGCTCGACCTCGCCGTACCAGTCGGGCCAGCGGGTGTCGTTGAGGTCCTGCCAGCGGGTGCCGTGCCCGGGCAGCCTCGGCAGCCGGACCGAGTGGCCGGCCGCGGCCAGCGCCTCGGCCCACGGCCGCATGCTCTGCGGGGTGCCGGTGAAGCCGTGGCTCAGCACCACGCCCACGTCACCGCCGTCGGCCGCGAACGGCTCCGCGCCCGGCAGCACACCCACGCCGCACCTCCCTGTCGCCGCTCAGGTAATGGTCGCACGTCCCGCGGTATGTGTGGCGAGGTCCGGCCGGGTGGTACCTCAGTCATGAGGGATGGTCGTCGTTGTCGCCACCGACCGGCCGCCCGTAGGCTCCGGGTGACGAAGGAGGGCGCGGTGTTCTACTGGCTGTTGAAGTACGCGCTCCTCGGTCCTTGGCTGCGGCTGATCTTCCGGCCGTACGTCGAGGGCGAGGAGCACGTGCCGGCCAAGGGAGCGGCGATCATCGCCAGCAACCACCTGTCGTTCTCCGACTCGATCTTCATGCCACTTCTGGTCCGGCGCCGGGTCACGTTCCTGGCCAAGCAGGAGTACTTCACCGGTCGCGGCTTCAAGGGCTGGTTCAGCCGGGCGTTCATGTCCGGCGCCGGCCAGGTGCCGATCGACCGCAGCAGTGGCTCGGCGGCGAAGGCCGCGCTGGAGACGGGGAAGCGGATCCTGGACGAGGGCAGGCTGCTCGGCATCTACCCCGAGGGGACCCGGTCGCCGGACGGCCGCCTCTACCGGGGCAAGACCGGGGTCGCGCGGATGGCGCTGGAGGCCGGGGTCCCGGTGATCCCGGTGGCGATGATCGACACGGACAAGGTCCAGCCGATCGGCAAGCGGATCCCGCGGATCCGCCGCATCGGCGTCCGCTTCGGCCCCCCGCTGGACTTCTCCCGGTACGAGGGGCTGGCCGGGGACCGGTTCGTGGAGCGCTCCATGACCGACGAGATCATGTACGAGCTGATGGTGCTGTCCGGGCAGGAGTACGTCGACCTCTACGCGGCCAAGGTCAAGGCGCAGATCGCGGCGGACGGAGAGATCGGCCTGCCGGACGCGGCCGAGGTCACCGACGCCGACCGGCCGCCGGCCCGGGCCCCGATCGAGCGGGCCAGCTGACCGGTCGCCCTCCGGGGCGGCCGGCCGCGCCGTTACGCACCGCACCGCACCCGCCGGGCCGTCCCGGCCCGGCGGGTGGCGGCGCGCCTCAGCCGACGGCGCAGGCGGTGCCGTTCAGGGTGAACGACGCGGGCCGCGCGGTGTCGCCGGTGTGCGTGGCCTGGAAGCCGATGGCGGTCGAGCCGGCCGGCGGGATGGCGGCGTTGTAGCCGAGGTCGGTCGCGGTCACCGCACCGCGGGCCGGCGCGTACGCGGCGTTCCAGCCGGAGGTGATCGCCTGCCCGCCGGGCAGGGTGAACGCCAGCCGCCATCCGCTGACCGGGGTGGTCCCGGTGTTGGCGATGGTGATGTCCGCCGTGAGGCCGGTGTTCCAGGCGCTGGTCGCGTAGGTCACCCGGCAGCCGGCGGTCCCGGGCGGCGGGGTGGGCGTCGGCGTCGGGCCGGGACCCGGGGTGCCGGCGTTCAGCGCGTTCAGCACCGCGGTGTACGCCGGCTTCGGGGCGCCGCTGCCGTCGAACAGCAGCGGGGTCTCCCACGCCCGCCACGAGTCGGTGTCCCGCACGCCCCAGACGGAGATGCCGGTGCAGCGCGGCACGGCCAGGCAGTCGGTCACGATCGCCGCGTACGTGCCGGGCGACGCGCCCGCCACGTCCAGCTCGGTGATCTGCACGTCCACCCCGAGCGCGGCGAAGCTCGACAGCGTGGTCCGGAAGTTCGGGTCGTACGGGCTGCCGCTGTTGACGTGCGCCTGCAGCCCGACGCAGTCGATCGGCACGCCGCGGGCCCGGAAGTCCTTGACCAGGTTGTAGACGGCCCGCGTCTTGGCCCAGGTCCAGTTCTCGATGTTGTAGTCGTTGTAGCAGAGCCTGGCGGCCGGGTCGGCGGCCCGGGCGGTGCGGAACGCGACCTCGATCCAGTCGTCGCCGGTGCGCTGCAGGTTGGAGTCGCGGCGGCCGCCGGTGCCGTCGTCGAACGCCTCGTTCACCACGTCCCAGGCGTGGATCCGGCCCTGGTAGCGGGCCATCACGCCGTTGATGTGGTTGACCATCGCGGTGCGCAGCGCCGTCCCGCTCAGGCTCTGCATCCAGGCCGGCTGCTGGGAGTGCCAGGCCAGCGTGTGGCCGCGGACCCGCTTGCCGCGGGCGGTCGCCCAGTCGACCACCGCGTCGGCCCGGGCGAAGGAGAACTGGTTCTGGACCGGCTCGGTGGCGTCGATCTTCAGCTCGTTCTCCGGCGTCACCATGCCGAACTCGCGGCCCGCGATCGTCGTGTACTGCGCGTCGCCGAGCTTGCCGGCGCTGATCGCCGCGCCGAAGTAGCGGCCGCTCTGCTCGGCCGCGCCGGCCAGCGTCGCCGCGGCGCCGGACGCCGTGCCGGCCATCCCGGCGGTTATGCCGGCGGTCATGCCGGCCGTCAGGGCCGCCACGCCGACCGCGGCGATCCCGCGGCGGAAGGTCTTCCTGCTCATGCTGCTCCCCACTGGAAGGGTCCAGGGGGCCGGCTCCGCCGCAGGGTCGACCCCTGACCTGCTCGCCCCCGCCCGACCGGTCGGAGGTGCAAGGAGTATGGGCAGAGCCGGGAAGGCGCCGCAAGGATGCCGCGGGTGCCGAGGATCAGGCCCGGCCGGCGGCCGCCTCGATGGCGTGCCAGCGGGCCAGGTTGTGCCGGGCGTCGGCGAGCGCGTCGTGCCGGTCGCTGCCGCCGGCGGGCAGCGGCGGGCGGCCGGCGTCCTCCCAGCGCTGCGCCAGCTCGTGGGTGAACCGCGGGATCTCCCGGGGCAGGCCGGTCATCGACCCCCACAGCTGGGCCAGCGCCACGTGGTCGTACGCCGCGTACCAGGCCCAGAGCTCGATCGGCTCGCCCGGCTCCAGCAGGAAGGCGTGCAGGTCGGCGCGGATCCGCTCCCGGGAGCGCCAGGCCGGGTCGGCGGGGGAGGGCAGCTTGTCCAGCACGTGCCGGCGCACCCACGGGATCGCCCGGGCCGGGTCGAACTCGGTGGACACGGCGTAGAACTCGCGGCCGGTCTCGTCGACCATCCCGATCGAGACCAGGTCGATCGTCGTCCCGTCCTCGATGAACTCGCAGTCGTAGTGGAAGCGCACCCGCGCACCGTACGGCGGCCGGCGGCGGGCCGGGCCCGGCACCCCCGATCGGGATGCCGGGCCCGGTGGGCCCGGTGGACTCAGCCCAGGCGGGGGCCGCAGAACAGGGCCGTGGCGGAGGTCGCCACCACCGGCGCCGGCGGGGCCGTCGTGCCGCTGCCGCCGCGGTAGGCCACGTACTCGTGGCAGACGTTGTAGCCGAGCCAGATCTGCCCGGTGCCGCAGGAGGTGCCGGTGCCGCACAGCGCGACCCGCTGGCCGGTGGTGACGTCGAAGATGCTGTTCCAGTACTGCGTCGGACCGACGTCGACCAACCCGTACATCTGCATCGTGTTGCCGTCCCGGTAGAGGCAGACGCTGTAGAGGTAGCAGGGCGGTGTGGTGATCACCGGCCCGGCCGCCGACCCCGTGGCCCGCCCGGCCGTCGTGCCCACCGTGCCGGCCGCGTCCGCGGTGCCGGTCGGGCCGGCGGCGCCGGCCGTGGCAGCCGTG
>CADCTP010000180.1 GCA_902805565.1 uncultured Mycobacteriales bacterium
GCCAGGCCCGGTCCCGGTACGGCCGGTCCCGGTACGGCCGGTCCCGGTACGGCCGGTCCTGGTGCGGCCGGTCTTGCGGGGACCGGGCCTGGTGCGGCCGGTCCTGGTGCGGCCGGTCACAGCGCGGCCCCGGCCAGGGCGCCGGCCCCGGCGGCCTCGGCCTCGGCGTCGGCGGTCCCGGGCGGCCCGTCGGCCTCCCGCGGCTTGCCGAAGCCGGTCCGGTCCACCAGCAGCCCCAGCCGCCGGCCGTACTCGACGAAGACGTCGGCGCCGACCGTGCCGGTGTCCATCCGGCCGGCGTGCGGGCTGACCACCATGTGCGGCTCGATCGAGACCGCGCCGGTGTAGCCGGCCCCGGCCAGCAGCCGCAGCTGGTCGGGCACCCGGCAGGCGCCCGCTCCCGGGTAGCGGTAGACCGGCTCCTCGGCGGTCCCGTCCGCGTCCTTGACCTGCACGTGCAGGATCCGGTCGGCCGCGCCGTCCAGCAGCGCGCGCAGCATGTCGTACGCCTCGTAGCCGTACTCCAGGCCGTTGCCGGTGTCGAAGACCAGCCCGAGGGCCGGGCTGTCCACCTCCGCCAGCAGCCGCAGCGCCCGGGCCGGGTCGGAGCCGGCCCAGCCGGAGCAGTTCTCGTGCAGCAGCACCAGCCCGGCCCGCTCGGCCCGGGCCGCCAGCAGCCGCATCCGGCGGATCACCTCGGCGCCCCAGGCGGCCTCGGACAGCCCGTCGTTCGGGTACGACATCACCCGCACGTACCGGGTGCCCAGCGCGGCGCACCGCTCGGCCAGCACGTCCAGCTCGGCCAGGTCGGTCTCCACCGGCCCGGTGACCGGGCGGGCCCAGTTGGCGATCCGGGAGTCCACGCAGACCGTGCTCAGCCCGGCCGCGGCGATCCGGTCGACCAGCCGGGCGAAGTCCGGCGCCGGCAGGTCGGCCAGGGCGTACCCGTCGACGTTGCGCAGCTCGATGCCGTCCCAGCCGAGCCGGGCCAGCACCGCCAGCTGGGTGTCCAGGTCCGGCCCGGCCTCGTCGGTGATGCCGGCCAGCCGGACCGGGCGCGGGTGGGCCTCAGACACGCTCCATCCCCTCGGCCACCCCGGCCAGCTCGCCGGCCGTGGCCGGCACCAGCTCGACGCCGAGGTCCGCCCCGAGGCCGGCCTCGGCCGCCAGGCAGTGCGCCTTGGCCTCGCTGAGCAGGGTGGCCACCCGCATGTTCAGCCCGAACTCCGGCGCCCCGTCCAGCCCGTCGGCGTACTGCCGGTAGACCCGGCGCAGGAAGGTGGTCAGCGAGTCGTCCCGGAACACCGACCGGGTCTGCTGCCGGTCGACCAGCAGCTCCAGGTGCGCGTAGTCGTCGTCCGCGCTGCCGGGGTAGTGCCCGACCAGCCGGCCGCCGGCCAGCTCGACGGTGATCCGCCGCTCGCGCACCGGCGAGGTCAGGTCGGAGAAGATGTCGGTACGGGCCCCGCCGGCGTGCCGGACCTCCAGCCGGGCCGTGCCCATGTGCGGCACCCGGACGTCGCCGACGTGCATGTCGGACAGCCCCGCGTCCACCAGCTGCGCGTCGCCGGCCAGCCGCAGCGCGACCCCGACCGAGTGCGGCAGCTCGGCGTCGAACGCCGTCGGGTGGCCCTGGCGCAGCAGCGTGCGGCGCAGCCGGGGCTTGCGCTGCACGAACGAGATCGACCGCAGCTCGCCCAGCCGGCCGGACCGGACGATCTCCAGCGTGCGGGTGGTGAGGGCCGAGTCCAGCCAGTGCGCGACCACGGTGAGGTCGAGCCCGGCGTCCCGGCGCAGCGCGGCGATCGCCTCGGCCGCGGCCAGGTCCACCGCCAGCGGCTTCTCCACCAGGATCCGGCGGAAGCCCAGCGCGGCCAGCTCGCGCAGCAGCTCCAGCCGGGCCACCGGCGGCGTGCACAGGTGCACCACGGTCCCGGCCGGGTCCAGCACCCGGGCCGCCTCGGCCAGCGAGCCGACCCGGGTCAGCTCCTCACCGGCCGGCGGGTCCGCGTCCGGCCGCGGGTCGAACCCGTACGCCGGCCCCGGGGCGAAGAGGTCCCGGTCGGCGCCCGACGCGCGCAGCCGGCGCAGGACCGCCCAGTGCAGGTCCAGGCCGGCATGACCGAGTCCGACGATCAGGGTCCGCAGCACGCATCGCTCCTCACTCGACGTACGACACCGGCGGGACTCGCCTCAGCGGTCCCGGTAGGCGACCCGGCCGGCGAGATCCGCCAGCTCGTCCCGCCAGACCTCGGGCAGCGGGGCGGCGGCGATCGCCCGCCGCGCGGTCGCCACCAGGTCGTCGATGTGCTTCTCCACGTCCGCCCGGACGCCCGCGGTGACCAGCAGGTCGCGCAGCTTGTGGGCGTCCCGGCCGCCCTGCCGGACCAGCTCGCGCACCTGCCGGTCGCGCTGCACCACCAGGGCGAGCAGCAGGGTCATCTTGTGCCCGTCGAAGTCGAGCCCGGGCGGCTTGCCGGCGGCGCCGTCGCCGAAGGCGTCGATGAGGTCGTCCCGCAGCTGGAACGCCTCGCCGACGGCCAGGCCGTACTCCTCGAACGCGCCGGTCAGGTCGGGCCGGCCGGCCAGGGTCGCGCCGAGCAGCAGCGGCCGGTGGATCGTGTAGTGGCCGGACTTGCACAGCGCGATCCAGCGGGCCAGCTCCGGATCCGCGACCTGCTCGGCCGCCACCGCGATGTCCAGCGACTGGCCCATGATCATCTCGGTGCGCAGGTCGTTCCAGACCAGCCGGGCGGCCGGGGACATCGTCACCGCCAGCCGGTCGGACCAGCTGAACGCCAGGTCGCCGGCCAGGATCGCGACACCCTCGCCGAACCGGCGGGCCTCCCCGGCCCAGCCGAGCCGCTCGTGCTCCGCCGCCCACCGCACGTGCGCGGTCGGCTGGCCGCGGCGCAGCATGCTGTTGTCCAGCACGTCGTCGTGCAGCAGCGCGAACGCCTGGAGCAGCTCGGTCGCCGCGGCCGCGTCCACCGCGGCGGCGGAGCCCGGGTCGCCGCCGACGGCCAGGTAGCCGGTCAGGCAGAACATCGGCCGGATCCGCTTGCCGCCGGACAGCAACAGGTCGCCGACCACGCCGATCGGCTGGTCGGCCCGGGGGTCCACCGCGCACCAGCGGGCCCGCTCGACGGCGATCAGCTCCCGCAGCCGCTGCTCGACCTGCTCCAGCATCGCGGCCCGGGCGGCCGGCGCCACCTCGGCCGCCTCGATCGACGTCGTCATCCGTCCTCCTGCCCGCGCCGGGACGGCGGTCCGAACACCACGTCCCCGGTCGCCACGCTGGTCAGCCGCACATCCCCGTGTCCCGGCCCGCCCAGCCGGTCCGGCACCCCGTCCACCGGGTCCACCAGCGCCCCCGGAGCGCCGGCCCCGGCCGAGGGCCCGACCCGGGCCGGCCCGGTCGGATCGGAACGGGACACGTCCGGCACCAGTGTCCTCGCCGCCCGCCCCGGCGAGGTGCCCGGCGACCGTCCCCCGTCCAGTCCCACGTGCGCTCCCGCCGTCGCCGAGTCGAGCCCCGATAAACATCACGACGCTGATCGCCGGGCCGCGGGGGTGTCAAGGACGGGCATAAAACCTGTCACGGACTGGGCCGTTTGCCAGGGTCCGGCCGGCCACCTTGTCATGCGCATTGCTATGGCTCGACACGGGCGCGCTGACCTAGTTTGTCGCCACACGACGGACGAGGAGAGGCGATGTCCCGCGACGAGCCGGCCCGGCACCGACCCGGTCGCTGCTGGTCGTACAGGCTTCTGACCGGGGCATCGTCGGGAACGGGTCGTTAAATGGTCGAGTCGATCGCTCCGGACGCGCAATCGGTCGGACAATTACCGCGCCCGATTCCGTTCTTCACCCAGGCGGCGTCGTTCGAAAAAGTCTGGCCCTTGGTCGCCGAGCACGTGAACGATGTCGCGGACCGCGGGAAGTATTCGCACGGCCGCAAGGTCGGCGAGTTCGAGAAGGCGATCGCCGCTTATACCGGCGCCCGCTTCGCCATCGGCGTGAACAGCGGGACCGACGCCCTGGTGCTGCTGCTGCGGGCGGCCGGGCTGCGTCCCGGCGACGAGGTCGTGGTGCCGGCGTTCAGCTTCTTCGCCACCGCCAGCTCGGTGTCGCTGGCCCGCGGGGTGCCGGTCTTCGCCGACATCGACCCGGTCAGCTACTCCCTCGACCCGGCCTCGGCCGCCGCCGCGGTGACCGACCGGACCCGGGCCGTCATGCCGGTGCACCTGTTCCACCAGATGGCCGACATGGCCGCCCTGCGCCGGCTGGCGACCGAGCGGGACCTGATCCTGGTGGAGGACTCGGCCGAGGCGATCGGGATGCGCTGGGACGGCACCCACGCCGGCCTGCTCGGCGCGGGCGGCGTGCTGTCGTTCTTCCCGACGAAGACCCTGGGTGCGCTCGGCGACGCCGGGATGATCCTCACCGACGACCCGGAGGTCGCGGAGCTGGCCGGCGTGCTGCGCCACCACGGGCGGCTCGGCCGGACGATCGACCACATCGCCGGCATCTCCAACCTGTCCGGGGTCTCCGGCACGAACTCGAAGATGGACGACCTGCAGGCCGCGGTGCTGATGGCCAAGCTGACCCGGCTGGACGAGGAGATCGCCCGCCGGGCCGAGCTGGCCGCCGCGTACACCGAGCGGCTGGCCGGCGTGCCCGGCGTGCTGCGGACCCCGCGGGTCGTGCCGCGGACGGCCGCCACCAACCCGGTCTGGTACGTCTACGTGGTCGAGGTCGAGCGCCGGGACGAGCTGGTCGCGCACCTCACCGCCCGCGGCGTCGGCACCGAGACCTACTACCCCTCGCCGCTGCACCTGCAGCCGTGCTTCGCCGACCTCGGCCACCGGCCGGGCCAGTTCCCGAACGCCGAGGCCGCGTGCGCGCGGACGCTCGCCCTGCCGCTCTACCCCGACCTCGGCACGGACGAGGTCGACCGGGTCGTCGAGGAGATCCGTTCCTTCTACGGAGGGCCCCGGTGACGCTCCCCTTCTTCCCGCCGGACCTGTTCGAGGCCGACCGGGACGCCCTGCTGAAGATCGTCCACGAGGTCGCGGTCACCCCGGACCAGAAGTTCATCCTCGGCACCCGCACCGCGGAGCTGGAGGAGGCGCTGCGGGCGGAGACCGGGGCGGCCCACGTCATCGCCTGCTCCAGCGGCACCGGCGGGCTGAACCTGGCGGTGGCGGCGCTGGGCATCGGTCCGGGCGACGAGGTGATCGTGCCGGCGTTCTGCTGCCAGCCGGTCGCCAGCTCGGTCGCGAACGTCGGCGCCACGCCGGTCTTCGCCGACGTGGACCCGTGGACGATGGTGCTGGACCCGGCCGACACCGAGCGGCGGATCACCCCGCGCACCAAGGCGATCATGCCGGCCCACGTCTTCTCGATCATGGCCGACATGCCGGCGTTCCGGCGGATCGGCCGGGAGCACGGCATCCCGGTGATCGAGGACGCCGCGGTCGCGCAGGGCGCGGTGCTGGGGGACACCCCCGCCGGCCGCTGGGGCGAGCTCGGGGTGTTCTCCTTCTTCCAGGTCAAGGCGTTCGGCACGGCCGGCGAGGGCGGCGTCGTGCTCACCGACGACGACGAGCTCGGCCGCCGGGTGCGGATGCTGCGCAACCACGGCCAGGACGGCGTCCACCGCTTCCGGCACCACCTGATCGGCCAGAACAGCCGCTTCGACGAGATCCTGGCCGCGTTCCAGCTGCACCGGCTGCCGACCTTCGCCGAGCGGCTGGAGCGCCGGGCCCGGATCGCCGACCGCTACACCGAGCGGTTCGCGGCCCTGGCCGACCGGGGCGTGCTCGCCCCGCCGGCCGGCCGGGACGGCCGCTGCTACTACGTCTACTCGCTGCTGGTGGACCGGCGGTCGGACCTGCGGGCCTGGCTCACCGAGCGGAACATCGGCAGCCACATCTACTACCCGGTGCCGCTGCCCCGGCAGCCGGCGTTCGCCGAGTGGGCGCCGGCCGGTGCCGACTGGCCGCACGCCCAGCAGGTCAGCGACCGCAACCTGGCCATCCCGATCTGGCCGCACCTGACCGACGCCGACGTCGAGTACATCGCGGACTCCGTGTGCGAGTTCTTCGCGTGAGGGCGGCGGACCGGCGCGGGCCGGGGAGTTCTTCGAGTGAGGGAGCCTCGTGACGACCACCGGTGAGTACGTCTTCTCCCCGACGTGGGAGCGGGAGACCGAGCGCCTGCGCACCAACGAGGCGCTGTGGGACCCGGGCACGCTGGAGCGGTTCGACCGCCTGGGCGTCGCGCCGGGCTGGTCCTGCCTCGAGGTCGGCGCCGGCGCCGGGGGCGCCGCGCGGTGGCTCGCCGACCGGGTGGGACCGACCGGTCGGGTGGTCGCCGCCGACCTCGAGGTGGGCCGGCTCGCCGGGCTCGCGGGCGCCGGCGTCGAGGTGCTGGAGCACGACCTGCGCACCGACGAGCTGCCGGCCGGCGAGTTCGACCTGGTGCACGCCCGGATGCTGGTCCAGCACCTGCCGGACCGGGCCGCCGCGGTGGCCCGGCTGACCCGGGCGCTGAAGCCGGGCGGGTGGCTGTTCCTGGAGGACACCGACTCGCTGCCGCTGTTCCGCAGCGCGGTCTCCGAGGACTTCCTGCAGGACGTCCGCGCCGCCGGGTACGGCCTGATGCGGCAGTCCGGGCACGAGCCCCGCGGCGGCCACTTCGACCTGCGGCTGATGCTGGCCGGCCCGCTGGTCGACGTCTCGGCCGAGGGCCGGGTGGTCGTCCTGCGGGGCGGCTCCGACCAGGCCCGCCACTACCAGCTCTGGCTGGACTTCATGCGGCCGCGGATCGTGGCGGCCGGCCTGCTGCCGGACTCCCGGATCGACGAGGCGCTGGCCGAGATGGCCGACCCGGCGAACTGGTGGATCAGCCAGGTGCTGATCTCCAGCTACGGGCGGATGCCGGCGTGACCAGGGTCGACCCGGAGTCCGCGGTGGGCACCCGGTCCGCGGCCGGGCCGGCGGAGCCGGTGGACGCCGGCGCCACCCGCGCCCGGCCGGTGATCCCGGCCGGGGACACCGTCCCGGCCGCCGACCTGGTCCCCACCGGCGCCGCCGCCACCCCGGCGGTACGGCGGCACGGCAAGCTGTGGGCGTACTCGAAGCTGGCCAAGCTGGCCTTCTTCGACTACTACCTGTCCGCGCTGATCGTGTGGACGCTGCTGCCCGGCGACCTGCGCACCGACGGCCGGGCCCTGCTGGTGCTGGTGCTGTGCACGGTCGGCTGGCTGGGCACGGTCGCGGCCACGGTGGCCTTCGACGACGTCACCGGCTACCGGGACGGCAGCGACGCCACCAACTACGACCCGCAGCAGCAGGCGCTGCGCGACCGCGGCCGCAAGCCGCTGCTGGACGGGCACCTGTCGGTGGCGGCCGCGGTCCGCTTCGGCTGGGCGTCGGTCGCGGTGGCCGTCGCCGCGCTGGCCGGGGCAGCGCTGGTCGCCCCGCACCGGCCGGGGTGGGCGCTGCTGCTGCTGCCGTTCGTGGTGGTGATCAGCGCCAACTACTCCTACGGCCTGAAGCTCAGCTACCGCGGGGCGCAGGAGCTGGTGATCCTGTGCAGCACCGGGCTGACCATCCTCATCCCGTACGGCCTGGCCACCGGCGAGTACACCGGCCTGGTCGGGATGCTGACCTTCCTGTTCGGGCTGTGGAGCCTGCTGGTGTCGGTCTACTCCAACCTCAACGACGTCGCCGGGGACCGTGCCGCCGGCCGCCGCAGCCTCGCCGTACGGGCTCCGCGCGGCGTCTACCGCGGCCTGATCGTGGCCCTGACGCTGGCCGAGCCGGCGGCGATCGCGCTGGCCGTGGCGCTGGGCGCGATCCCGTGGTGGTACGCGCTCCTCCTGCTGCCCGTGCTCGCCGTCCGGGGCCGCCAGGCGCACGTCGGCCTGGTCCGGGACAACCCGCTCGCCGCCCGCAAGCTCGGCGTCACGGCGCACCGGCTGGGTGTCGTCGTGGTGCTGGCCGCCACCCTGCTCGCCGTCTGACCCGTTCGCACGCCCGCGCCCCCGAGGAGCTCCCGACCGATGACGACGACGACGCCGACCAGGGCCGCCCCGCGGCCGCGCAACATCGGCATGGTCTTCGACCATGCCGCCGCGACCGGCCAGCGGACGCCGGTCTGGCACCTGGACCGGCCGTTCGACATCGCGCCGGACTCCGGCGTCCGGTTCACCGTGGCGGAGCTGGCCGACCTGGTCGAGCGGACCTCGGGCGCGCTGCACGCGGCCGGCCTGCGGCCCGGCGGCCGGCTGGCGATCATCAAGGACAACCACTTCGACGTCGTGCTGCTGGCCGCGGCGGCGGCCCGGATCGGCGCGCTGCCGGCCATGACCTCCAGCACGATCGACCCGGCCCCGCTGGCCACGATGATGCGGCGGCTGGACCCGACCCTGGTGGTGGCCAGCCCGGGCGTGCTGCAGGGGATGGAGAAGGCCGGCGTCACGCTGGTCGGCCCGGACGTGCCGGTGCTGGTGGCCGGCAAGGGCGCGGAGACCTTCGGCGGGGACCGCCCGACGGTGGCCTCGCTGCTCGGCGAGCCGGTGCCGGCGGCCACCCCGGTGGCCGACGACCAGCCGATGATCTGCACCCACACCTCCGGCACCACCGGCGTCCCCAAGTACGTCGTGCACTCGGCGACCACCCTGCTCGGCGTGCTGACCAAGCTGGAGACCATGCCCATCCCGGGCCTGGCCATCGGCAAGTCGGACACGGTCGCGTCCTGCATCTCCTTCGTGCACGGCCGGGCCGTGACCTGGACCTTCGCCCAGCTGGCCCGGCCGCCGGCCCAGGTGCTGATCCTGGCCGACTCCGAGCCGGACACGGTGGCCGCGGCGCTGGCCGACCACCCGCCGTCGACCCTGGAGGCCTGCCCGAACATCTTCCAGCGCTGGGAGGACCTGGCCCGCAGCCGGCCGCAGCTGTTCGCCAGCGCCCGGGCGTTCATCAACACCTTCGACGCGGTCCACCCGCGCACCGTCCGCACCTTCCTGGACGTGTCCCGGCACCGGATGCCGGTGTGGGGGCAGGTCTGGGGGCAGACCGAGGTCGGCCCGGTCTGCATGGGCGTCTACACCCGCGGCCGGCTGTCCCGGACCGCCGGCACCGCCCGCTCGGTGACCAGCACGGTCGGCCGGTCGATCCCGTTCGTCACCGGGGTCAAGGTGGTCGACGCGCGGACCCGGCGGCCGGTGCCGCGCGGCACCGAGGGCATCGTGCTGGTGCGGACGGCCGGGCTCTGCCTGACCTACCTGGGCGAGGACGAGCGGCACGCCGAGAAGATGTGGGACGGCTGGTGGAACACCGGCGACATCGGCGTACGGTCCCGGGCCGGCCTGCTGCGGATCGTCGACCGCGAGGTCGACGTCATCCCCGGGGTCAGCGGCATCGAGCTGGAGAGCGTGCTGCTGGAGCGGCTGCCGGAGACCACCGAGGTGATCGTGCTCGGCGTGCCCGGCCGCCCGCCGGTGCCGGTGGTCAGCACCGCCGACGGCACCCTGGACGACGCCCGCTGGGCGCGGGCCACCGCCGACCTGCCGGCGCTGGACGCGCCCGAGCTGATCGGCTGGGACGACTTCCCCCGCACCGGGACCTGGAAGGTGCGGCGGGCCGAGCTGCGGGAGCGGCTGTTCGGCACCACCGAGACCTTCGGGACGGGCCGCTGGACCTGACCGGGCCGGGGCGGATGTCACGCCGGCCCGGCCGGGGTCGTCTACCCCCTCGACCGGAGTCCGTACGGGATCGCGCAGCACGCTAGGAGGAAGTGGATGTTCGACCGGCTGGCAGGTGTCGTCCTGCACAAGCCCAGAGCAGTCCTGTTGACCACGTTGGTCCTGGTGCTGTTGGCGAGTGGTGGTGCCGCGTTCCTGACGTCGCGGGTCACGCTGGGTGGCTACGACAAGAACGGCTCCGAGGCGGCGGCCGCGGCCGCGGCCCTGCAGGGCACGTTCGAGCAGGGCGACCCGAACCTGGTGGTGCTGGTCAGCGACCCGCGCGGGGTCGACGACGCCGCCGCCACCACCGCCGGCACCGCGCTGGCCTCCCGGCTCGCCGGCGAGGAGGGCCTGCGCAACGTCACGTCCTACTGGACGGCCGGCAAGCCGGCGGCGATGCGCAACGAGGCGGGCGACAAGGCGCTGATCGTCGGCACCATCGAGGGCGACTTCGACCAGGTGCTGGACCGGATCAAGGCGCTCGCCCCGGCGTACAGCGGGGAGCGGGACGGCGTCGACGTGAAGTTCGGCGGCGCCGCGATGACCTGGGAAGAGAACATCACGACCACCACCAAGGACATCACCACGGCGGAGACGCTGATCTTCCCGCTGGTGCTGATCGGGCTGGTCCTGGTGTTCGGCAGCGTGTTCGCCGCGCTGGTCCCGCTGGCCGTCGCCGCCGTCGCCGCGGTGCTCGCGATGGGCGTGATGTTCCTGTTCACGCTGTTCAGCGAGCAGTCGGTCTTCGTGCAGAACATCGCCACGTTCCTCGGCCTCGGCCTGGCGATCGACTACAGCCTGCTGATGGTCAGCCGCTACCGCGAGGAGCGGCGCCGCGGCAAGGACACCCCGGCGGCCATCCGGACGATGCTGCACACGTCCGGCCGCACGGTGATCTTCTCCGCGATCACCGTCGCCGTCGCGGTCGGCACGCTGCTGGTCTTCCCCTTCACCATCTTCGACTCGATGGCGTGGGCGGCGATCGCGACCGCGCTGCTGGCCGCCGCCGCGTCGCTGGTCGTGGTGCCGGCCCTGCTGGTCTGGATGGGCCCGCGGATCGACAAGTGGCAGCTGCTCAAGCGCAAGGACACCCCGGCCGACTCGGCGAACGGCTTCTGGCACCGGCTGGCGACCTTCGTCATGCGCCGCCCGGTCCCGGTCGCGCTGGCCTCGGTCGCGGTCCTGCTGCTGCTGGGGATCCCGGCGCTGGGGCTGAAGCTGCGGCTGCCGGACGAGCAGATCCTGCCCGCCGGCGCGCAGGCCGCGCAGGTGGCGACCGCGGTGCGGACCGAGTTCACCAGCCGCGACCAGGACCCGGTGCAGGTCGTCGCGCAGGGCATCGGCGCGCCGGCGAGCCGCACCCAGGACATCACGGCGTACGCGCAGCGGCTGTCCGCGCTGCCGGACGTCGCGCGGGTCGACGCGCTGACCGGCAGCTACGCCGGCGGCAGCCAGGTCGCCGCGCCGACCGACCTCAACCAGCGGTTCGGCGGGTCCGACGCGACGTTCCTGACGGTGGTGCCGTCGGTGGACCCGCACTCGCCGGAGGCCGACGACCTGGTCCGGGCGATCCGGGACACCGACGCGCCGTTCGGGGTGATCCTCGGCGGCACCCCGGCGGTGTCGGTGGAGACCTTCGACGCGGTGTACGGCGCGCTGCCGGTCTTCCTGGTGATCCTGGCGCTGGCGATGTTCGTGCTGCTGTTCCTGCTCACCGGCAGCCTGCTGCTGCCGGTGGTCGCGATGGTGCTGAGCCTGCTCAGCCTCACCGCGACGTTCGGCGCGCTGGTGTTCGTCTTCCAGGAGGGCAACCTGCGCGGCCTGGTCGGCGACTTCGTCGTCACCGGGGCGATCACCTGGACGGTGCCGATCCTGGTGTTCGCGCTGGCGTTCGCGCTGTCCATGGACTACCAGGTCTTCCTGCTGTCCCGGATCCGCGAGGAGTGGGAGCGCCGCGGCGACAACAACGCCGCGGTGGCGATGGGCCTGGAGCGCATCGGCCGGGTCATCACCGCCGCCGCCGCGCTGCTGGCGCTGGTGTTCTTCGTCTGGATCACCTCCGGCATCTCCTACATGAAGGCCCTCAGCCTCGGCATCGCGCTGGCGATCCTCATGGACGCCACGATCATCCGGGGCGCCCTGCTGCCGGCGATCATGCGGCTGGCCGGCCGGGCGAACTGGTGGCTGCCCGGCCCGCTGGCGTCGTTCCACCGGCGCTTCGGCCTGCACGAGCACAGCGAGGGCCCGGCCGCCCGTGCCGCAGACGGGGCACCGGTGACCGCCGGCCGCCCGTCCGCGGACATGTCGTAGCGAGCGCGCCGGGTCAGGTCCCGGCCCGCTCGGGGCCGGGACGGAGCGTCTAGAGGGAGCACATGACCGAGACGGTCGTCATCGCGGGCCAGGGTTACGTCGGCCTGCCGCTCGCGGTGCTGGCCGCCGAGTCCGGCCACTTCCACGTCGTGGGCTACGACGTGGCGGTGGCCCGGGTCAAGCGGCTGGCCGCCGGCGAGTCCTACGTGGAGGACGTGTCCAGCGAGCGGCTGGCCGCCGTGCTCGCCGCCGGTACGTACCGGCCGAGCGCGGACCCGGCGGCGCTGGCCGGCTTCGACGTGGCGGTCATCTCCGTGCCCACCCCGCTGCGGGAGGGGCTGCCGGACCTGTCGCACATCGAGTCGGCGGCCCGGGCGCTGGCGCCGCACCTGACGGCCGGTGCCACCGTGGTGCTGGAGTCCACGACGTACCCGGGCACGACCGAGGAGCTGGTCGGGCCGATCCTGGAGGAGGGGTCCGGGCTGCGGCTGGGCACCGACTTCCACCTGGGCTACTCGCCCGAGCGGATCGACCCCGGCAACCCGGTCTGGGGGCTGGCCGAGACGCCGAAGCTGGTCTCCGGGGTGGACGCCGCCTCGCTGGCGGCCGTCCAGGGCTTCTACGACCGGGTCGTGCACACCACCGTCCCGGTCGCCTCACCCAAGGTCGCCGAGCTGGCGAAGCTGGTGGAGAACACGTTCCGGCACGTGAACATCGCGCTGGTCAACGAGATCGCGATGTTCGCCCGGGAGCTCGGCATCGACAGCTGGCAGGCGATCGACGCCGCGTCCAGCAAGCCGTTCGGGTTCATGCGGTTCACGCCCGGCCCGGGGGTCGGCGGGCACTGCCTGCCGGTCGACCCCGTCTACCTGTCCTGGCAGGTGCACCGGACGCTGGGCCGCCGGTTCCGGTTCGTCGAGCTGGCCAACGACGTCAACGAGCACATGCCCGACTACGTGGTCCAGCGGCTGATCGAGGCGCTGAACGCGCGCAAGCGGTCGGTCAACGGGTCCCGGGTGCTGCTGCTGGGCCTGGCGTACAAGCCCAACACCGGCGACGCCCGCGAGTCGCCGGCGATCCGGGTGGCCGAGCTGCTGCTCGGGCTGGGGGCCGACGTGGTCGCGGCCGACCCGCACGTGGTCGAGCCCATCCCGGTCGACCGGCGGCTGGTCCGGGTCGAGCCGGACGCCGCCGAGCTGGCCGCCGCGGACGCGGTGGTGGTGCTCACCGACCACGACGAGTTCGACTGGGACCTGGTCGCGGCGACCGCGACGCTGGTGCTCGACTGCCGGCGCCGGCTGGTGCCCGGCGGCGCGGTGGAGCTCCTGTGACCGCGCCGCGGGGCCGGCGGCAACCTGTTCGCCGCGCCCGGGCCGGGCGGGGGACCCGGTGAGGGTCCTGGTCACCGGCGCCACCGGCTACGTCGGCGGGGCGGCGGCCCGGGCCCTGGTGGCGGCCGGGCACGACGTGGTCGCGCTGGTCCGGCCGGCCTCCCGGGACCGGGCGCCGGCCGGGGCCGAGGTGGCCGTGGGCGACCTCGACGACCCGGCGTCGTACCGGGACCTGGCGGCCGGGGTCGACTGCGTCGTGCACGCCGGCCAGCGGCGCACCCGCGGCCGGATCACCGGCCGGCAGATCGCGCTGCTGGCCCGGACCGAGGCGACCGCGGTCGCCACCCTCGCCGCGGCGTGCGCGGCCGGCGGCACCCGGCTGGTGCACACCAGCGGGGCGTTCGTCTTCGGCGACCACGGCGCGGACTGGGTCGACGAGGACACCCCGCTGACCCCGTCGCCGCTGGGCACCCACCACGCGGCCGGGGTCCGGACGCTGCGCGCGGCCGGGCTGGACCTGCGGGTGCTGCACCTCGGGTTCGTCTACGGCCCCGGCGGCAACTTCACCACCATCCTGTACGACCCGGCCCGCCGCGGGATCCTGCGCTGCCCCGGCCCCGGGCGGAACTACTGGAGCCCGGTGCACCTGGACGACGCCGCCGCCGCGTACGTCGCCGCGGCCGAGCACCCGGCCGGCGGCGAGTGGGTGATCGCCGACGACCACCCGCAGCCGCTGCGGGCGCTGGTCGACCAGGTGACCGACGCGCTGGGACGCAGGCGGGTCGGCTCGGTGCCCGGCGCCGTGCTGGGCCTGGCCGGCGGCCGGCCGGCGGTCGGGTCGCTGCTCACCTCCTACCGGCTGCGCAACGCCCGGGCCAAGGCCGAGCTCGGCTGGAAGCCGGTGCACCCGGCGTTCGCCGACGGGCTGCCCGGAACGCTCGCCGCGCTGCGCGGGACCTGACCGGTTGCCATGGGCAACCCTGCGACCGGGGCGAGCCCTTGTCATTGTGCCGGCTCCCGCCGGGCCCGGAGACTCCGCCCGGGACCGGCGGCCGCCGATCGGCGCCGGGCGCGGCCCATGGACGCACAGCGAGGGGATCTGATGGCCGATCGAGACCGTACGGCCGTGGTGCTGGGCTCCGGTCTGGCCGGGATGTTCGCCGCCGCGGCGCTGGCCCGGCACGCCGAGCGCGTGGTGGTGGTCGAGCGGGACCGGCTCCCGGACGGCGCGGAGTGGCGGCGCGGCGTGCCGCAGGCCCGGCACGCGCACAACCTGATGATGGCCGGGCACACCGCGATGGCGTCGCTGTTCCCCGGCATCCAGGAGGAGCTGGTGGCCGCGGGCATGGTCCGGGTCCGGATGCCGCAGGACATGTGGCTGATGACCCCGGGCGGCTGGATGCCCCGGTTCCCGACCTCGCTGGTGATGCTGACCAGCTCCCGGGACCTCATCGACTCGGTGGTGCGCCGCCGGGTCGCCGCCGACGACCGGATCGAGACCCGGCAGGAGACCGAGGTGCTCGGCCTGCTGGCCACCCCGGACGGCGCCGCGGTCCGCGGGGTGACGGTCCGGCCGCGCGGCGGCGACGCGTACGAGCTGCCGGCCGACTTCGTCGTCGACGCCACCGGCCGCACCTCGCGCGCCCCGGAGTGGCTGGCCGCGCTGGGCTTCCCGGCACCGCCGGAACAGGTCGTCGACGCGCGGACCGCCTACTCGACGTGCGTGTTCGACCCGCCGCCCGGGCACGACGCCGACTGGAACTGCCTGCTGCTGCAGGCGTCGCCGGACAACCCGCGGCAGGGCATCCTCAACCCGATCGAGAACGGCCGGTGGATGGTCTCGCTGGCCGCGCTGGGCGGCTCCCGCCCGCCGACCGACCACGCGGGCTTCCTGGACTACTGCCGGCTCCTGCGCGGCCCGCAGCTGTACGACGTGCTGAAGGAGGCCACCCCGGTCGGGCCGGTGCACGCCTCCGGCCGCACCGAGAACCGGCGCCGGTTCTACGAGAAGCTGCCCCGCTGGCCGGACCGCTTCCTCGCCGTCGGCGACGGGGTCAGCGCCCTGAACCCGTCGTACGGGCAGGGGATGTCGGTGGCCGCGCCGACCGCGGTGGCGCTGGAGGCGGCGCTGGCCCGGGCCGGCACGCTGGAGGGCCTCGCCGGCCGGCTGCGCTCGGTGGTGGCCCGGGCGGTGTCCCCGGCCTGGCAGCTGGCGACCACCGCGGACTCCGCGTACCCGTGGTCGACCGGCCGGCTCGACCTGCAGACCCGGGTGGCGCTGAAGTACCTCTACCGGGTGCTGGCCGTCTCGCCGACCAGCCGGGCCGCCTCGCAGGCGCTGCTGGACATCAACCAGATGGTCGCCACCCCGAACGCCGTCTTCCGGCCGGCCGTGGTCGCCGCCGTGGTCCGCGGCCCGCGGCCGGCCCCGGCCGCACCGCCGCCGCTGCAGGGGGAGCGCGCCACCCCGCCGGCCCAGGCCGGCGCACCGTCCACCCACGAACCGGTCCAGGAGGCCTCATGAGCACGCCCGTACCGCCGCCCGCCGACGACCCCGGCGGCACGCCGGTCACCCTGCCGGTCGCGCTGACCGACGGCGGACCGGTCGAGCACGAGGTCTACGCCGAGCTGTTCCTGCCCGAGGGCCACGAGGACGACGTCCCCACGGCGGTGCAGGTGCTGGTCCCCGGCTTCACCTACGACCACCGGTACTTCACCGTCCCGGGCGCCCACAACTACACGACCGCGATGACCAGGGCGGGCTGGGCGGTGCTCGCGCTCGACCGCATCGGCACCGGGCGCAGCTCCCGGCCGCCGGCGGCCGAGGTCACCGCGGCCAGCAACGCGCACGTGCTGCACCAGGTGGTGCAGGCGCTGCGGGCCGGCACGATCGGCCCGGGGTTCGCCACCGTCGTCGCCGTCGGGCACTCGTACGGCTCGGGCGTGGTGCTGGTCGAGGACGCGGCCCACCACGACCTGGACGGCCTGGTCCTGACCGGGATGCTGCACACCACCGCGCCGCTGCACGCCAAGGCGATCGACCTGTTCCACCAGGCGTCCGAGGACGAGCTGCTGAAGGACCGGGCGGACTGGCCGGAGAACTACGCCACCCACAAGCCGGGCAACCGGGCCCGGCTGCTGGAGGCGCCGGGCAAGGTGGCGGCGCCGGTCTCGGCGTACAACGAGGCGATCAAGGGCACCGCCACGCTCGGCGAGGGCATGACGCTCACCGAGACGTACGCGCCGGAGCTGTCCCGGGCGGTCCGGGTGCCGACGCTGATCGTGGTGGGCGCGCTGGACCAGCTGTTCTCCGCGGGGGAGGGCGCCGGCCAGGCCGACTCCGACGCGGTGCTGGCGCGGGAGCGGGCCTGCTACTCCGAGGCCGCGCAGCTGGAGATCGTGGTCGTCCCGGAGACCGGGCACGCGCTGACCATCCACCCGACCGCGCCGGAGTACTTCGCCGCCACCGTGGAGTGGGCGGCCCGGATGGTGCCGGGGGCGGCGAAGTGACGGCTCCGGCGCAGGCCGCGCCGGACGCGGTCGCGGACTCCGTCCGGGCGGCGACCCTGGCCCTGTGCAAGCGGGTGCCGCCGGTGCCGGTCGACGTGGCCGCGATCGCGGCGGCGGCCGGGGTCGCCGAGGACGAGGTGACCGCCCGCTGGCCCTCGGCCGAGCTGGTGGTCCTGGACGCGGTCAAGGCGGAGGTGGCGCCGGCGCTGGTGTTCCCGGACACCGGGGACTTCGCCGCCGACCTGCGGGCCCAGCTGACCGCGATCGCCGGCGTGTTCGCCGACCCGGCGATCGGGCCGCGACTGGTCATGCTGGCCGCGGCGGCGTCGAGGGACCCGCTGCTGTCCCGGGTGTTCCAGCAGCGGGTCTTCACGCCGAACCGGATGCTGTCCACCCGGCGGTTCGCGGCCGCGGTCGAGGCCGGGCAGCTGCGCGCCGACCTCGACCTGGACACCGCGGTGGACCTGGCCTTCGGGCCGCTGTGGTTCCGGCTGCTGCTCGGCACCGCCCCGGTCACCGGCGAGTACGCGGCCGCGGTCGCGGACCTCGTGCTGGCCGGCCTTCGGCCCAACGGATAGGGCCCCGTCCGGCCGTCACCTGCCCCGGCGGTGACGGCCGGATTTGTCCGTACAGGTCCTTGGATCGTCCGCTAATGGCATCCGGATCGTCCGGTATTGGCCATGTTCGCCAGACTTGATCCACCCAAGGTAGTTGCACTCCGTGAAAAGCGGAAAAGTTTTACGCTGCGCCATTCAGCCAAGTGGCGGAACACTCGTCCGTCTTCGACCGCTTATGGTCGCCACGACGCAGGGCCGGTAGTCGGCCATGGGACCGCTGCGTCGTGCTGTCTGGAGGTGTGATGCTCACGCAGGTCCCGACTCCCCTGATCGGCCGGGAGAACGAGCTGGCCGGGGTGCGCGCGGAGCTCGCCGACCCCGCCACGAGGCTGCTGACGCTGACCGGTCCGGTGGGTGTCGGGAAGAGCAGGCTGGCCGCCGCGGTCGTGCAGAGCCTGCTCGCCGACGGCCCGCTGACCCTGTGGACGCTCGACCTCGCCGTGGTCGACGATCCGCACGCGGTGCTGGAGCTGGCGCGCCCGGCCGACCTTCCCCCCGCCGGGCGCACCGACCGGCACGACGCGGCGGGCGGGCCCGCCGGCGTCGCCCCGCCGCCGGAGCCCGGCCCGTCACTGCTGCTGCTGGACAACTGCGACCCGGTCCTGGCCCGGGTGCCCGAGGAGCTGACCGGCCGGATCGCCGCGCTGCTGGCCGCCGACCCCGGGCTGCGGGTGCTGGCCACCAGCCGGGAGTCCCTCCGGGTGTACGGCGAGCGCCGCTGGTCGGTGGGCCCGCTGCCGGTGCCGCCGGTCCAGCCGGACCCGCAGGTCCCGCTGGAGCGGGTGCCCTCGGTGGCGCTGTTCGTGCAGCGGGCCCGGGCCGCGTCGCCCGGCTTCGCCCTCACCGAGCACAACGGCGAGGACGTCGCCGAGATCTGCCGCCAGCTCGACGGCCTGCCGCTGGGCATCGAGCTGGCCGCCGCCCGGGTGCGGGTATTCCAGCCGCGGGCGCTGCTGCTGCGGCTGCAGGAGAAGCTGGACGTGCTGGAGGGCCGCTCGGCCGACACGCTGTCCCGGCACCGCACGATGCGCTCCGCGCTGGCCTCGGGCTACGACCAGCTCTCCGCCGACGAGCAGGCGGTGGTCCGGCGGCTGTCGGTCTTCCCCGCCGACTTCGGGCTGGAGGCGGCCGAGGTGGTCGTCGGCAGCACCGACCGGCCGGTGGACCTGCTGCTGGAGTCGCTGCTGGACCGCAGCATCGTCGGCACCGCCCAGGCCCGCGACGGCGAGCCGCGGTTCGCGCTGCTGCGCACGCTGCGCCGCTTCGCCCAGGAGAAGCTCGGCGACGCCGGCGAGCTGCCCGAGACGTACCGCCGGCTGGCCGCGCACGCCCGCACGGTGGCCGACACCGTCGCCGCCGGGCACGGCGCGCCGTCCGGCGCGGAGCTGGTGGTGCCGACCGGCGAGCAGCAGGCCATCGGGGAGGCCGTGCGCTGGCTGCTGCTGGACGGCGACCTGCGCTCGGCGGTGACCGTGCTGGACAAGCTCTCGCCGTACTGGCTCCAGCACGGCCAGGGGCCGGAGGTGTGCCGCTGGGTCGCCGAGGCCGTCCGGGCCAGCGAGGCGGCGCGGGACCGCGCGGTCGCGGCCGACGCGCACCGGCTGGCCGGCGTGCTCGCGGCGGCCCTGGGCGACCCGGCGGCCGCCGCCGAGTCACTGCAGCGGGCGATCACGCTGCACCGGGAGCTGGGCGACGACGCCGGCGCCGCGGCCGCGCTGGCCCACCTGGGGCAGGTGGCCACCCGCTCCGGCGACTCCCGCCGGGCCCGCCGGGTGCTCCGC
>CADCTP010000181.1 GCA_902805565.1 uncultured Mycobacteriales bacterium
CCGCTGGCCGGGCAGGTGGGGGCGCTCCCCCGGCCGCAGGCGGCCGAGCTGTCCCGGGTGCTCGGCCACCGGTCCGGCCGGGTCGACCGGCTGGTGCTGGCGACCGCGGTGCTGGACCTGCTGTCCCGGGCCGCCGCCGACCGCCCGCTGCTGTGCCGGGTGGACGGCGCGGAGCTGCTGGACCCGGTGTCGCTGGACGTGCTGGGTTTCGCCGGGCGCCGGCTGGCCGGCAGCCGGGTGGCGCTGCTGGTCGCGGCCGGGCCGGGTGCCGAGGAGCCGCTGGACGGGCTGCCCGAACTGGCGCTGCCCGGCCCGGCGGCCCCCTCCCCCCGGCTGACCCCGCAGCAGTGGCAGGTCGCCCGGTTGGTGGCGGCGGGCGCCACCAACCGGGAGGTCGCCGCCCGGCTGCAGCTCAGCCCGCGGACCGTGGAGCACCACCTTCGGCAGATCTTCGCCCGGCTGGCGGTCCGGTCCCGGGTCGAGCTGACCCGCGAGCTGCTCAGGTGGCCAGGAACCGCCGGACCGCGTTGAGCACGAACGGGTCGGCGAGGAACGCGACGTGGTTCTGGCAGAGCACGAAGTGGTTGGTCGCGCCGGCCAGCGGGGTGCTGGTGTAGGGCAGGATCACGCCGTCGCAGGGCGAGTACCAGGTGGCGTACCGGGTGTCCCCCGGCGTCTCGTCGCCCGCGGTGTAGTCCCGGATGAACTGCGAGCCCGGCACCATCTGCTGGCAGCTGGTGAAGGCGATGCAGGCGTACGCGGCGGTGGTGCCGTGGTTGGCCCCGGCGATCGACGCGACGTGCCGCACCTTCGGCTGGCCGCCGAGCTTGTTGACGTACCAGCCGGTGACCAGGCCGCCCATCGAGTGGTTCACGATGTCCACCCGGTCGTGGCCGGTGCGGGCCCGGACCTGGTCGACGTACGTGGCCAGGCCGCGGGCGTTGACCTTGTTGTCGACCGTCCAGTTGTAGCCGTACGCCCAGGTCTCGGCGGCGGTGTAGCCGTTGGCCCGGAACCAGGCGATCGTCGGGATCCAGTTCGTCTCGTCGCCGGCGAAGCCGTGCACGAAGACCACCGGGGTCCGGGCGGTGGCGGCCTGGGCCGGGGCGGCCGGCAGCAGCACGAGGGCGACCGCGGCCAGCGCGGTGGCCAGCAGGGTGCCGAGGACTCGACGCATGTGGGCGTCCCTTCGTCGGGACCCCCACCGTCGCGGGCCGGCGGCCGGGCGCGCATCGGTCAAACCACCGGCGTTCCTGCGGCGGCGGGCCCGCCCGGTCCACCCGGCCCGGCGGCCCGGTCGCCCGCGGACCGCGTACCGATTCCCCACGACCGCTGCCGGACCGGTCCCCGCGGTGCCAGACTGGGCCGGTGACGCAGGCGCCCGCGCAGGACGGCACCGCGACCGCCCTCGGCCTGCTGCTGGGCCGGGCGCTGCGGGTGGTGGTCGCGGTCGCGCTGCTGGGCGGCCTGCTGGGCGCGGCGCTCGGGGCGGCCCGGCAGTCGAGCCTCGGCGAGTTCGCCGCCGACCTGGACGGCGGCCGGGTCACCGAGATCGAGTTCGCCGACACCTCCACCTACCTGCCCGGCCTGGACCGGGAGGAGGCCGAGACGGTCATCCGCTGGCGGCCGGCCGGCGCCGGGTGGCGGACGGCGCGGCTCGACCCGACGTTCGCCGACGGGCCCTATGGCGTGGACCTGGACCGCGAGGACCCGGACGGGTCCGTGGTGACCGGCCCCGACGTGGACGGGATCGCCCGGAGCGAGACCGTCATCCGGGCCCGGGCCGCGGCCGCCGGCGTGCCGGTCGTGGACCGCGGGCCCGACGCCGCCCACCGGCTGGTCCGGATCTCGACGATCGTCTCGCTGCTGCTGGTCCTGGTGCTGATCGGCGGCCCGCAGCCGCGCCGGGCGACGAAGTGGGCCTGGTTCTGGCTGATGCTGGTGCCGGGCGGGCTCACCCAGCTGGCCTGGGTCGCCCTGGAGGCGCCGTGGTCGTCCCGGGCCAACCGGCGCCCGGAGCCGCTGCCGCACCGCGACCAGCCCGGCGACACCCGGCTCACCGGCGGCTGGGCCTTCCTGCTGTGCCTGCCCGTGAGCATCGCCGTGGCCCTGGCCGGCTGGTCCGTCGCCAGCTGGCTCACCGGCTGATGCCCCGACCGCGCTGACCGACCGCGCTCCCCGAGCGCGCTTCCCCCGGCCGCGCTTCCCCGGCCGCGCTCCCCGACCGCGCGGGGCCTGGGTCCCCGTCCGCGGGCGGGCCGGACCGCGGGATTTGCGCCCGCGGCGAACCGGGGCGCGGCCGCGGCCGGCGGCGTGCGAGCGTCCCGGCATGGACTTCAGCGGCGAGGTCGCCCGGCAGTACGCGCGGCACCGCCGGGGCTTTCCCGCCCCGGTCGTCGACGCGCTGGTGGATGCGCTCGAGCTGCCCGCCGAGGCGTACGTGCTGGACCTCGGCTGCGGGACGGGCCAGCTCACCGTCCCGCTGGCCGAGCGGTACGGCCGGGTGGTCGGCGCCGACCCGTCGCCGGACATGCTGGCGCTGGCCCGCGCCGGCGCGCCGGGCCGCCCCCTGCGGCCCCGGGGGACGACCGCCGGAGCGGGGCGTACCGCGGCCGCCCGGCGATCCGACCCCGGACCGACACCCGGGGCGGTCGTGGCGCCGCCGGCCCGGCGAGGGAACGATGGGCGGCCATGAAGACGGACTTCACCAGGAGCCTGGACTCCTACCGGGCGCGACGCGGCGAGATCCGCCTCGTCGAGGTCCCGCCGCTGCGGTACCTGATGGTCGACGGCCACGGGGACCCCAACACCTCGCCCGACTACGCCACCGCCGTCCAGGTGCTGTACGCGTTCGCCTACCCGCTGAAGTTCGCGAGCAAGGACCAGCTCGGCCGGGACTACGTCGTCCCGCCGCTCGAAGGACTCTGGTGGGCCGAGGACATGGCCACGTTCACCACGAGCCGGGACAAGTCGGCGTGGGACTGGACCCTGCTGCTGATGACGCCGGACTGGCTCACGGCGGAGCACCTCGCGGCGGCGCGCGACCGGGTCACCGCCAGGAAGCCCACGCTGCCGGCGGAGCGGGTCCGCGCCGAGGTGCTCGACGAGGGCCTGTGCGTGCAGACGCTGCACGTCGGGCCGTTCGAGGACGAGGGCCCGGTGCTCGCCGACCTCCACCTGCGCCACATCCCGGAGCACGACCTCGTCATGACGGGCAGGCACCACGAGATCTACCTCAGCGACCCGCGCCGGACCGCCCCGGAGAAGCTCCGGACGATCCTGCGCCAGCCGGTGCGGCGCCGCTGACCGCCCGGATGCGGCGGGCCCGTGGCCGCGACAGCCCGTCCGGACGCGGCACTCGACCCGCCGTGGGTCGGCGCCGGTCCGCCACCGGGTAAAAGGCAGGAGTGACCGACGACATCCCCCGCGGTGAGCACCTCACCGGCGGCAACATGAGCAGGGTCGTACGGTTCGCCGACCGGGTGCACCGGGCCGCCGGCGCCTGGACACCGACCGTGCACCGACTGCTCCGGCACCTGCACGACCGTGGTGTGCCGGGCGTCCCGTACCCGGTCGGGCTCGACGCGGACGGCCGGGAGATCGTCACGTACGTCCCGGGCACGGTGCCGCAGGATCCCATGCCCGACTGGGTCTGGACCGACGCGGTGCTCACCGCCGCCGGCCGTCGGCTGGCCACGCTGCACGACGCGACCCTGGACCTCGACCGCCACGACAGCCACTGGCAGTCGCCGTCGCACCAGCCGGCCGAGGTCGTCTGCCACAACGACTTCGCGCCGTACAACCTCGTCTTCGACGACGACCACGCGCTCACCGGGGTCATCGACTGGGACACCGCGTCCCCCGGACCGCGGGTGTGGGACCTCGCCTACCTGGCCTACCGACTGGTCCCGCTCGCGCACCCGGCCAACCCGGACCTGCCGGACAACGGCCTGGCGGACCGGCGGCGGCGGCTGGCCCTGCTGTGCCATGCCTATGGCCACGGCCTCACCCCGGGTGCCGTCGCGGCCGTGGGCGTCGACCGGCTGCACGAGATGGCCGAGTTCACCGCCCGCCGCGCTGCCGCCGGTGCCGTCCACGTCGCCGGGCATGTACGGCTCTACCGGACGGACGCGGAGTGGCTGGCCGCCCATCTCGCCGCCCTCGGCTGAACACGCACGGGTTCCCACCCGCCGTCGTGCGCGGGACCGCACCGCATCCCCGCCGGCTGACGATCCGACCCCGGGACCGTCGGCTCGCGGGGCCCTTCGCACCACGCGGCCTCGTTCGCAGGCTGCTAGGCGTCTGGTCCTACCCCGTCACCTCCTCCCGGTCGAACCGGGCCCGGGCGGACTCCACACCGGCCATGTGAGTGCCGATCCATTCCAGCAGGACGTCGATCGGCTCGCGGAGGGTCTTGCCGAGCGGCGTGATGCGGTATTCCACCGCGACCGGCCGCGAGCTCACGATGAGCCGCTCGACGATGCCGTTGCGTTCCAGCCGACGCAGGGTCGCGGTCAGCGACTTGGCGGTCACGGCCGGCATGCTGCGGCGGAGTTCGCTGAAGCGCAGCGGGCTGTCACACAGCAGTTCGAGCACCTGCGGCGACCACTTGTCGAACAGCTGGTCGAGCAGCTCGCGGTGCGGCACGGCGATGCCGAGGGGGCTGGGCGGGGCGGGAGCGGTATCCGGCACGACACCTAGTCTCGTTGAAGTTTCCTCGGGTTACCAGGTAGGACTGGTATACCAACTTCCTTCCGAGGAGATCATCCGTGCCTGTGCAGTTGTTGAGCCCCGAGAACCTCATGCAACCGGTCCCCTACCACCACGTCGCCATCGGCACCGGCAGCCGCCAGGTGCACGTCGCCGGCCAGATCGCCCGGGACGCGCAGTCGCGCCCGCTGGCACCGGGCGACCTCGCCGGGCAGGTCGCCCAAGCACTGCGCAACACCGGCGCCGGGCTGGCGGCCGCGGGCGCCGACTTCCGCGACGTCGTCCGGCTCACGTTCTACGTCACGCAGTGGGCGCCCGAGAAGGCCGGGGACTTCATGTCCGGCGTGGAGAGCGTCGCCGACGAGCTGGGTCTGCCCCGGCCGCTGCCGCCGGCGTCCCTCATCGGCGTGGCCTACTTGTTCGAGCCGGACGTGCTCGTGGAGGTCGAGGCCATCGCCGTCCTCGCCTGACCGGGAGCTCGGCCGGGCCGGTCCTACGTCTTGAGCGGGTCGTGGCCCCAGTTCATGAGGGAGTAGCGCCAGCGGGAGTGCTCGACGTCCTCCTTGGCGGGCTTCTGGGCGAGGTGTCGGTGGACGTACCCGGCCACCCGCTTCATCTGCTTGAGGTCGTCCTCGTCGAGGTCGGACTTCTTCTTGTCCAGCAGCGCGACGATCATCCGGCCGGACTCGTGGCCCTGGGACTCGGTGCCGCCGGTGCCGGTCTTCTTCTCGCCGCCGGCCGTCATGCCGACCGACCGCGACTCGTCCGTGTCGAGCCAGGTGCGCAGCTCGCTCTTCGTCATGTTCACCGCGTCCTTGAACGCGGCGTACGCCTCGTCGGTCCCGGACCCGGCCACGGTCAGCTCTTCTTCTTCAGCGCGTCCGGCTTGTGCACGGCCTCCCGGCCGGTCTTGTCGCTCTTGACCAGGTACTGCGGCTCGTCCTCGGACGCGGCCACGGTGCGGCCGGCCTCCTCGGTACGGCTGGTGATCTTCTTCTCGACCTCGCCGGGGACCGTGTTGCCGTGGCTGGACCACTCGACCTTGTCGCCCTTGGACAGTTCCTTCGTCATGGGCGATGTGTTACCCGAGGCCGGGTCGGGTACTCGCCGGTGGACATCGCGTTCGAGGAGGACGGGCCTGTGGCTGGAGCGGCCGGCAAGATCGGCTGGAAGATCGTGGCGTTGAGTTTCGCCGTGCCGACCGGGATCGCCATGCGCAAGGCGCTGGAGACCGCGTGGCGGAAGACGAAGCACGACGACCCCCCGAAGAACCCGGCCGCGCCGGGCACCGAGTGGTCGGAGGCGCTGATGTGGGCTGCGGCGTCCGGCGTCGCGGTGGCCGTGTCCCGGATGGTGGCCGCCCGTGGGGCGGCCGCCACCTGGAAGTCGCTGACCGGCAAGCTGCCGCCGGGTGTGGAGGACGCCGCCGGCGCCTGACCGGACTGCCGGCACGGCCCGGTCGCCGCTCCCGTACGGGGGCCGGCGACCGGGCCGTGTCGCTGTCCGGACCGGTCCGGCCCACCCCCGCCGCGGGCGGCGCAGCCGCCCCGCGGCCACCGCCGGCGGCGTTCCTCGGCTCGATGACGCCGCCGGCGGGTCGCCCGGTCAGCCCTGGACGAGGACCAGTGGCCGGTGCCGGCCGGACACGGTCTCCGTCGGCCACGCCGGGTCGACGGTGAGGATCTCCGCACCGGTCGGCGTGGCCAGGACGGTGTCCTCGACCTTGAGCCCGGGGACGCTCGGGTTCCACCCGAAGGCCTGAGCGTCCTCGATCAGCTCGGTGGCATCGGGGGTGGCCAGGTGATCGCGGCTCAGGTAGCCGGTCGGCCCGCCCTGGTGGTGCCGCTTCCACTCGTCCGGATCGAAGCCGTGGGTGCCATAGGCGGCGGTGCCGGCGGCGAACGCGTCGGCGACGGCGACGCCGGGCCGCGTGGCGTCGAGGAACGCGGCCTCGACCCGCAGCAGCCGGTCCTGCACGTCGGCCTGCTCGGGCGACAGCGGCCGGGCCGCGACGAACCGCGTCAGGTTGGCGAACAGCCCGTGCCTGCGGGCGCACACCACGACCATCACCAGGTCGCCCGCCGGGCTCGAGGTCGGCAGCGGATGCCGGTAGCGCCGGACCCGGTCGGCGCCGGCGACGAGGAGCACGAGCGGGTCGGCGCCCCGGGCGATGAGCTCCGCGGCCGCGTGGGCGGCCCACTGCCGCTCCGACTCGGCGGCTCCCCGCGCCCGGGCGGTGGCGGTCAGCGCCTCGGCGGCGTCCCGGCCGAGCGCCCGGTAGCGCTCCAGCTCCTCCGGCAGCAGCGACCGGCGCGCGACCTCCAGCTCCGCGCTGACGTCCCGGCAGCCGGCGAGGGCACCGTCGACCCCGACCCGGTCACCCGTCGGCACGGCGGCCGCCTGGTCCGCCGGCCACTCCAGCACGGTCCACTCGAGGTCCGGGTCGGTCAGCTCCTCGGCGGCGAGCCGCTCGGCCTCGATCCGGGAGGTGACGACCCGCACCGACTCGCGGGTGACGACCAGCCAGGCGACGCCGGTCTCCCCGGTCACGTCGATGTGGGCCCGGGCCCCGCCGGCTGCCCAGGCCACCGAGGAAGGCCGGCGCAGCACCAGCGCATCCAGGTCCTGCTCGTCGAGGAAACGGACCAGCCGCTCCCGGCGTCCTGCGTACACCGACTCACCCCTTCCCTACGACGGACCAGGTCAGCCCGTCGAGGATGTCCCGCTCGCTGACGACCACGTCGGCGGCGCCGGTCTCCTCCATGAGGACCCGCAGGATCAGCGCACCGGCGCCGATCACGTCCACCCGGCCGGGCTGGATCACCGGCGAGGCCGCCCGCTCGGCGTGCGTGCTGCGCAGCATCCGCTCGGCGGCGGCGCGGACGCCGTCCAGCGGGACGCGGCTGTGGTGGATCCGGTCCGGGTCGTACGCGGACAGGCCCTGGGCCAGCGCGGCCACGGTGGTGACCGTCCCGGACACCCCGACGAACGTCGCCGCCCGCTCCACCGGGACCACCGAGCGGGCCTGTGCGACCGCCGTCCGGATGTCCGCCTCCGCCGCGGCGACCTGGTCCGCCGTCGGCGGGTCGTCGTGCAGGTGCCGCTCGGTGAGCCGGACCGAGCCGATGTCCATGCTGTACGCGGCGACGACGCCGGGCTCGTCGGCGGTGTCGCCGAGGACCAGCTCGGTGGAGCCGCCCCCGAGGTCGCTGACCAGGTGCGGTGCCGGCACCCGGCCGGCCAGCTCGCGGACGGCGCCGGTGAAGGACAGCTCGGCCTCCACGTCACCGGAGACCACCTCGGGCTCCGCGCCCAGGGTCGCCAGTACCATCGCCCGGAAGTCCGCCCGGTTGGCGGCGTCCCGGGTGGCGCTCGTGGCCACCATCCGGATCCGCTGGACGTCCGCGGCCCGGCAGGCGGCCACGTAGTCGGCGAGGGCCACCCGGGTCCGCTCGATCGCCTCGGACGCCAGCCGACCGGTCCGATCGACGTCCTGGCCGAGCCGCACCAGCGTGGTCCGGCGCAGCCGGTCGGTCATCACGCCGGCGGCGTGGTCGAAGTCGGCGATGAGCAGCCGGATCGAGTTGGTCCCGCAGTCGATGCCGGCGACCCGGACGGTGTTCCCCGACCCGTCCCGGGCCGGACCGCCCAGCGTGCCGTCCTCGACCGCGCCCATGGGCTCCCTCACCCGGACTCCTCGACGCGCACGCAGGGGCCGCCCGACCACCACGGCGAGACGGCGTCGCGGACCTCGTCGCCGAGCGGGTTGACCCCCGGTCCGGCGGCGAGCGCGTGGCCGAGCAGCGCGTGCAGGCACTTCACCCGGGTGGGCATCCCACCGGCGCTGACGCCGTCGATCTCGGGCACGTCGCCGAGCTCCCGGCGGCGGTCCAGGTACGCCTGGTGGGCGGACCGGTAGCCGGCCGCCAGCTCCTCGTCGGTGCGCAGCCGGTCGGCCATCTCCCGCATGACGCCGGAGGCCTCCAGCCGGCCGACCGCCGCACTGGCCTTCGGGCAGGTGAGGTAGTCCAGCGTCGGGAACGGCGTGCCGTCCGGCAGCCGGGGAGAGGTCTCCACCACGTCCGGCAGCCCGCACGGGCACCGGTGCGCCACCGCCCGCATGGCCCGCGGCAGGCGGCCGAGCTGGGCCGCGACCGCCGCCCGGTCCGCCGGGCTCACCTCGTCGGTGAAAGCGGCGTCCGGCGCCGGGTCCGCGGTCACGGCCCGGACCCGTCGGCGGTGCGGACGGTGTCCCAGAGCCGGCCGTACCACGAGCCGTCCTCGGTGACCGTCGGCGCGTCCGGCGCGGCACCGCCGGGGCCGGCCGATCCGGAGGGCGACACCACAACGTAGGCCGTCTCACCGGGCAGCACGTAGTGCAGCCGCTCCCTGGCCTGGGCCCGGATGTAGGCGGGGTCGGCGAGCTGCCGCTTGCGTGCCTCGAGTGCGGCGACCCTGGCCTGCGCCTGCCGCTGCTCGTCCTGCAGCCGGCTGATCTCGCCGCGCTGGGCGAGGTATTCCTTGGCCGGGTAGGCGAGGCTGAGCACGAGGGCGCAGACGACCAGGCCGAGCACCGCCGCCCGGCCGGTGAGGCCGACGGCCCGCCGCGGCGGGCCGTCCCCCTCCGCCGGATCGGCGGTGAGCAACGCCGGGGAGTGGCGACGGGACGGTCTGGTCGAGCCGCGCCGGCCGGGCGGGGCCGGGCGGGGACCGCGGCTCGCACCGGGCCCCCCACGCCCGGGACCGGCCGGTCGGCCGGCGGCGGCTCGACGGGACATCAGACCGAGCCGCCCGCCGTGAACCGGGGGAAGGCACCGGCGCCGGCGTACCGCCCGGCGTCGTCCAGCTCCTCCTCGATCCGCAGGAGCTGGTTGTACTTGGCGACACGGTCGGACCGGGCCGGTGCCCCCGTCTTGATCTGACCGCAGTCCGTCGCCACGGCGAGGTCGGCGATCGTGGTGTCCTCGGTCTCGCCCGAGCGGTGGCTCATCATGCAGCGGTAGCCGGAGCGGTGGGCGAGCGTGACCGCGTCGAGCGTCTCGGACAGCGAGCCGATCTGGTTGACCTTGACCAGCAGCGCGTTGGCGCACTGCTCGGCGATGCCGCGGGAGAGCCGCTCCGGGTTGGTGACGAACAGGTCGTCGCCGACGATCTGGACGCGGCTGCCGAGGGTCGCGGTGATGCGGGCCCAGCCCGCCCAGTCCTCCTCGTCGAGCGGGTCCTCGAGGGAGACGATCGGGTAGGCCCCCACCAGCTCCTCGTAGTAGCCGATCATGTCATCGGCGCTGCGGACGCTGCCCTCGAAGGTGTAGCCGTCGGCGCCGTGGAACTCGCTCGCGGCCACGTCGAGCGCCAGCGCGATGTCGCGGCCCGCCGTGAAGCCGGCCTTCTCGACCGCCTGCAGGATGAGGTCCAGCGCGTCCCGGCTGGCCGGCAGGTTGGGGGCGAAGCCGCCCTCGTCACCGAGCCCGGTGGACAGGCCCTTCTGCTTCAGCACGGACTTCAGCGCGTGGTAGGTCTCCGCGCCCCACTGCAGCGCCTCGGTGAAGGTCGGCGCGCCGATCGGCGCGATCATGAACTCCTGGACGTCGACGTTGCTGTCGGCGTGGGCGCCGCCGTTGACGATGTTCATCATCGGGACGGGCAGGATGTGCGCGGTCGGCCCGCCGACGTAGCGGAACAGCGGGAGCCCGAGGGAGTCGGCGGCGGCCCGGGCCACCGCGAGCGACACGCCGAGGATGGCGTTGGCGCCGAAGCGGGACTTGTCCGGGGTGCCGTCGAGGTCGATCAGCTCCTGGTCGACCAGCCGCTGCTCCGTCGCCTCCAGGCCGACGAGCCCGGGGGCGATGTCGTCGAGGACGGCGGTGACCGCCTTCTGCACGCCCTTGCCGCCGTAGCGGTCGCCGCCGTCGCGCAGCTCGACCGCCTCGAACTGGCCGGTGGACGCCCCGCTGGGCACGGCGGCGCGGCCGATCGTGCCGTCGTCGAGGGCGACCTCGACCTCCACGGTGGGGTTGCCGCGCGAGTCGAGGATCTCGCGGGCGCCGACGGCCTCGATGGTGGCCACGGAAGCACTCCTTCGTTCAGCTACAGGGGCGAACGGGTCAGAGAGTAGTCGCCGTCACCCGCCGATCCGGGGACCGGAGCAATCTGTGGACGAGCGAGCTGCCTGTGGACAGTCGTTTGCAGACACTTGCCTCACGCCTGCATAGTCCGGCCCGTGAGAGCCCTCTGGCACCGCCGGGCCGTCCGGCACGTCATCCTCGGACTGCTGCCGCTGCTGGTGGTCGGCCCGGTGCTGGTCATCGCGCTGGCGGTCGAGTTCGCCGAGACGGCGGCCCCGCTGCGGGAGGCCACCGCCCGGGCGACGGCGACCGTGCTGCGCAGCGGCCTCGGACCGGACCGGCGGGAGGTCGAGGTCCGGTGGACCGACGACGCCGGGGCGGCCGTCACCTCGACCGTACGTGCCGCGGGGACCGCCGACGTCCCGGTGGGCGCGCAGGTGCCGCTGCGCTACCGGCCAGGAGACCCGAGCCGGGTGTTCACCAACGGCGACGAGACCTCGGCCCGGCTCAGCGAGCTGGCGTTCGGGATCGGGCTGGTCGGGCTGCTGGTGGCCGTCGCCGTGGCGGTCAGCGCCGCGCACCTGGTGCGCCGGCGCGCGGCCGAGCGGCGGCCGACGACGACGCTCCCGGTCACCTACACGCGGTCGCGGCTCGGACTGGTGCGGCGCTCCTGGCTGCTGGTGCGGGAGGAGGGCCGGGCGGGCCGGTGGATCCCGGTGCACTGGGAGCCGGTGCTGGAGACGCTCGAGCCGGGCTCCCGGGCGGCCGTCCACGGCCGGCCGTCCCGCGACCGCCTGGTCGTGGTGGACATCGGGGGCACGCCGGTGTGGCAGGCCGGGCGTCGCCGGCTCACCGCGCCCCGCGGCGAGGTCGGCCGGGAGCCGGTCGGTGCGCCGGATCGCGACGTGTCGCTCCTGCGGCACTTCCGGGCGGACGCCGCCCTGCTCGCCGGCGCCCCGGTCCTCGGCCTGCTCTGGGCGTACCTCAGCGACGGCGGCACCACGACCTGGCTGCTGGCGACCGTGGTCGCCGCGGCGGCGCTGTTCTGGGTGCCGACCGTGCTCGGATCGGACCCGAGGTGAGCCCGCCGGGCTCACCCGGCCGGCCGGGTGGCGGGCAGGCCCTCGGCGGCCCGGACGGCGTCGCGGTAGGCGCGGGCGGTGGCCCGCAACGCCGCCTCCGGATCCGCGCCGGCCGCGACCGCATCGTCCACCAGGGCGAACAGGCGCGCTCCCACGTCGTCACCGCCCGGCACGGCGACGTCGAGGCCCGCCTTCTCGGCACGGCGGCGGAGCTTCGCCGCGAGTGCCAGCGCGGGCTGACCCAGAGGGACCCCGTCGGTGACCGACTCGCGCCGCTTCTCCTCGGCCTTGATCTCGTCCCAGTTCGCCTCGACCTCGGCCGCACCGGCGACCTCCCGCTCGGCGAACACGTGCGGGTGCCGGCGCACGAGCTTGGCCACCAGGTCGCCGGCCACGTCGTCGATGGACCACCGCTCGCCGGCGGGGCGCTCCTCGACCAACCGGGCATGGAAGACGACCTGGAGCAGCACGTCGCCGAGCTCCTCCCGCAGCAGCGCCGGGTCGTCCTCCTCGATCGCCTCGAGCAGCTCGAAGGACTCCTCCAGCAGGTACGGGGCGAGCGACCGGTGGGTCTGCTCGGCGTCCCACGGACAGCCGCCGGGCGACCGCAGCCGGTCCATCACCGCGACCACGTCCAGCAGCTTGGCCCCGGGCGGGTCGGTCGAGCCGTAGACGACCTCCAGCTCCACCGTGGCGGGATCCCGGGCGACGAGGTCGGCGACGGCGCGGGCGAAGCCCGGGTCGCCGTCCGGCCCGCACAGCCACACGGCCGACCCGCCGGTCCGCGCGATGTCGCGGAACGCGGCCGCGGCCGTGCGGTCCTCGGCGCGCCCGTCAGCGACATCCCGGCCATCGGGACCGCGGGCGGCGGCGGCCGGACTGCCGGGACCTGGTCCGTCGGCGCGCCGCGTGTCGGTGGCTCCACTCTCGGCGCCCGGGGCGCCGGCGGGCCGGGTCTCGGCGCCCCGGTCGGTGTCCTCGGTCAGCCGGCGGACCGGGATGCCAGCGGCTCGGACCGCCCGCGCCTGCGGGGCTTCCGGGTCGGCTGCGTGCACGGGGCCGGAGCGGAGCGCCTGCCAGGCGGGCCAGGACAGGACGCCCGCGGGGAGCCGGGGCGAGGAGGTGACGAGCACGAGCCGATCCACGGCGACCACGGTACGGGCCGGCGAGCGGCGGGCGGCGCACGACCGCCGACCCGCGGAGCCGGCTCGGCCACGCCGCCCGGCTCGCTCCTCACCGGGTCGGCTCGACCGCGCCGCCCGGCTCCCACCTCCATGGGCCGGCCCGCGCAGCCCGCACCGGTACGGCCCGCGACGACCGGGCCGCCCGGCCGGCACGGGTCGACGGCGCCTGACGAGGCGCGCGCCGGGCCGGGGGGAGCGAGGTCAGCCGCTGGGCGTGGCCGTCGGCGCGGGCGTCGCGCCGGTGCCGCCTTCCGTGCCGGTGCCGCCCTCGGAGCCGGCGCCGCCCTCGGAACCGGTGCCGCCCTCGGAGCCGGCGCCGCCCTCGGAGCCTTCCGAGCTCTCGTCGGGGGCGGTGCCGCCCTCACCGGGGAGCCCGCCGGCGCCCGGGTCGCCGGCCGGGGACGGGGTCGGCTTGATCACCGGGTTCACGAAGTCGGTGATCGCGAGCTGGTCGGCCTTCCAGGTGCCGTAGCGCGGGTTCACGTCCACGCCCAGGTCCTGCGCCACCCCGGACAGGTAGCTCTGGCCGGCGGCCGCCGCCTGCTGCAGCGACTGGGCCTCCAGCTGCGGCCGGGCGCTCTCCAGCGTCGGCCGCTCGATGCCGGCGAACCGGATCACGAAGAACGCCTGGGCCTGCCCGTTGCTCAGCGCGTACGGGAAGATCTCGTTCGGGGTCGCCTTCTGGAGGCGGGCGCCGAGGTCCGGGGGAAGCCGGCTGATCACGTACTTCTGCGGGGCCGGGGCGGTCTGCGAGCCCTCGCCGGCGTACTTCTTCGCCACCGTCTCGAAGTTGCCCGGGGTCTGCTTCAGGCCGGCCGCCTCCCGGCCGGCGACGGCCGCGCTCGGCACCTGGATCAGGCTCAGCGTCGCGGTGACCGCGGTCGGCAGGTACTCCTGGAACTGCGCGCGGATCTGGGCCTCGCTCGGCCGGGCGACGCCGCCCTCCTGGTAGCCGATCTCCGACTCGATGACCTCGGTGCGGACCAGCTGGCGGTAGAGCGACGGCGACACCGCGAGCCGGGCGGCCAGCTCGGACGCGAACGAGCCGGCGCCGCCGGACTGCTGCTCGAAGAACCGGTACCGGGCGTTGACCTTGTTCTCGTCGATGTCGATGCCCAGCCGCTGCGCGCCCGACTCGGCCAGCAGCCGCTCGACCTCGACATTGAGCACGGCGCGGCGGTAAGCACCGAGGTCACCGCGGTAGTCGCTGTTGGGCAGGGCCTCGCGGACGCCCGGCGACGCGAGCGACTGGTCGACCAGCGTCTGCAGCTCGCTGTCGGTGATCCGCGTCTCGCCGACGACCGCGGCGGTCCCGGGCCGGGAGTTGCCGCAGCCGGTCAGCAGCAGGGCCGCGACGGCCGACAGTGCGACCCCGGTGGCGACCCGCCGCCGGCGGTGCCGGGGCGAGCCGGGGTCAGCGGCGGACGGGCGGGCTGGGCGGACGCGCGCGGACGGGCGCGGGACAGCGGCGTCGGTCACCCTGACAGGTTCTCACGTGTACCTGTGTGCCCGGGCGACGGGTACGCCCCGCCCACACCCCCGGGAAGGGCACCGGACGTCCGGCACGGCCCGGCGGACGGCGTCCGGCACCCGACCCGGCCCAGAAGGAGTGGGCGGTCAGCTCCGGGCCGGGACCGAGGCCGGCTCGCCGAGGACGTCGGTGAGGACCGTGCGCGCCCACTCCAGCAGCGGCACGTCCCGGATCGGCTGGCCCGGCTTGCCCGGCCGCGGCACCGAGATAGTCCCGACCGTGCCCTTCCACACCGAGCGGGGGTAGAGCCGATGCATCCGCATCTCCTGCGACTCGCGCAGCGACAGCGGGGAGAACCGCACCACCGACCCCTGCAGCGACACCTCCGTCACGCCGTACCGGCGGGCGAAGGCGCGGAACCGGGCCACCTCCAGCAGGTTCAGCACCGGCTCCGGCAGCGTGCCGTAGCGGTCGGCCAGCTCGTCGCGGACCGCGTCGACCGCCTCGTCGGACTGGGCCGCGGCCAGCGCGCGGTACGCCTCCAGCCGCAGCCGCTCCCCCGGGATGTAGTCGTGCGGCAGGTGGGCGTCGACCGGCAGGTCGACCTTGACGTCGGCGACCTCCTCCTCCGGGGCGTCGCCGCGGAAGTCCGCCACCGCCTCGCCGACCAGCCGGACGTAGAGGTCGAACCCGACCCCGGCGATGTGGCCGGACTGCTCGCCGCCGAGCAGGTTGCCGGCGCCGCGGATCTCCAGGTCCTTCATGGCGACCTGCATGCCGGCGCCCAGCTCGGTGTTCGCCGCGATCGTCTGCAGCCGGTCCAGCGCGGTCTCGGTCAGCGGCTTCTCCGGCGGGTAGAGGAAGTAGGCGTAGGCCCGCTCCCGGCCCCGGCCCACCCGGCCGCGCAGCTGGTGCAGCTGGGAAAGCCCGAAGTGGTCGGCCCGGTCGACGATGAGCGTGTTCGCGTTCGGGATGTCCAGGCCGGACTCCACGATCGTGGTGCAGACCAGGACGTCGAAGTCCTTCTCCCAGAAGCCGACCATGACCCGCTCCAGCGTGTCCTCGGTCATCTGCCCGTGGCCGATCGCGACCCGCGCCTCCGGCACCAGCTGGCGGATCCGGGCCGCGGCCCGCTCGATCGAGTCGACCCGGTTGTGGATGAAGAAGACCTGGCCCTCGCGCAGCAGCTCGCGCCGGATGGCCGCCCCGACCTGCTTCTCGTCGTACGCGCCGACGAAGGTGAGGACCGGGTGCCGCTCCTCGGGCGGGGTGAGGATGGTCGACATCTCGCGGATGCCGGTCAGCGACATCTCCAGCGTCCGCGGGATCGGCGTCGCCGACATCGACAGCACGTCGACCGAGGCCCGCAGGGTCTTGAGGTACTCCTTGTGCTCGACGCCGAAGCGCTGCTCCTCGTCGACGATGACCAGCCCGAGGTCCTTGAAGCGGGTGCTCTGCTGCAGCAGCCGGTGGGTGCCGATGACGATGTCGACCGAGCCGTCGACCAGCCCGGCCAGGGTCGCCTGGGACTCCTTCGGGCTGTCGAACCGGGACAGCGACCGCACCGTCACCGGGAACTGCGCCATCCGCTCGGAGAACGTGGAGAAGTGCTGCTGGGCCAGCAGCGTGGTCGGCACCAGCACCGCGACCTGCTTGCCGTCCTGCGCCGCCTTGAACGCCGCCCGCACCGCGATCTCGGTCTTGCCGTAGCCGACGTCGCCGCACACCACCCGGTCCATCGGGACCGTCTGCTCCATGTCGTGCTTGACCTCGTTGATCGCCTCGAGCTGGTCCGGCGTCTCCTGGTACGGGAAGGCGTCCTCCAGCTCGCGCTGCCACGGCGAGTCGACGCCGAACGCGTGCCCCTTGGTCGCCATCCGGACGCTGTAGAGCCGGATCAGCTCGCCGGCGATCTCCTTGACCGCCTTCCGGGCGCGGCCCTTCGTCTTCGCCCAGTCGGCGCCGCCGAGCCGGTTCAGGGTCGGGGCCTCGCCGCCGACGTACCGGGTGAGCAGGTCGAGGGAGTCCGTCGGCACGAAGAGCCGGTCGCCGGGCTGCCCCTTGCGGGCGGGGGCGTACTCCATGATCAGGTACTCGCGCTCGCCGCCGTTGACGGTGCGCCGGATCATCTCGACGTACCGGCCGACGCCGTGCTGCTCGTGCACCACCAGGTCGCCCGGCCTCAGCGCCAGCGGGTCCACCGCGTTGCGCTTGCGCCGCGACGGCATCCGCTGCATGTCCTTCGTCGACTGGCCGCGCTGGCCGGTCACGTCGGCCTGGCCCAGCACGGCCAGCTTCAGGCCGGGGGCGACGAAGCCGCCGGCCAGCCGCCCGGTGGACACCGTCACGAACCCGGGCGCCGGCACCTCGGACAGCGACGGCACGCCGCGCACCGGGACCTCGGCCGCGCCGAGCTGCTCGACCGCGCGCTGCGCCGGTCCGGCCCCGTCGAAGACCATCGCGACCCGCCAGCCGGCGCGGGCCCACTCCCGCACGTCGGCGGTGGCCCGGTCGGTGTCCCCGCGGTACTCCTCCGCCGGGGCGGCGTCGATCGCCAGGGTGTCCGAGGCGCTCAGCGACACGTCCGCCGCGAACGGGCTCAGCGTCCACCACGGGATGCCGAGCGCCGCCGCGTCCTCGCGGGCCTGCTCCAGGGTCCGCAGCGCCGCCGCGCCCAGGTCGATCGGGGCGGTGCCGCCGCCGGCCGCCGCCGCCCAGGACGCGTCCAGGAACTCCTCGGACGTCCGGACCAGCTCGGCGGCCCGGGTCCGGACCCGCTCCGGGTCGCAGACCAGCACGTGGCTGTCGGCCGGCAGCTCGTGCAGCATCAGCCGCAGCTCGTCGACCAGCACCGGGGCGAGCGACTCCATGCCCTCGACGGCCTGCCCGTCGGCGATCCGGTCCAGCATCTCGGCCAGCTCGGGGTGCTCGGCGGCGAGCTGCTTGGCCCGCTCCCGCACCTCCGGGGTGAGCAGCAGCTCGCGGCAGGGCGGGGCCCACAGCCCGTGCTCGGCCGGGCCGGAGGAGCGCTGGTCGGCGACGGTGAAGAAGCGGACCTCCTCCACGTCGTCACCCCAGAACTCGACCCGGACCGGGTGCTCCTCGGTCGGTGGGAAGACGTCCAGGATGCCGCCGCGGACGGCGAACTCGCCGCGCTTCTCCACCAGCTCGACCCGGGAGTAGCCGACCGTGACGAGCCGCTCGACCAGCTGCTCCAGGTCCACCACGTCACCGGGGCGGGCGGCGACCGGCTCCAGCTCGCCGAGCCCGGGGACCTGCGGCTGCAGGACCGCCCGCACCGAGGCGACGATGACCCGGACGGGGCCGGTGGCGGCGTCGTCGGCGGTCGGGTGGGCCAGCCGGCGCAGCACGGCCAGCCGGCGACCGACGGTGTCCGCGCGGGGGGAGAGCCGCTCGTGCGGGAGCGTCTCCCAGGACGGGTACGCGACGACCTCGTCCGCGGGCAGCACGCAGCGCAGCGCCTCCACCAGGTCCTCGGCGTCCCGGCCGGTGGCGGTGACGGCGAGGACCGGGCGGCCCGCGCCGCCCTGGTCGGGGTCGGCGGCCAGCGCGGCCGCGACGAACGGGCGCAGCGCGGCCGGGGCGGACAGCTCCAGGGCGGGCACGCCGGCCGAGGAGACGGCGCGGGCGAGGGCGGGATCGGGCAGGACGGCGTGGAGCAGTCCGGACAGCGTCATGGCGGCGGCGAGCCTTCCGGGGCAGCACGGTATGCCCCCGACCGTGGGCGAGCGGGGGTTGTCCTCATCACGATACGCCCGCCGTCAGCTCCGCCGGACCGCCTTGACCACGTGCTCGGCGGGCCAGCGGCGGGCCCACCGGGCGGTCACGGAGTCGAAGTCCCGGGTCGCGTCGGCCGGCGCCCGCAGCTCCAGCAGGTCGGTCACCTCGAAGCCGCAGTCCCGCAGCAGCCGGAACCACTCGCCGTACGGCAGGGCGAACTCGACGCTGTCGTCGTCGGCCCACTCCAGCCGGTGCAGCCCGAAGTAGTCGCGGCGCAACCGGTCGCCGGCCGGGCCGAGTTCCGGCGCGCACAGCTGGAGCAGCGAGTGGGTGCCGAGGAAGACCAGCCGGCCACCGGGGCGCAGCAGCCGGGCCGCCTCCGGGACCCACGCGTAAGGGTCGCACCAGATCGCCGCGCCGTACTCGGAGATCGCCAGGTCGAAGCTCGCGTCCGGGTACGGCACGTGCTCGGCGTCCCCGTGCACCAGCGGGAACTCGACGCCGAACTCGCGCTGGAACGCCCGCGCCGTCGCCAGCTGGCCGGCGGAGTTGTCGATGCCGACCGGCCGGGCGCCGCGGCGGGCCAGCCAGCCCGAGACGTACCCGGTGCCGCAGCCGAGCTCGATCGTGTCCAGGCCGGTCAGGTCGTCCGGCAGCAGCCGCAGCTCGCTCTCCGGCAGCGCCCACAGCCCCCAGGTCGGCTCGGCCGCGGTCCAGTTGCGGCGGCCGGGGTCGACCCAGTCGGCGGCCATGTCGTCCCAGTGCCGCCGGTTGCGGGCGACGTGGTCGGGCGGCTCGGTCACCCCCCGATTCCACCGTCGCCGCCCCGCCCGGTCAACCGCTGTGATCGCCGCCGTCCCACCCCCGGCGCCGGCGCGCGACCGGCCCGGCCTCAGCCGGTGGGGTGGCCGGCCATCGGCGGGACCGGGTCGGTCACCGGCGCGCCGGTCGCGGCCAGCCGCTCCAGCAGCGCGGCGCCCTCCCGGCC
>CADCTP010000182.1:0-2709 GCA_902805565.1 uncultured Mycobacteriales bacterium
GCACCAAGGTCGAAGCCATCCGCATCGCCCAAGCCGCCGGCTGGCTCTAACCCCGCACCCAGGCCCGGCCGCGCCACCCGGGCGCGCCGGGCTGCCGGCGGGCGCGTGGGTGGACCGGTTTGCCGTACCGGCCGGTCCTGGTGGGCTGCGACCTCGCCCGGATGGTGTTGATCGGCAGCGTTCCGGTCGCCGCCGCGGCCGGCGGCCGGTCAGGGACGCGCCGGGTAGTGCAGCGACGCGAGCAGTTGGGTGTGCAGGGCGGCGTTGGAGTAGAGGCCGCCGCCACGATCGCTGGCCCGTCCACCGGTCGGATCGGTGAAGCGGCCGCCCGCCTCCTGGACGAGCAGGATCCAGGGCGCGTGGTCCCACGTGTGGTAGCGCTCGGCCAGGAAGGCGTCGATCTCGCCGCGCACGAGCTCGACCAGCGGCAGCGGGCTCGCCGGCGCGCGGCCCGCGCCCGGTGGGAGCCGGGCCCGGGACTCGTCGTCCAGGGCGTCGAGCACCGCCTCGGCGAGCGTCGGGGTCGTACTGACCTTCAGGGGCCGCGTCTCGCTGTCCTGGCGTGGCCAGGACGACTCGAACGACCCGCCACCCCGGGTCGCCCACCAGCACCGCCGCAACGCGGGGGAGGTGACGAGGGCGACCTCCGTGCTCCCCCGGACCTCCAGTGCGAGGTGGATCCGCCAGTTCGGGTCACCCCTGCCGAAGAACCCGGTGCCGTCGATCGGGTCGAGGATCCAGATCCGGTCGGAATCACCGAGCCGGCCGAACTCCTCGCCGAGGAACGCGTCGCCGGGCCGGGCCCGCGACAACGTGTCCCGGAGCAGGTGCTCGACCGCCAGGTCGGCTTCGGTGACCGGCGTGCCATCGGCCTTCGGCGTGGCCGACACGCCGGACCGGAAGTGGGCGAGCGCGAGCTCCGCCGCCACGCCCGCGGCGTCGAACGCGGCTCGGAGGTCCTCGCCGCCGTCCATCGCCGCCGACCGTAGCCGGTCTCCCCGGTGGGCGGCTCCGCCGGGATCTGGCATGCTCCGCTTCGGCCGCGCCGGCCCGGGCGGTGATGAGGGAGCGGAGTGTGTCGGGATGAGGCGGTACAAGGCTCTGCTGGCCGTACCGGTCGTACTGGGACTGGCGCTGGTGCCGTTCCTGCACGGTGCGTCGGCGGTGCCGGACGAGAAGGCGGTCTTCCCGCTGGACAGCTATCTCCCGTCGTCGGGGGACAACGCGGTGCTCCAGTGGAACGAGGAGGCGCTCGAGTGCATCCGGGCCGGCCGGCCCGGCCCCACGGTGGTGGCGCGCTCGCTGTTCGTCCTGCACGCCTCGGTGTACGACGCCTGGGCCGCCTACGACCGGACGGCGAGGCCGACCGTGAGCACGGGCTTCACCCGGCGCCCGGCCGGCGAGCGCACGGTGGCCAACAAGAGCCGGGCCGTGAGCCATGCCGCGCACGTGGCGCTCTCGGACCTGTGGCCCGCCTGCCGACCGGCGTTCGACGAGCGGCTCGCCTCGCTGGGTTCCTCCGCCACCGACGCCAGTACGGCTGCCCGCACCGGCCGCACGGCCGGTCAGCGGGTGGTCGACGCCAGGCGGACCGACGGGGCGAACCAGGCCGGCAACTACGCCGACACCACCGGCTACCGCCCGGTGAACACCCCGGAGCAGGTCAACGACCCGTGGCGCTGGCAGCCGCTCCGGGTCCCGCTGGGTGACCCGGGCGGGGTCGCGCAGACGGCGCTGACCCCGCAGTGGGGGCGGGTACGGCCGTTCGCCCCGGGCGTGGTCGAGGAGACCGGCCAGATCCCGGTGCCCACCCGCGAGCCCGAGCTGTCGGTGGAGGACGTCCTCACCGAGAGCCGGCTGCTCGATGACCGCAAGAAGGTGATCGTCGAGTACTGGGCGGACGGGCCGCGCTCGGAACTGCCGCCGGGCCACTGGAACCTGTTCGCCCAGTGGCTGTCGCGGCGGCACGCCCAGCCGCTGGACGCCGACGCGAAGATGTTCTTCGCCCTCAACGCGGCCATGCTCGACGCCAGCATCGCCGCCTGGTCGGCCAAGTACCGGTACGACTTCGCCCGCCCGGTGACGACGGTCCGGGCGCTGAAGGCCGGCAGGATGGTCGAGGCCTGGGCAGGGCCGTACCAGGGCACCAGGCTGATCCGGGGCGAGACGTGGAAGCCGTACCAGCCGGTGGACTTCCCGACCCCGCCGTTCCCGGAGTACATCTCCGGGCACAGCACGTTCAGCGCCGCCGGCGCCGCCGTCCTGAAGGACTTCGGCGCCCAGCTCGGCCGGGACGGCGCCCACTTCGGCGCCAGCGTGACGATCAGGGCCGGGACCTCGCGGGTGGAGCCCCGGACCGCCACCCACCCCGGCGTGCCCGCCCAGGACGTCACGCTGACCTGGACGACCTTCGAGGACGCGGCGAACGAGGCCGGCTACTCCCGCCGGTACGGCGGCATCCACTGGTGGACCGGGGACAAGCACGCCCGCGACCTGGGGAAGAAGTGCGGCGAGGCGGTCTTCGCCATCACCAAGAAGATGTGGGAGGGCGGCTGAGGATCCCGGCAGGACCTCCCGCGTCGCCCCCGGCCGGGTGACCGGTCTCAGCCGCAGGACCAGGTGAACTCCAGCAGGTCCCAGGCCTGAGCGCCGCGCACCGAGTGCAGGAACAGCCGCGGCTGCCGCGCCCACCAGGCCGTGGCCGCGGCG
>CADCTP010000182.1:2719-6591 GCA_902805565.1 uncultured Mycobacteriales bacterium
GTCCGCCACCACGTGCAGCTCGACGCCGGGGGCGCGGTCGGCGCAGTCGCGGACCAGTTCCAGCGGGTCCAGGCCGCCGGCCTGCAGCCGCCGCTCGATCGCCCCGTCGAACCCGGCCGGCTGATGCCGAGGATGTGGGCGACCGGCTCCACCCGATCCGGGTCCGGCGCCCGGTCGGCAGCGGCCGGCCGAAGGCCGGCCGCTGCCGTGGACGCGGGGTCAGCGGCGTTCGGTGCGGACCAGCCGGGCGAAGGCGACGACGTTGTCCCGGTAGCTGCGCCGTGCGGTGTCGAAGTCGCCGCCGCAGGTGATGAGACGGAGTCCGGCGTGGTCGATGGCCCCGTAGACCGCCTCGGTCGGGAACCGGTCCTTGGGATGGCGCTGCACCGTCGTGATCGCGAAGACGGCGACCGTGCCGTCGGCGCGGGCGACCTCGACGGTGTCGCCGGGACGGAGCGTGGCCAGGGCGGTGAAGACGCCGGGCCGGCCGTCGAGGTTCACATGTGCCGCGACGACCGCGGGTCCCAGCGATCCCGGCGTCGGGGCAGCGGTGTACCAGCCGGCCGTGGCGGCGTCGCCGGGTACCTCCATGGTCCCGTCCGGTTGCAGCCCGAGCCCGATCAGCCCGGTGCTGACCCGCAGGGTGGGAATGTCCAGCCGGACCGGGGCCGACGTGGGCAGGACCGGTCCGGTGGTCAGCTCCCGCGGCCGGGTGCCCACGCCCGGGCGGCGGGGCGGGACCGGGCGCGACGGCGGGGCCGCGGTGGCGCCGGCGGAGGTGGTGGCGCCGGCGGAGGCGGTGACCGACGACGACGGTGGGACGCCGGCCGCGCCCGGGGGGGCGTCCCCGGCCCGCACACCGACGGTGACGAGGCCGGCGGCGGTCACCACGAGCGCGGCGGCCGCCGCCCGACGCAGGGTCGGGCGGCGGCGACGTGGCGCGGAAGTACCGTTCACCTGGTCGTGGTCCTCAGCTGTCGGTCCGGGGACGGCGCCGCAGCACCACTCCCGCCGCGGCCGCGGCGAGCCCACCGAGGATCACCAGCACCGGCTGGCCGCCGGGCTCGGTGCTGCCGTCCCCGGTCTCCACCCCGCCGGCCGGCATGGACCCGGCCGCGGCGCCGGAGACCATGCCGCAGCTCGCCGGGTTGGTCGCCTCCTCCGGGATGCCGCTCACGCCGAGGGACTTGGCGAACGTCGACTCGCCCAGCCCTTCCAGGTCGTACTTGTCGTTGTCGTTGACGTCGATCCCGTGCTGCACGATGTGCAGGTCCTTCAGGAACTTGACGGTCCCGGCGGGAAGCTCGGCAGCCTTGATCGTCCGCCGGTAGGTGACGGTGCCGTTCGCGTCGGCCTTGGGCATCCGGTCGACGGCCAGGCCGCTCTTCTTGGACGTGTCGCCGCTCGTGGTCAGGGAGACGAAGATGTCCCCGTAGTCCGGCAGACCTTCCTCGGTGTTGACGAAGCCGTCGCCGTCCTTGTCGGCCGACTGGTCCGGGCACATGAAGTCCGTGCCGTTGGCCGCGCCGTGGATGTGCTGCGCATGCGGGGCGTTGGGCACCAGTCCGCGCGCGTTGATCGTCACGGTCAGGTCGCCGTTGTCCTGCGCCGTCATCGTGGCCGTACCGCTCACACCTGACTTGTTCAGCGCATCGAGCTGGATCTGGACGCTCTCCTGAGCGGCCGCCGGTGCCGCGAACACCAGCGGAAACGCCAGCATCGGCGCCACCGCCGCCATTGTCCTCAACCTCATCGCCGTCCTCCAGTCCTCGGCGGGGCCTGGTGCCCCGTTCTCCGGTATTCGGAGCCGGCCGTCGGTCCGGTTCCCTCCGGCGGCGACTGTCGGTGACGAGAGGGCGTGTCGAGGCCGGGCGGGTCGGTTGCGCGAGCGTCGGGTGCAGGGGCGCCCCCAAGGCCGATCCGCTGCCGAGTGACCACGCTTTCCCGGCGATGGACGCCCCGCCGGAGCCGGGGCTGCCGGAGTTTCCCGGTGACCGGTCTCAGCCGCAGGACCAGGTGAACTCCAGCAGGTCCCAGGCCTGAGCGCCGCGCACCGAGTGCAGGAACAGCCGCGGCTGCCGCGCCCACCAGGCCGTGGCCGCGGCGGACCGGTGCAGCAGCTCCACCTGGCCGGCCGGGTCCGCCACCACGTGCAGCTCGACGCCGGGGGCGCGGTCGGCGCAGTCGCGGACCAGTTCCAGCGGGTCCAGGCCGCCGGCCTGCAGCCGCCGCTCGATCGCCCCGTCGAACCCGGCGGGCGCCGGCGCGTTCAGCCGCAGCACCGCGACCCTGCCGCGCCTGCCCTTGGCGCGCGCCAGCAGCCGTACGGTCGTCGCCTCCAGGACCGGCGTCGCCCGGAACGCGAAGGACCCGCTCAGCTGCGGGGTGACCCCGAACTTGCGCCAGACCCGGGCCACCGTGGCCGGGCTGATGCCGAGGTCCGCGCTGAGCGTGCGGGTCGTCCACTGGGCGGCGCCGTTCGGCGGCGGCCGGTGCAGCGTCGTGTGCAGCACCGCGTGCTCGTCGATCCGCCGCGGCCGGCCGGTCCGGACGCCGTCGCGCAGCCCGGCCAGTCCGTCGTGCTGGTAGCGGGTCCGCCAGGACGCGGCGGTGGGCCGGCTGGTGCCGAGCCGGGCGGCGATCTCGGCGTTGCCGAGCCCGTCGGCGGCCAGCAGCACGATCTCGGCCCGCAGCCGGTCGGCCGGCCGCAGCGCGCCGTCGCCGGCCCGGTGTTCGAGCTCCGCGCGGTCCCCCTCGTGGAGCTCCAACCGCGACCGCACTGCCCACCACCCTCTGGAAGCAACAAGGTTGCATCCAGTGTACGGATCGGAGCACACCGTCCGATCGCGCGACCGGGTGCGGCATGATGGGGCGTACCAATGAGTTCCTGCCGATGAGGAGCTGTCATGCCCGTCGGAGTGACACACCTGCGGGCGCTGGTCGCGGTGGTGGAGGCGGGCGGGTTCGGGGCGGCCGCCGGCCGGCTGGGGGTCAGCCAGTCCGCGGTCTCGCACGCGGTCGCCGCGCTGGAGCGGATGGCGGGCCGGGCGGTGCTGACCCGCGACGGGGTGCCCCGGCCGACACCGCTGGGGGAGCGGATCCTGGAGCACGCCCGCACCGCGGTCGCCGCGGTGTCCGCGGTCGAGGAGCTCACCGGCCGCCGCGACGACCACGTCCGCGGCGAGGTCATCCTGGCCGCGCCGCCGACGGTCTGCCACGGGCTGCTGCCGGACCTGCTGGCCGGCTGGGCGGCGGACTTCCCGGACGTCCGGGTCTCGCTGCTGGAGGGCGAGGACGACGACGTCGCCGGCTGGCTGGACGGCGCGGTCGCCGACCTCGCCGTGCTGGTGGACGCGCCGCCGGGGGCCGGCACCGTGCTCGGCTCGGACCGCTTCCACGCGGTGCTGCGGTCGGACCACCCGCTGGCCGGGCTCGCCGAGATCGACCTGGCCGACCTGGCGGACGACGAGCTGCTGCTGTCCGTCGGCGGGTGCGAGCGGCACATCCGCGAACTGCACCGGCTGGCCGGCGCCCGGTTCGCGCCGGCCCACCGGGTCCGACAGCTCAGCACGCTGTTCACGATGGTCGCCGCCGGGCTCGGGGTCTCCGTGGTGCCCGGCCTGGCCGCCGGGATGCCGGGCGACGGCGTGCTGCTGGTGCCGCTGGCCCAGCGGCTGCACCGGACCCTCACCCTGACCGGCCCGCGCACCCGGCCCTGGCACCCGGTCGCCGCCGCCCTGGTCGACGCGGTCGCCGCCGAGGGGCCGGAGGAGCGGGCGGGGTGATCGGGCGGGGGACCGGGCGGCGGGGTGCCCGCGGGCCCGGACCGCCGGGCGGCGGGCCTGGTCGGCCGGGGCCCACGTCCCCGGCCG
>CADCTP010000183.1 GCA_902805565.1 uncultured Mycobacteriales bacterium
CGACCGAGGCGGGGGCGAGCGGGCCGGGGATGAACGGGCCGGAGTGGGTCGGGGCGGTACGGGCCACGCTGGCCGGTCCGTGGCCGGAGGCCGGGCCGGTACGGGAGGCCGCGACCGCCGCGGCCGCGCTGTTCGACCCGGCCGGTTGGGGCGGCGACCCGCTGCTGGAGCGGTGGCGGGCGACCGCCGCCGACCGCGGCGCCCGGGCGCTGGAGCACTGGCTGGACCTGCTGCGGTTCACCGAGCCGCTGCGCACCGCGGGCCTGACCGGGGCCCGGGCCGCGGTGCTGGCCGGGACCCTCGACCCGGACGGGGCGCGGCAGGCGTTCGAGGCCGGGCTGGCCGCGGCGTCCGTACGGGAACGGCTGCACGCGACCGGGCTGGACCGCTTCGACCGGGTGGCGCACGAGCGGTCGATCGCCCGGTTCGTCGCCGCGTCCGCCGCCGCCCGCGCCCACCTCGCCACCTCGATCCCCCGGCAGGTGCTCCAGCGGCGCGGCTTCGACCCGGAGGCGACCGGCGGCCGGGTCGGCGGGCTGCGCCGGCAGCTGGGCCGGCAGCGCGGCGGCATGCGGATCCGCGAGCTGATGACCGAGTACGGCGACGTGATCACCCGGGCGCTGCCCTGCGTGCTGGTCAGCCCGGAGTCGCTGGCCCGGTTCTTCCCGGCCACCGCGGGCCTGTTCGACATCGTGGTGTTCGACGAGGCGTCCCAGGTGCGGGTGGCCGACGCGATCGGGGCGATGGGCCGCGCCCGCTCGGTGGTGGTGGTCGGTGACAGCAAGCAGCTGCCGCCGACGTCGGTCGCGGAGAGCGGCACCGACCCGGAGGCCGGGGCCGGCGAGGACGACGTCGTGCCGGACGAGGAGTCGATCCTCACCGAGTGCGTCCAGGCCCGGGTGGCGAGCCACCGGCTGTCCTGGCACTACCGCAGCCGGGACGAGGCGCTGATCGCGTTCAGCAACGCGCACTACTACGACGGGGCGCTGGCCACCTTCCCGGCGCCGGCGGTCGCCGGGACCGGGGTGTCGCTGGTCCGGGTGGACGGCCGGTTCCACCGGTCCGGGCCGGCCGCGACCCTGCGGACGAACCCGGCCGAGGCCGAGGCGGTGGTGGCCGAGATCGTCCGCCGGTTCGCCGCGTCACCGGACCGGGCGCCGTCGCTGGGCGTGGTCACCTTCAACCTGCAGCAGCGCGCGTACGTCGAGGGGCTGCTGCGGGACACCGGCGACCCGCGGCTGGTCGAGGCGCTGGAGGACGCCGACGGGCTGTTCGTGAAGAACCTGGAGAACGTGCAGGGCGACGAGCGGGACGTGGTGCTGTTCTCCACCGCGTTCAGCCCGGACGAGCGGGGCGTGCTGCCGCTGAACTTCGGCCCGCTCAACCGGTCCGGCGGCGAGCGGCGGCTCAACGTCGCGGTCACCCGGGCCCGGCGGCAGGTGGTGGTGTTCTCCAGCTTCGCGCCGGAGCAGCTGCGGACGGAGGAGACGGCGTCGGTCGGGCTGCGGCACCTGCGGACGTACCTGGAGATGGCGGCCCGCGGGCCGGACGTGCTGCCGGTGTCGACCACCCGCCGGGTGCGGCGGGACCGGCACCGGGAGGAGGTCGCGGCCCGGCTGCGGGAGCGGGGCGTGCCGGTGCGGACGGACGTCGGGCTGTCCGGGTTCGCGCTGGACCTGGTGCTCGGCGACGACCGGGTCGCGGTGCTGCTGGACGGGCCGGAGTGGTCGAGCCGGCTGACCGCGCGGGACCGGGACGCGCTGCCCCGCGAGGTGCTGGTGGACGTGCTGGGCTGGCCGGCGGTCGAGCGGGTCTGGCTGCCGGACTGGCTGCGGGACCCCGGTTCCGTCCTCGACCGGCTGGAGGCGGCCGCCCTGGCCCCGCCGCCCCCGGCCACCGCCGCCACCACCCCCGCCGACATCACCCCCGCCGACACCGCCCCCGCTGCCGGGCCGACACCGGGCCCCGCCGGCTGGGCCGGTGCCGGCGCAGGTCCCGGGGCCGGCGGGTCGGCCGGGGCGGTGTTCGTGCCGTGGCCGGTGCGGGAGCTGGGTGGGGTGGACACGCTCGACGCCCTGCCGGCCCGGGAGGCGGCCCGCGCCGTCGCGGCCGCGCTCGGCGAGGTGGTGGCGGCCGAGGGCCCGGTGCACGCCGACCGGCTGGCCCGGCTGGTCGCGGCCGGGTTCGGGCTGAGCCGGGTGGTCGGGTCCCGCCGGGAGGCGATCCTGCGGCACGTCCCGGCGGGGGTGCGCCGGGACGACACCGAGCCGGTGCTGTGGCCGGCCGAGCTGGACCCGGCGGCCTGGACCGGCTTCCGCCGTACGCCGGAGGGGGTGGACCGGCCGCTGGAGCACGTGCCGTTGCGGGAGATCGGCAACGCGATGGCCGCGCTGACCACGGCCGCGGCCGGGATGGAGCGCGACGAGCTGTTCCGGGCCGCGCTGGCCGTCTTCGGCGGCCGCCGCGTCACCGCCGGCCCGGCCGACCGCCTCACCGCCGCCCTCGCCCTGGGCCTGCGCACCGGCTGCCTCACCCGCACCGGCGACCAGATCCACCCCGGTACGCCCTGAGCGGACTCCGCCCACCGCGAACCACCGTTGCCCACCGCGCTGTGGTGGGACCGGCCGACGTTCGCGGAGGCGCACCGCCGGCTGGCGCTGCTGCGCCGGCTCGGGCCGACGGCGGACGCGTTCGGGCTCGCCCGGCCGTACCCGGTGCCGGCTTCACGGTGACTTTCGGTCGGGGCACGTACGGTCGGCGGCAATGGACGGGATGCTGTGGCTGGCGCTGGTCGGGGCGGTCGTGCTCGGGGCGGGCGGGTGCCTGGCCGCGGTCACCCCGCGGTCCCGCCCGGCGGCCGGGGTCGGCATGGTGTTCGCGCTCGGCCTGATCGCCCTGTTCACGCTGACCCCGACCGGGTCGCTCACCGCGTCGGTCAACCTGGACCCGGGCGCCGGCCTGGCCGCGCCCTGGCGGTCGCCCACCACGACCGTGAACATCGTCGGCAACCTGCTGCTGTTCGTCCCGCTCGGCGTCCTGCTGCCGGCCGCGGCGCGGCCGCTGCGCTCGCCGCTCCTGCTGGTGCCGGCGGCGGCGGCCGTGTCCGCCCTGGTGGAGCTCACGCAGTACGCGTACGTCCCCGGGCGGGCCGCCGACGTCAACGACATCCTGCTCAACACGGCCGGCGCGCTGGCCGGCCTCATCGCGCTGCGGACGGTGCGGATGGTCACCGACCGGACCCTGGCCTACGCGTAGGCGTCCCAGCCCAGCCAGGCCGCGACCGCCAGGCCGCACACCGCGATGAACACCCGCAGGGCGTCGCCGGGCAGCCGCCGGACCAGCGCCGGGCCGAGCCGGCCGCCGGCCAGGAAGCCCAGGCCCAGCGGCAGCACCGCCGCCCACGCGACCGGCCCGAACAGCGCGAACGCCACCCCGGCCACGGCGTTCGCGGCCGAGGAGACGACGTTCTTCACCGCGATCAGCCGGGCCAGCGGCTCGGCCAGCAGCACGCTCAGCACGGCCAGCACCAGCACCCCGCCGGCGGCGCCGAAGTAGCCGGTGTAGACGGCGACCCCGAACGCGGCCGCCTGCCACCGGACGCTGTCCTCCCGGTCGGTCCCGGAGCCCCGGGGTCGCGGCCGGACCAGCAGCACCGCCGATGCCCCGGCGACCAGCACCGGCACCACCGCCTCGAACGCCGAGGCCGGGGTGAGCAGCAGCAGCCCGGCCCCGGCGCCGCCGCCGAGCGCGTTGAGCAGCCCGAGCCGCAGCAGCCGGGACCGCTGCCCGGCCAGCTCGGGCCGGGACCCGGCCGCCGACCCGACGCCGACGAAGACCAGCGCGGTCGTGTTGGTCACGTTCGCGCTCAGCGGCGACAGCCCGGTCGCCAGCAGGGCCGGGTACGACACCAGCGACGCCAGCGAGGCGACGACGCTGACCACCCCGGCCAGCATCCCCGCCCCGAACAGCCACAGCACGTCCCGCACCCGGTCAGCCTCGCCCACCGGCGGCCCGGCGACCGGGCGGTGTGACGAAGCTCAGCGGTACGCGGCCGGGTCGGTGCCGCCGGCCCGGTCGAACGCCCAGAAGTCCGGGCGGGAGCCGTCCACGTCGGTGACGCCGTAGTACTTCGCCAGCTCGGCCGAGCTGGTGGAGCGCTGGTTCCAGGAGTGCCGGTCCGGGTCGGCGGCCAGCGCGGCGATGGCCCGGCCGACGTACCGGGGCGACTCGGAGACGGCGAACCCCGCCGGGGCGGTCCGGCCCGGGGCGTCCCGCCAGTCCGCCTCGGTGACCGCGAAGTGCTCCAGCATCATCTCCGAGCGCAGCCAGCCCGGGGTGACCGCGACCGCGGTCCCGCCGCGCGGCGCCAGCTCGTGGCCCTGGGAGAAGGCGAGCCGGGTGACCGCGACCTTGGCCAGGTCGTAGAAGACCGAGATCCGGTAGCGGGTGGCGTTGTAGTCCTGTGTCCCGTCGGTCATCTCGACCACCAGCCCGCCCGGCCGGTCGACCAGCAGCGGCAGCAGCTGGTGGGAGGTGATCAGGTGGGTGTCCACGGCCAGCCGGAGCAGCCGGAGGCCGGCGTCCAGGTCCAGCTCCCACAGCGGGGCGTCCCAGCCGCTCGGGTCGCCGGTCAGCAGCTCCCCGCCCCACACGTCGTTCACCAGCACGTCCAGGTGGCCGTGGTCGGCCCGGACCCGGTCGGCCAGGCCGCGCACCTGGTCGCGGTCCAGGTGGTCGACGGCGACCGGGACGCCGGTGCCGCCGAGCGCGGTCACCAGCTCCGCGGTTTCCTCGATGGTCTCGGGCCGACCCGGGTAGTCGGAGGTGAGCCGGCCGCCGCGGCTGGTCCGCCCGGTGCAGTAGACGGTGGCACCGGCCTCACCGAGGGCGGCGGCGATGCCCCTGCCGGCGCCGCGGGTGGCGCCGGCCACGACGGCCACCCGGCCGCGCAGCGTTGGGTCAGGGTTGGGATCCATGACCCGTCAGGATGCCTGGTCACAGCGGGCGCGCGCACCCCGCGGGGCGTTCGGACATGTTTAATCGAACATGTGGACGAGCGAGCAGGTGTCGTACGGATCAGCACGGCCGGACCGGAACGGCGGTTATCCGGTGCATAACACCGTGCAGCGGAGGGATTGGACGCCTCCGCCCGCCGGACCCGGCCGGGCGGTGCCGGACCGGGGAGGCACGGGCGGCGGACCGCTGCGCCGATGCTAGAGATCCTTCTCTGCATCGGGAACGACCTCGTCCGCACCGGGCTGCGGACCGTGCTCGAGTCCGAGGCGGAGTGGCGGGTCGTGGCGACCTCCCCGGAGACGCCGGAGGACCTGTCCGGACTGCTGCAGCGGATCGGGCCGGACCTGGTCGTCTCCGACTTCTCCCCGGCGGTGCTGGCCGCCGCCGGCACCGGGTCCGGCCCGGTGGTCCCGGTGATCCTCATCGGGCACGCCCCGGGGGCCGAGCAGGTCCGGGAGGCGCTGCGGGCCGGCGCCCGCGGCGTGGTCGCCAACGACAACGACTCCTCCCAGCACGTCATCGAAGCGGTCCGGGCCGTGGCCGGCGGGTATGCGTACCTCGCCCCGTCGGTCACCGCGAAGCTGCTGGACGGGCTGGCCAGCGTGGCGCCGGCGGTGCCCCGGGAGTACCGGGAGCGGCTGCAGTCGCTGACCGACCGGGAGCGGGAGGTGCTGCGGCTGATCGCCCGCGGCCGGAGCACCGCGGAGGTGGCCGACGAGCTGCACCTGTCCCGGGCGACCGTGAAGTCGCACGTCTCGCACGCCCTGCCGAAGCTGGGGGTGCAGGACCGGGCCCAGGCGGTGGCCTTCGCCCACCGGGCCGGGCTGGTCACCGTCTACTGACCCGCAGGTCCACCCCGAGGGTCCGGTGCTCCTCGGGCCCACCGCCCACCGGCTCGTCCGCGGCGTAGAAGCCCTCGAACAGGTCGACGTAGTCGGTGCAGAAGCAGCGCAGCACCGGGGAGATCTCCCGGCCCAGCTCACCGGCGGCCTCCCGGACCAGCGCCCCGGTGGAGGTGGTGACCGGGCGGTCCCCGCCGAGCAGCGCCAGCACGCTGCCCAGCGCGCTGTGCCGCAGCGAGCTGTCCAGCTCCGCCCACATCCCGGCCAGCACGGACGCCGGCCGGTCGGACTGCCAGAGGATCACCCGGACGGCGAGCGTGCCGGCCACCGGCCGTACGGCGGTGAGGTCGACCGGCTCCGGCAGCACCCGCTCGTCCCCGGCCGCGGACAGCGGCAGCCGCCAGTCCGCCGCGGTCGCCGGCAGCAGCCACGGCCCGCCGCCGCCGAGGTCCCAGTACCAGCACAGCACGGACAGCGGCGCCGACCGGTCGGCCAGCCGGCGGACGTACGCGCCGGCCGCGGGCCCGAGCCGCAGGCCGGACAGCCGCAGCCCGCGCGGGCCGGCGGAGGTGGCGAAGGTGATCGGCACCGGCTGCACCGCCCGGTGCAGCTCCCGCAGCACCGACATCGGCTGCCGGTCCCCGGGCCGCAGCCCGCCGACCGCGGACTCGGTGGCGAGCACCGCGGCGGCCCGATCCAGGGATCCTCGACTGATCAGCGGCACGGCTGCTCC
>CADCTP010000184.1 GCA_902805565.1 uncultured Mycobacteriales bacterium
CGGGCCGGCCGCGGAGGCGGCGGCCGAGCCGGCCGCGGCGGCCGCGCTGCGGCAGCGGCTGCTCGTCGCGGCCGTGCTGGCGCTGCCCGTGCTGCTGCTGTCGATGATCCCGGCGCTGCAGTTCGAGAGCTGGCAGTGGGCCGCGCTCACCCTGGCCGCACCGGTCGCGACCTGGGCCGCCTGGCCCTTCCACCGGGCGGCCTGGGTGAACCTGCGGCACGGCGCCGCGACGATGGACACGCTGATCTCGGTCGGGGTGCTCGCCGCCCTCGGCTGGTCGCTGTACGCGCTGTTCCTCGGCGACGCCGGCCGGCCCGGCATGGTCATGCCGTTCGACCTGTGGCCCGACGGCGAGCACGGCGGCGACGAGATCTACCTGGAGGTCGCCTCCGCGGTCACCGTGTTCATCCTGGCCGGGCGCTGGTTCGAGGCGCGGGCGAAGCGCCGCTCCGGCGCTGCCCTGCGGGCGCTGCTGGACCTGGGGGCCAAGGACGTCGCGGTGCTGCGCGGCGGCGCCGAGGTCCGGGTGCCGATCGGCCGGGTCGCCGTCGGCGACGAGTTCGTCGTACGGCCGGGGGAGAAGGTCGCCACCGACGGCGTGGTGGTGTCCGGGACGTCGGCCGTGGACGCGTCGATGCTCACCGGCGAGCCGGTCCCGGTCGAGGTGGCCGCGGGGGCGCCGGTCACCGGGGGCACGGTCAACGCCGGCGGCCGGCTGGTCGTCCGGGCCACCCGGGTCGGCGCGGACACCCAGCTGGCCCAGATGGCGCGGCTGGTCGAGGAGGCGCAGACCGGCAAGGCGGAGGTGCAGCGGCTGGCCGACCGGGTCTCCGGGGTGTTCGTCCCGGTGGTCATCGCGCTCGCCGTCGGCACGCTCGGCTTCTGGCTGGGCTCCGGCGGCAGCACCGAGGAGGCGTTCACCGCCGCCGTCGCGGTGCTGATCATCGCCTGCCCGTGCGCCCTCGGGCTGGCCACGCCGACCGCGCTGATGGTCGGGACCGGCCGCGGCGCGCAGCTGGGCATCCTGATCAAGGGCCCGGAGGTGCTGGAGTCCACCCGCCGCGTCGACACCGTGGTGCTGGACAAGACCGGCACCGTGACCACCGGCCGGATGTCGCTGGTCGACGTGCTGCCGGCGGCCGGGGAGGACCGGGCGGAGCTGCTCCGGCTGGCCGGTGCGCTGGAGGACGCCTCCGAGCACCCGATCGCCCGGGCCGTCGCCGCGGCCGCCCGGCAGGAGGTCGGGGCGCTGCCGGCCGTGGACGGGTTCGCCAGCACCGACGGGCGGGGCGTCACCGGGGTCGTCGACGGGCACGCCGTCTCCGTCGGCCGGCGGGCCTGGCTCGCCGAGGAGTGGGCGGCCCCGGTCCCGGACGGGCTGCTCGCCGCGGCCGCCGCCGCCGAGGCCCAGGGGCGTACGCCGGTGTGGGTCGGCTGGGACGGCGCGGTGCGCGGCGCCCTGGTCGTCGCGGACACCGTCAAGCCGACCTCGGCCGAGGCGGTCGCCGAGCTGCGCCGGCTGGGCCTGCGGCCGGTCCTGCTCACCGGGGACAACGCCCGCGCCGCCGGTACGGTGGCCGCGCAGGTCGGCATCGCCCCCGACGACGTGATCGCCGAGGTGCTGCCGGCCGACAAGGCCGCCGCCGTACGGCGGCTGCAGGCCGAGGGCCGGGTCGTCGCCATGGTCGGCGACGGGGTCAACGACGCGGCCGCGCTGGCCACCGCCGACCTCGGCCTGGCCATGGGCACCGGCACCGACGTCGCGATCGAGGCCTCCGACCTGACCCTGGTCCGGGGCGACCTGCGGGCCGCCGCCGACGCGATCCGGCTGGCCCGCCGGACGCTGTCGACGATCAAGGGCAACCTGTTCTGGGCCTTCGGCTACAACGTGGCGGCGCTGCCACTGGCCGCGGCGGGGCTGCTCAACCCGATGCTGGCCGGCGCGGCGATGGCGCTGAGCTCGGTGTTCGTGCTGAGCAACAGCCTGCGGCTGCGTACCTTCCGCTGAGGTCAGCCGGCCCGGACGGCGAGCAGGGCGATGTCGTCCTCGGCGTGGCCGGTGGTGTCGGCGAGGAGCTGGTCGCACAGGACGTCCAGCGACTCCCCGGCCAGCGGCCCGGCCACCCGGACCAGCCAGTCGATGCCCCGGGTGATGCCGGCGTGCCGGCGCTCGATGAGGCCGTCGGTGTAGAGCAGCAGCGTGCTGCCGACCGGCAGGACCGCGGTGTGGTCGGTGCGGCGGGTGCCGGGGGAGACGCCGAGCAGCAGCTCCGGATGGTGCTCCAGCAGCCGCGCGGTGCCGTCCGGGGCCAGCAGCAGCGGCGGCGGGTGGCCGGCGTTGGACCAGCGCAGCAGCCGGTCGCCGGTGGCGGTCGGCTCCACCACGGCGAGCAGGGCGGTGGCCAGCGTCCCGACGGAGAGGCCGCGTACGGCCCGGTCCAGGGCGGTCAGCACCGCGGCCGGCGGGGCGTCCAGCGCGTACGCGATGCCGCGCAGCAGGTTGCGGATCTGCCCCATCAGCGCGGCGGCCTCGCCGTCGTGGCCGGCGACGTCCCCGACGACCAGGCAGGTCGTCCCGCTCGCGGTGGGGAAGGCGTCGTACCAGTCGCCGCCGACCTTGGCCTCGTGCACGGCCGGGCGGTAGCGGGTCACGATCCGCAGCCCCGCCGGCTGCACCGGCTCGGTGAGCAGGCTGCGCTGCAGCGTCTCGGACATGGACCGGTGGGCCAGCGCCGCCCGGTGCTCGGCCCAGCGGACCTCGGCCGCGGTCAGCGCCGAGGACAGCGAGTCGCCGAGCAGCCGCAGGAAGCCGACGTAGGTCTCGTCCGGGGCGAGGTGCTCGCTGAGGCGGACCCGCAGCTCACCGGTGCTGTCCGGGGTGCGACCGACGATCGGCACGGTGGCGTGCCGGCCGCCCGGGCCGTCGGTGACGACCAGCTCGGTCGCCGCCTGCGGCATGAGGACCAGGTCGACCTCGGGCAGGTCGTACGCGTCCTCGCGCAGCAGCGGCAGCGCCGCGGCCGGCAGCTCGGCCGGGCCGGCGAGGTCGCGCAGGCCGTCGCCGAGCCGGGTGAGCAGCTGCAGCCGGCGCTGGTCGACCACCTGGCCGGTGGTCTCCGCCGCGATGTCCAGCACGCCGAGCACCGCCCCGTCGTCGTCGAGCACGGGGGAGTAGGAGAAGGTGAAGTAGCACTCCTCCAGGAACCCGCGCCGCCGCATCAGCAGCCGCGCGTCCTCGACCCAGGTCGGCCCCTCGCCGGCCCGTACGGAGCGGATCATCGGGCCGATCGCGGACCAGATCTCCGGGAACACCTCCGCGGCCGGGGTGCCCAGCGCGGCCGGGTGCTTGTCCCCGATGAGCGGCACGTACGCCTCGTTGTAGAGCAGCACCCCGTCCCGGCCCCAGAACAGGGTGGCCGGGAAGCGGGTGCTGAGGATGAGCCGGAGCGCGCCGTCCAGCTCGGCCGACCAGGTCTCCGGCGGGCCGATGCCGATCGCGGCCCAGTCCATTCCCTCGTAGGCCGGCCGCAGCGAACCGGCATACGCGAAGGGCATCTGGCGAATTTATCTGGTGCGGGCCGCAGCCGTCGGTTCCCCGGTGTCCCGGCGCGACAGGCTCCCGGCCGCCCGGGTGCCGGGCGGCCGGGGCGGGCAGGTCAGAGGATCGGTCGGCCGCCGGTGACCGCGACCCGCGCGCCGGAGACGTACGAGCCGTCGTCCGAGGCGAGCAGGACGTAGACCGGGGCGAGCTCCCTGGGCTGGCCGGGGCGGCCCAGCGGGGTGTCGCCGCCGAAGCTGGCCACCTTCTCCGGCGGCATGGTGGCCGGGATGAGCGGCGTCCAGATCGGGCCGGGGGCGACGCTGTTGACCCGGATGCCCTTCTCCCCCAGCAGCTGGGCCAGGCTGGCGACGAAGTTGGCGATCGCCGCCTTGGTGGCCGCGTACGGTGCCAGCGTCGGCGAGGGCATGTCGGAGTTCACCGACGAGCTGCCGATGATCGACGAGCCGGGCGCCATGTGCGGCACCGCCGCCTTGACCAGGTGGAACATCGCCTCGACGTTGGTGCGGAAGGTGTAGCCCCACTCGTCGTCCGGGATCTCGTCCAGCGACTCGTGGCTCATCTGGAAGGCCGCGTTGCTGACCAGGACGTCGACCTTGCCGAACTCCCGGACCGCGGTGGCGATGATGTCCCGGCAGTGCTGCGCCTCGGACACGTCGCCGCGGACGAGCACCGCCCTGCGGCCGGCCTGCTCGACGAGCTTGGCGACCTCCTGGGCGTCGGAGTCCTCGCTGAGGTAGGAGATGAGGACGTCCGCGCCCTCCCGGGCGTACGCGATCGCGACGGCGCGGCCGATGCCGCTGTCGGCGCCGGTGATGACGGCCGCCTTGCCGGTCAGCTTGCCCGTCCCGACGTACGACTCCTCGCCGCAGTCGGGGACCGGGTCCATCGCGGACTGGAGGCCGGGGACGTCCTGCTGCTGCTCGGGCTGGCTCATGCCGGCGGCGTACCCGGCCCCGGCGGGCCGATTCACCGCCGGCTGCGGGTGTAGTAGCCGAGGATCCCGTCCTCGCCCGCGGTGTCCAGCAGCGCGACGACGGTCGGGTCGGCCGGCGGCGACGCCTCGGCGTTGAGCGCGCGCGCGATCAGCCGCAGCGCGCTCGCCGGGATCGAGGAGCGGGCCAGCAGCTCGACGAACTCGCGGTTGCGCAGCGCCGCCCCGGGGTCGAGCGCCCGGGCCAGCAGCTGCCGGCGGCGGGCCACCTCCTCGGTGCCGACCGGGTCGACCACCGGCACCGCGGGTCGCCCGCCCGGGGCGGCCTCGTCCATCGCCGCCCGGACGGCCCGCAGGAACTTCGGGCCGGCGCCGCGCAGTCGCAGCAGGCCGCTGTCCGGGGTGGCCTCCAGCTCTTCCAGCGAGCCGAACCCGGCCCGGGTCAGCAGCCCGTAGCAGCGGGTGGGCAGCAGCGGCTCCAGCACCTCCAGCGGGGTGCGCGACTCGCTGACCGGGTGCAGCGACCAGCCGGGCGCGGTGCCGGCGACGACCGCCTCGCGGGTCAGCCCGGCCAGCCGGCCCTCCCCGGCCACGTGCACGGTCCGGGTCGTCGCCCGGAACAGCAGCGCGCTGCCCCACTCCTGCTCCGGGTGCCCGCCGCGCCGGGCCGCCCACAGCTCCCCGCTGTCCTGGAACGGCGCCAGGAACTGCCCGAGCGCGCCGCGGACCGCGGCGGTGAGGTCGGCCGCCGTCCGCGGTCGCGACGCCCAGGCGTTGAGCGGGATGCGGTAGTGGAAGATGAGCGGATCCCCGTCCGGCCCAGCCTGCACTGTGCCATCCATGCGATGGATCGTACGGGCAAATCAGGGCACCTCATCGTCCATCCGCACCCGGATCCGGGTATCACCGTCGTATGGACCTCGCCACCGATGTGGACACCCTCTACCGCGACGGCATCGTGGGGCACCGGGGCGCGTTCGACCCGGCCTACGTGCGGGAGCTGCGGGAGGACGTGGACGCCGCGTTCGCCGCCGCGCTGGACCGGCCCGGCGGTGCCGTCGGCCGCGGCCCGAACCGCTACTACAGCGAGCTGCACCCGGAGCAGCTGCGCGGCTTCGCCGAGCTGGCCGGGCATCCCTGGGTGACCGGGATGTGCGCCGCCGTCCTCGGCCCGGACTACGAGATCGTCGAGGTCGGCTTCGACGTGCCGCTGCCCGGTGCGCAGAACCAGCCGTGGCACCGCGACTTCCCGTCCGCGCAGGGCCGGGACGGCCGCCGGCTGATCTCGCTCGCCTTCAACGTCACGCTGGTCGACACCACCCCGGAGATGGGGCCGTTCGAGATCGCGCCGGGGACCCAGTGGGACGACGGGCCGGAGTTCGAGCACGGGATGTTCCCGCCCCGCTCCTCCTACGGCCGGTACGAGGAGCTGGCCACCCCCAAGCTCCCCCAGGTCGGCGACATCTCGGCCCGGTCCGCGCTGACCGTGCACCGCGGCACGGCCAACCGCTCCGACCTGGCCCGCCCGGTGCTGGTCCTCGGCGTGGACGCGCCCGGCGCCGGCAACTCCGGCCACCACGACCTGGCCGTCACCCGGGACTTCGCCGCCGCGCTGCCGCCCGCGGTGCGGGCGCACCTGCACTGCCCGGTGGTGGACGAGCTGCGCCCGATCACCCAGAAGCACACCATCGAGGGCCTGGTCATGGGCGAGCCCTGATCGACCCGGTCGACGGACCCACCGGACGGCTAGGGGCGGCACCGGAGATCCGGTGCCGCCCCTGCTGTCGTGCCGGCGTCAGCTGGTCGGAGCCTGCTGACGAACCTGCTGGGTGGAGTCCTTGGCCTGGTCCTTCACGTCGGAGGCCGCCGAGCGGGCCTCCTCCTGGACCGTGCCCGCCGCGTCGGTCGCGGTCTCCTTGACCGACTGCACCGCCTGCTGGGCCGGGGCCTGCAGGTTGTCCTTCACCTCGTTGAGCACCTGCCCGGCCTGCTGGCCGACGGCCTGCATCGCCGGCTGCGCCTGGTCCTTGACCTGCTGCGCGACCTGCCGCTCCTTCTGCGTCGCCGGCAGCAGGGAGGACACCAGCCAGCCGAGGCCGAAGGCGATCACCCCCGCCGCGAGCGGGTTGCCCTGCGCCTGGCGCCGGGCCGCGTACGCGGTGTCCTGCACCGTGTCCGCCGCCGAGCCGGCGACGTTCTGCACCGTGCCGGCCGCGGAGCCGGCGGCGTTCTGGACGGCGCCCGCCGCCGAGCCCGCCGCGCCCTGCACGCTGGATGCCGCCGAGGACAGCCCGTTCCCGGCGGACGACGCTGCGTCCGAGGTCGTCCCCATCACCTTCTCCTTGAGGCCACCGATCGCTTCCTTGGTGCGGTCGACCCGCCGCTCGACGACCCGCTTCGGCGACACCTTCTCGGTGAGCGCGTCCACGTCCGTGCCGAGGTGCTGACGGGTCCGGTCGATCTCCCGCCTCAACTGCTCCGATTCTTCGCCCACTGGACGTCCTCCTTCAGCGTCTCGACGGTCTGCTCCGGCTTGGGGTTGACCTGCTGCATGCGCTTCTTGCCCATCGCGAACAGCACGCCGGCGATGATGCCGAGCACCACCGCGGTGATCAGCGCGGCCCAGCCCATCGGCATGACGGCGTCGAGGGCGAACATCAGCGCGAGCGCCAGGAACACCAGGACCAGGTAGCCGACCGCCCCGGCGCCGGCGAGCATCCCGCTCGCCTTGCCGGCCTTGGTGGCCTCTTCCTTGAGCTCGACCTTGGCCAGCTCGACCTCCTGGCGCATCAGCGTCGAGAGGTCAGTGGTCACCCGGCCCAGCAGTTCGCCGACGGACTGGTTCTCCACGTCCGGACGGCTGTCGGTGCCGGCGTAGGCTCCGCCGGCCGCGTACGAGCCCTGCGGCTCGGCCGCGTACGAGCCGCCGGTCACGGCGTGCGTCCCGAGCCCGTCGAGTAGCCGGGCTCCTGGTAGGTCGGCTCGTACCCGGCACCCGGGTACGCCGGGTCGACCGGCGCGGCGTAGCCCGGCTCGACATAGCCGGGGTCACCGGCGTAGGTCGGTCCGGGGCCGCCGGTCAGGGGCTCGGCGTAGGCCGGCTCCACGTAGGTGGTCTCGGTGTAGGTCGGCGTCGCGTACGTCTGGTCGGGGTAGCCGCCGGACAGCGCCTGCCGACCGGAGGGACCCTCGTCCGAGGACGCGAGGCTCTTGGTCAGCCGGCCGGCGACCACGCCGGCCAGGGCCGCACCGGCCAGGAACGCCATCGGGCGGCGCCGCGCGAAGGACCGGAACTGGTCGAGCAGCTCGGCCGGCTCGTGCCGGTCGAGGTGGTCGGCCAGGGTCTGGGTGCGCTGCGCGACCTGCCGGGCCACCTCGGTGGCCAGCCCGGACTGACCGCCCTGCTGGGCCATCCCGTCCAGCTCGCCGCCGAGTGCGCGCAGCTGCTCGACCGCCCGGCTCTTCTGCGTGCCGGCCTGGTCGCGTACCTGCGTGCGCGCCTCACCGGCGAGGTCCCGCGCCTGCTGCTTGGCCTCGCCGACGACGTTCTGCGCCTGCTCCTTGGTCGTCTGCGCCACCGTCCCGCCGGCGTCAGCGGCAGTACGGCCGACCTGGCCCGCCTGCTCCTTCGCCGCGGTCGTGACGCCGCTGCCGTCTCCGTCCGGTTGCATGAATGCCCTCCTTGTATAGCCGTGCGATCCCCACCCACGGCTGGGATCTAATGGCTACCCGTCTCTTTCCGTCCGTAACGGGCCCCGGGCGGGAACCGGGGCCGCGCGCCGTGCGACCGTGGAGGCGTGAACCTTCCTCCGCTCGATCTCGGCGAGCTGGTGGGTCAGGCACAGCTACGACCAGGAGTGCTGACCGCGGTGCTGATCGCCGCGGCCGCGTACCTGCTGGGCGTCGCCCGCACCCCCGGCTGGCCGGCCGCCCGCACGGCGGCGTTCCTCGGCGGGCTGCTGACGATCGTGGTCGCCACCTGCAGCGGCATCGAGGCGTACGGCCACGTGCTGGAGTGGATGCACATGATCGAGCACCTGATGCTCATCATGGTCGCACCCGTGCTGCTCGCGCTCGGCTCCCCGCTGGCCCTGCTGCCCGGGCTGAAGCCGGTGCTGGAGCGGCCGGTCGTCGCCTGGCTGACCTCCCCGGCCGCCGCGGCCGTCTACTACACCGTCGCGGTGGTCGGCGTGCACCTGACCGGGATCATGGACCGGGCGATGGTGGACCCCGCGGTGCACACCACCGAGGAGCTGGTCTACCTGGGCGCCGGCTACCTGCTCTTCCAGCTCTGCTTCGGGTCCTGGCCGGGCAAGTGGCAGCTCACCGGGGCCGGTCGGATGTCACTGCTGGCGCTGATCACCCCGGTGGACACCGTGGTCGGGGTCGTGCTGCTGCAGACCGGGACCGTGGAGGGGGGCCTGGCCGCCGAGGACCACGGCCACCCCCGCCCGGACTGGGCGCTGTCCGCGGCGGCCGACACCGCCGCCGCCGGCACCACCATGTGGATCGGCGGCACCGGGATCATGGCGCTGCTCATGCTGTGCGTCGGGCTGGTCTGGCTGCACGGCCGGCCGGCGGCGCAGGTCGCGCCGAGCTGGACCGAGCAGGTCCGCCGGTCCGTGCACGCGGAGCGGACCGGCTCGACCGGCGCGGGCGCCGACCTCGACGACGACGAGGCGGCGCTGGAGGCGTACAACCGGTGGCTGGCGAAGATGCACGAGCGGGACGGTTAGGACTCAGCCCATGCGGGGTGCCCCGCCGTCCACGGCGACCCGCTGGCCGTTGAGGTAACCCGCCGCCGGGGAGACCAGGTAGCCGACCACGTCGGCGACGTCCTCGGGCCGGCACACCCGGCCGTACGGGAAGCGGGCGTCCAGCTCGGTCGCGCTGGCCACCCCGGTCAGCGCCCTGGCCAGCCGGTCGCCCATGTCGGTGGCGACCAGGCCCGGCGCGACGATGTTGGTGTGGATGCCGTGCCGCATCTCCTCCACCGCCAGGGTGGCGCCGAGCGCCTCCAGCGCGACCTTGCCCATCATGTACGGCGCCCCGCCCGGCATCGCGGTCGTCGCGTTCACGCTGGAAACCAGCACGATGTCCGCCCGCTCCCGCTCGCGCAGGGCCGGCAGCAGCCGCTGGCACAGCCAGAACGGGCCGTACGCCAGGGTGCGCACCACCCGGTCCAGCTCCTCGGGGTCGGTGTCGGCCACCGGGTTGCCGCGGCTGGCGATGCCGGCGTTGCAGACCAGCGCGTCCAGCCGGCCGAAGTCGGCGAGGACCAGGTCGGCCAGCCGGACGCAGTCCGCCCGGTCGGCCACGTCGGCCGGGAACGCCCGCGCGGTGCCGCCGGCGGCGGCGATGTCGGCGCAGGTCGCCTCGGCCGCCGCAGCGTCCCGCCGGTAGTTCACCGCCACCGCGAACCCGTCCGCGGCCAGCCGCAGGCTGATCGCCCGCCCGATCCCCCGCCCGCCCCCGGTCACCAGCGCCACCCGCTCGGCCATCCGCGCCTCCTCCTCGAGTCGCCACAGCCTCTCGCACGACCGGTCCGTCCGGGGTGCTGACCCGCTGTCCGATGTGCGGCGGACGGTCCGGCGGGGGACGATCCAGGCGTGGGGCAGGATCTCGACCGGGCCGCCGCGGCCCGGCTCGCGGCGCGGGAGCACCGCCGGGCGCTGCGCGCGACCGTGACGGCGACGCGGTCGCTGATCCGGACCGGCGAGGGGGCGCAGCGACCGGACCTCGCCTCGTACGTGCTGGTCCTGCACGGCGAGCGGTCGGTGCCGGCGACCCTGGAGCGGCTGGTGCAGCTGGCCACCCGGGCGGTGCCGGGCTGCGCGTACGCGAGCGTGACCCGCAGCGGGCGGCGCGGCCCGGAGACGCCGGCCGCGTCCGGCGAGCCGGCCCGCACCCTGGACGACCTGCAGTACGCCGCGGGCACCGGCCCGTGCCTGCGGGTGCTCGGCGGGGAGAGCCCGGTGCTGGACACCGAGCTGCCGGCCCGCGCCGGCCGGCCGGACATCACCAGCGTGCTGTCCTGCCGGCTGGGGGAGTCCTCGCTCAACCTGTACGGCAGGCTGGGCGCCTCGGCGGTGCCGCTGGCCGAGGCGTACGCGGCGCACGGCACGCTGGCCCTGGCCGCCGCGGCCGAGCGCGAGCAGCTGGCGCAGCTCCAGCAGGCGGTGGCCTCCAACCGGGTGATCGGCACCGCGATCGGCATCCTCATGGCGGTCCGGCGGATCTCCGAGGCCGAGGCGTTCGACCTCCTCCGGGTGGCCAGCCAGCACAGCAACCGCAAGCTGCGCGAGATCGCCGAGGACGTCGTCCGGCTCGGCGTCGTCTAGACCACCCGGACGGCGAGGACGGCGGTGTCGTCGGTGGTGGTGGGGTCGGTCAGGCCGGCCACCAGGGCGTCGCACAGCTGCTCGGGGTCCGCGCCGGCGTGCCGGGCCGCGACCTGGCGCAGCCGCAGCATCCCCTGCTCCAGCGGCAGCCGGCGGCTCTCCACCAGCCCGTCGGTGAACAGCACCAGCGTCTCGCCGGGGGCCAGCTCGACCGTGGCGTCGCCGCGCCGGGCGGCGGCCGAGACGCCGAGCATCAGCCCGTGCGCGGCGGGGTGGTCCAGCTCCCGGGCCCGCTGGTCCGGGTGCAGCAGGACCGGCGGCGGGTGGCCGGCGTTCGACCAGGTCACCGTGGTGCGGCCGGTGTCCGGGTCGCGGTCCACGCAGGCCAGCACGGCGGTGGCCATGGTCCGGGCGTCCAGCCCGGCCAGGGCCCGGTCCAGCCGGGTCAGCAGCGCCGCCGGCGGCTCGTCCCGGTCGTACGCCAGGGTGCGCAGCATCCCGCGCAGCTGCCCCATCTCGCCGGCCGCCCGCAGGTCGTGGCCGGTGACGTCGCCGATCGCGATCATCGTGCGGTCCGCGGACAGCGGGAAGGCGTCGTACCAGTCGCCGCCGACGTCGGCCCCGCCCACCGCGGGAACGTAGCGGGCGGCCAGCCGCAGCCCGCGCGGCGCCGGCAGCCGGGTCAGCAGCAGCTCCTGCAGGGTCGCCGCCGTCCGCCGCTGGAGCTGGTAGTGCCCGGCGTTGTCGACGGCCAGCGCGGCCCGGTCGGCCACGTCCAGCACCAGCTCCCGCTCGGCCGGCTCGAACGGCCGGTCCGGGCGGCCGAGGGTCAGCGCGCCCAGCACCCGGCCGCGCACCCGCAGGCCGTCGACCAGCTCGTCCGGCCGCGGGGCCGCGTACGGCACCTGCCCGGCCAGGACCTGGGCCAGCGCGGCCGGGTCCGGCTCCGGACCGCCGGTGCCGGCGGCGACCCGGCGCACCCCGGCGTCGTCGACGCGGTCGGCCCGGCACCGGTCGGCCAGCGCCGGCACCAGCAGCGCGGTCAGCCGGCGCAGCGCCTCGTCGCCGTCCAGCGTGCTGCCGACCGCCTTGCCGATCCGGGCGACCAGGGACAGCTGGGCCGCGGACCGCTCCGCCCGCACCAGCGCCGCCTCCGCCGCCCGCCGGGCGGTCACCGCGTCCGCCCGCGCGGCCTCGGCCAGCCCGGTGCCGATCCGCAGCCGCAGCTCGGCCGAGCAGGCCCCGGCCAGGTCGCGCAGCACCGCCAGGTCGGCGGCGGTCCAGTCCCGGGCCGTGCCGTCGATCGCGCACAGCGAGCCGAGGACCAGCCCGTCGGCGTCGGTCAGCGGCATCCCGGCGTACGCGACGACGCCCAGGTCCGGGATGGCCAGGTTGTCGCACAGCAGCGCGTCCCCGGTGGCGTCCGGGACCACCAGCTCCGTGCCGGAGCCGACCACGTACTGGCAGAACGAGTGGGTCAGCGGGGTCTGCCGCTCGGCGTCCCAGTGCCCGGTCAGCCCGGCCGCGCCGGGGAAGAACTGGCGGGTGTCGTCGACCAGGCTGACCAGCGCCACCGGCACCCCGAGCAGCCGGCGCACCAGGCTCGCGTACGTCTCGAAGGCCGGGTCCGAGGCGGGGCCCAGCCCGGTGCGGCGCAGCGCCGCCAGGCGCTGTGCGGAGGACAGCGGCCCGGACACCCGTCGACTCTAGGCCGCCGCCCCGGCCGTCCGGGCCCGGTCGGCGCAGTGGCGCGGGCCACTACCCTCCCGGGATGACCGAGTTGCTGCACCTGGCCCTGCCGGCGGAGTGGGACGCGGCCCTCGCCGCCGGCACGTACGAGCGGTCGACCCGCGGGAAGTCGCTGGCCGAGGTCGGGTTCATCCACGCCTCGTGGCCGCACCAGGTCCGGGCCACCGCGGAGGCGTTCTACGCCGACCTGGCCGAGCTGGTGCTGCTGCGGATCGACCCGGCGCTGGTCGGGGCCGAGATCAAGGTGGAGGACGGCTTCCCGCACATCTACGGGGCGCTGCCGGTGGAGGCCGTCCGGGAGGCCGTCCCGGTCCGCCGGGACGCGGCCGGCCGGCTGGACCTGCCCGTCGGCTGACGGGACCCGACGCGGACGGGGGCGGGACCGGCGAACCGGTCCCGCCCCCGTCCGGGGCCCGCGGGGCTCAGCCCACGAAGTCCTCGGCGACCTTGTCGAACGGCCGGCGGTCGTTCTGGGTCTCCTTGTTCATGCGGAGCAGCTCTTCCTGGGTGAGCTTGGCGGACAGGCCGTTGAGCACCTGCTCCAGCTCCGGGGTCGCCTTCTTGGCGTTCACCGCGGGGACGATGTTGTCGTTCGGGTTGAGGCCCTTGTCGTCCTCCAGCGTGACCACCGGGTTGGTGGCCAGCACGCCGTCGGAGGAGTTGAAGACCGCGACCTGGTAGTCGTTCTTCAGCAGCCCGTCCACCGCCGGCTGGCTGGAGAGCACGATGACCTTGTAGTCACCGATCTTCATGCCGTACGTCTTCTCCAGGCCCAGCTTGCAGTAGCTGCGGTCCCGGCACTCCTGGCTGCCGCCCATCGCGACCGGCGTCTTCTGCGAGTACGCGGCCAGCTCGGAGACCGTGGTGACGTTGTTCTTCTCCGAGAAGTCCTTGCTCACCACGTACGCGTAGTTGTCGGTGGCCGGCGCGGGCGTGTAGTAGGTGACGCCCTTGGCCGAGGCGAGCGTCTTCAGCTCGGCCAGGTTCTTGGCGTCGTCGGCGGTGGCCGACTCGGCCTTGTAGAAGTTCAGCGAGGAGCTGACGTACTCGGGGACGACGTCGATGTCGCCCTTCTGCAGTGCCAGCTGGACCGCCTCGCGCTGGGAGAGCTGCACGACGCTGGCCTTGTAGCCCGCCTCGTTCAGCGCGGCGGCGTACACGTTGGCCAGCAGCCGGCCCTCGGGGAAGTCGAACGCGCCGACCTTGATGTCGCCCTTCGAGTCGCCCCCGGTCGCGGTCTCGGTGGTGTCGTCGCCGCAGGCGGTCAGGCCCACGGTGAGGGCGACCGCTGCCGCGACCAGGCCGATCGCCCGGCGTGTCTTGCGCATGTGGATCCTCAGCCCGCCTTCTGTGTCCCGCCGGGCCGCATGGTCGGCGCCGGCGCGTGTCGGGCGGGGTGTCCCCCGCTCGATCGCTGATCCAACGCGCGTACGGGCGACGCGGCAACCCGCCGTGACCCTCCTGTGACCTGCTGCCGGGTGTGGTCCCCGCTCAGGCGGTGACGACAGCGCGTTCGGGCCGGCCCAGGGTGCTGGCGTCCCGCACCGGGCCGCGACCGCGAACCCGCAGGCCGGCCGGGGTGACCAGCCGTTGCAGCAGGCCCAGCAGGAGCTCGGTGACCAGCGCCAGCGCGGCGACCAGGATCGCCCCGCCGACCACCAGGTAATCCAGGTTCACGTTGAAGCCGCGGAACACGATCTGCCCCAGCGTGCCGTTGCCGGTGTAGCCGGCCAGGGTCGCGGTCGCCACCACCTGCAGGGTCGAGGTCCGGATGCCGGCGGCGATCAGCGGCAGCGCCAGCGGCACCTCGACCCGGCGCAGCACCTGGCCGCCGCTCATCCCCATCCCGCGGGCCGACTCCTTGGCGTCCCGGTCGACCGTGGACACCCCGACGTACGCGTTGGCCAGGATCGGCGGGGCGGCGAAGACGACCAGGGTGGCGATCAGCGTCCAGGTGTTCAGCCCGAGCGGGGACACCGCGAACAGGATGATCACGCCCAGGGTGGGGATGGCCCGGCCGATGTTGGCCAGGTTGATCGCGACGGTCCCACCGCGGCCGAGGTGGCCCAGCCAGATCCCGAGCGGCAGCGCGATCAGGCAGGCCACCAGCACCGACACCCCGGACAGCCAGACGTGCTCCCAGAGCCGGTGCAGGATGCCCTCCTCGCCCTGCCAGCTCGCCGCCGTGGTCAGCCAGCTCCACACGCTCTGCTCGGTCACCGGGCCGCCTCCCGTTCGCCTCGTCCGGTCACCGGGCCGCCTCCGCGCGTACCCAGGGGGTGAGCAGCCGCTGGATGAGCAGCAGCACCAGGTCGAACAGCACCGCCAGCAGCACCACCAGCACCACGCCGGTGAGCACCTGCTGCCGGTAGAGGTTGTCCTTGAAGCCGGTGGTGATGATCCCGCCGAGGCCGCCGTGCCCGACCGCGAAGCCGATGGTCACCAGGGCGACGGTGTTGACGGTGGCGATCCGGACCCCGGCGGTGATGCTGGGCAGCGCCAGCGGCAGCTCGACCCGCAGGATCCGGCGCAGCGTGCCGAAGCCCATCCCGGTGGCGGCCTCCTTGGCCTCGTCGGGGACGCCGCGCAGGCCGGTCAGCACGTTCCGGACCAGGATCAGGATGTTGTAGAGCGTCAGCGCGACGATCACCGTGACCGCGCTCAGCCCGAGGTCGAACGTCGAGTAGAGGATCAGCAGCAGCGAGATCGACGGGATCGCGTAGATGACCCCGGCCGTGCCGAGGATCAGCGCCTCGCCGACCCGGCTGCGCTGCGCGAGGAGGGCGAGCGGGATCGACAACAGGAGCCCGAGCACGACCGACGATATGGTGATGACCACGTGCTCCTGGAGCGCGGACACGACGTCGTCCGAGTAGTCCGAGAGATACTGGGTCCCGAACCAGGGGTTGGGGGCGCCAGCAGCCAGCACCACCTCATGGTGCGCCGAGGAGAACACGCGTGGACGGTACCCCGGCGGTCGAGACCGCGGCCGCGTCCCAGCCGGCGATCCGGCTGGAGAAGGTGTCGAAGACCTACCCCGGTGGGACGACGGCGGTCGCCCAGCTGGACCTGGAGATCCCCGAGGGTGAGCTGGTCTGCCTGATCGGCCCCTCCGGCTGCGGCAAGACCACCACCATGAAGATGATCAACCGGCTGGTGGAGCCGTCGTCCGGGCGGATCTTCCTCGGCGGCGACGACGTGACCACGGTCAACCCGGTCCAGCTCCGCCGCCGCATCGGGTACGTCATCCAGCAGGTCGGCCTGTTCGACCACGAGACCATCCTGGACAACGTCTCCACGGTGCCGAAGCTGCTCGGCTGGGACCGCAAGCGCAGCCGGGCCCGGGCGAACGAGCTGCTGGAGCTGGTCGGGCTGGACCCGGACACGTTCGGCCGGCGCTACCCGGCCCAGCTCTCCGGCGGCCAGCGGCAGCGGGTCGGGGTGGCCCGGGCGCTGGCCGCGGACCCGCCGGTGCTGCTCATGGACGAGCCGTTCAGCGCGATCGACCCGATCGCCCGCGGCCGGCTGCAGGCGGAGTTCCTGCGGATCCAGGGCGAGGTCCACAAGACGATCGTGTTCGTCACCCACGACGTCGAGGAGGCCGTCCGGCTCGGCGACCGGATCGCGGTGTTCCGGCAGGGCGGCCACCTGGAGCAGTACGACACCCCGGCGCAGGTGCTCGGGGCGCCGGCCTCGGACTTCGTGGCCGACTTCGTCGGGTCGGACCGCGGCCTGCGCCGGCTCGCGGTCACCGAGATCGTCGAGGAGGACCTGGAGCACCCGCCGGTCGTCGCGGTCGACGACACCGTCGGGGACGCCCGGCAGGCGATGGGCGGCGCCCAGTGGGCGGTCGTCCTCGACTCCGCCGGCGGCCTGCACGGCTGGGTGAAGGACTCGATGCTGACCGGCGGCCGTACGGTCACCGACGTGGCGCGGCGGTTCGACGCCACGGTGTCCACCCGGTCGTCGCTGAAGGACGCGTTCGCCGAGATGCTGCAGCACGACGCGGGCTGGGTCGCCGTCCTCGACCGGGACCGGTACGTGGGCGTGCTGACCCCGTGGTCGCTGCACGTGGCCCTGCGCCGGTCCATCGACTCCGGCCTGGGCGTCGACCACGAGGCCCCGGTCGCGAGCTACTGACCGACCGTGCGGCCGGGACCCGGCCGGACCCGGCCGCATCCGGCGGGTCGGTGAAGGGGGCCCGGCCGCATCCGGCCGGGTCGGTGAACGGGGCCGGGCCGGGCGCGGAACGGTCGGCGGCGTACCCGGACGGACCCTTGCCCGGCCGCCCGCCCACCCCGACGATGGTCCGGCCGCCCCCTGCCGACAGCGAGGTCCCGATGCGCCGTCCGCTCGCCGTGCCACTGCTGGCCCTCGCCACCGTGGCCGCGACCCTGCTGTCCGGCGCACCCGCCGCCGCCGCGCCCACCGCACCCACGGCGCCCGCTGCCGGGACCGCCACCGCGCCCGCCGCCGGGACCGAGGCCCACGGCCACGGCCACGGCCCGCGGTCGGTCCGGTTCGCGACGTACAACGCCTCGTTGAACCGGGGGACCGAGGGCCGGCTGGTCGCCGACCTGTCCACCCCGGACAACGCGCAGGCCGGCGCGATCGCGGAGGTCGTGCAGCGGACCCGGCCGGACGTGCTGCTGGTCAACGAGTTCGACTTCGACGCCGGGCACGTGGCGCTCGGCCTCTTCCAGCGCAACTACCTGTCGGTGTCGCGCAACGGCTCGACCCCGATCGAGTACCCGTACGCGTACACCGCGCCGGTCAACACCGGCGTCCCGTCCGGGTTCGACCTGAACAACGACGGCACCGTCGGCGGCCCGGACGACGCGTACGGCTTCGGCTTCTTCCCGGGCCAGTACGGGATGGCCGTCTACTCGCGGTTCCCGATCGACACCACCCGGATCCGCACCTTCCAGAAGTTCCTGTGGAAGGACATGCCGGGCTCGCTGATCCCGCCCGGCTGGTTCACCGCGGAGGAGCTGGCCGCGGTCCGGCTGTCCAGCAAGTCGCACTGGGACGTGCCGCTGCGGATCGGCCGCCGGACCGTGCACTTCCTGGTCAGCCACCCGACCCCGCCGACGTTCGACGGGCCCGAGGACCGCAACGGCCGGCGCAACCACGACGAGATCCGGCTGTGGGCCGACTACATCACCCCGGGCAAGGCCCGCTACCTGTACGACGACGCGGGCCGGCGCGGCGGCCTGCGCCCCGGCTCCGACTTCGTCATCGCCGGTGACCAGAACGCCGACCCGTACGACGGGGACAGCACCGCCGGTGCCATCTGGCAGCTGCTGGACAACCCGCGGGTGAACACGTCGCGGACGCCGTCGAGCGCGGGCGGGGTGGAGCAGGCCCGGCTGCAGGGCGGGGTCAACCTGACCCACCGCGGCCCGGCCGCGCAGGACACCGCGGACTTCGCCGAGCCGCCGGGCAACCTGCGGGTCGACTACGTGCTGCCGCGCCGGTCGCTGCGGATCGTCGGCTCCGGGGTGTTCTGGCCGACGACCGACGACCCGCTGTTCCGGCTGGTCGGCGTGTTCCCGTTCCCGACGTCCGACCACAAGCTGGTCTGGGTGGACCTGCGCCTCACCCGGACCTGACCGGCCCTCAGGCCGGCCGGAGCGTCGCCTCGACCTCGACGGCGACGTCCCGCCCGATCATCAGGCGCGGGGCCCGCAGCGGGGTGGCGGTCCGGTCCAGCACGCCGGTGGCCCGGATCCGTACGGTCCCGGGGAGGTCGTCCGGCAGCCGGACCACCCACAGCTCCAGCGGCGCCTCCCCGCCGGCCACGGTCAGCACGGCGGCGGCCCGCCAGCCCGCGCCGTCCGGGACGACCGTGTCGCAGCGCAGCGCGATCTCCGGGTGCCGCTCGACGTGGAAGAAGCGCCGGCCGGCGAGATCGGTGTCCCGCTTCGCGATGCCGGTGCTGACCGACGCCGCGTCCAGGGTCGCGGCGGCGGACACCGGCCGGCCGCCGGCCACGGTCACGGTGCCGCCGGTGACGGCGAACCGGCCGCGGACCCGGATCAGGCCCCAGTTGCGGACGGTGAAGGCGGCGACGGCCTCCTCCGGCCGGACGGCCCAGCGGCCGTCGGTGAGGGTCCGGGTGCCGGCGGCGGTCATCGCCGGCCCCGGCGGGTCGGCGCCGGCTCGCCCCGCGGGCCGGGCTGGACGGTGACGTGCATGGCGGATCCTCTCCTCGGCGCCGGATCGGCGTGGGTACGACGATCGCGCCGGCAGCGGGCCGGTCCATCCGTACTGGCACTGAGCCGGCCGCTGATCGGCGATACTGCGGCCGTGGCCGGGAGCCGCCCGTTCGTGGGCCGGCAGCTGGAGCTGGCGCAGCTGCTCGACCGGCTCGACGCCGCCCGCGCCGGCCGGGGCGGGGTCGTGCTGGTGTCCGGGCCGGCCGGGATCGGCAAGACCCGGCTGGTCGAGGAGGCCCTCGCCCGGTGCCCGGTCGCCGCCGGGCGCGGGGTGTGCACCGACGACCGGGCGGCGCCGCCGCTGTGGCCGTGGAGCCGGGCGCTGGCCGCGGTGCACCGGGCCGGCGGTGCTCCGGCGCCCGCCCTGTGGCCGTCCGACGCCGGGACCGCGGA
>CADCTP010000185.1 GCA_902805565.1 uncultured Mycobacteriales bacterium
TATGGCCGGCCCGGTGACCCGCCCGGTGGCCGGCTCGACGCCGAGCGCGGTGGCGACCTCCCGGGCCGGCACCCGGCGCAGGCCGGTGTCGGCCCGGGTCATCGCCAGCTCGGCCAGGAACGCCCCGGCGTCGGCCGGCCGGGCCCCGGGCTCCCGCCGGGTCGCCCGCTGCACCAGCTCGTCCAGCGCCGGCGGGATCCCGGGCACCAGGGTGGACGGGGCCGGCACGTCGTCGTGCACGTGCCGGTACGCCACCGCCAGCGCCGAGTCGCCCCCGTACGGCGGGGCGCCGGTGAGCAGCTCGAACAGCAGGATGCCGGTGGAGTAGACGTCGGTGCGGGGGTCGGAGACGCCCCGCTCGACCAGCTCGGGCGACACGTACGCGACGGTGCCCAGCACCATCCCGGTCTGCGTCGACGTGCTCGGCGCGGCCACCGCCCGGGCCAGCCCGAAGTCGACGACCTTGACCGTGCCGTCGGTGGCGACCAGGACGTTCTCCGGCTTGACGTCCCGGTGCACCAGCCCGGCCCGGTGCGCGGCGGCCAGCGCGGCGAGCACCGGCTCCAGCACCGAGACCGCCTCGTCCGGGCGCAGCCGGCCGCGCCGGCGCAGCACCTCCCGCAGGGTGGCCCCGGGCACCAGCTCCATGACCAGGAACACCACCGGGCCGGCCGGGCCGTCGGCGGCGCCCTGGTCGAAGACCGCGACCGCGTTGGGGTGCGACAGCCGCGCCGCGGTGCGGGCCTCCCGGACGAAGCGCTCGGTGAAGACCGGGTCGGCGGCCAGCGACGGGGTCATCACCTTGACCGCGACCGGCCGGTCCAGCCGCAGGTCGGTGCCGCGGTAGACGGTCGACATGCCGCCGCGGGCCAGCGGCTGGTCCACCCGGTAGCGCCCGTCCAGCACCGTCCCCGGCAGCGGGTCGGTGCGGGCGGCGGTCGACACGCCCGCGAGTGTAGGCAGCGGGCCCGTACGCGCCGCCTCCCCGTTCCGTGCCACCCGGCGGCCGCGGGGTGTGTCCCGATCGTCGCCGGATGCGTCCCGGTCCGCCGTAGGATGGGCACGGACATCACCGGGGAGCCCGCCGTGGCGGGCTGAGAGGCGGGCGGACCGGCCCGCGACCCGCAGCACCCGATCGGGGTAATGCCCGCGCGGGGAGGGAGAGAACACGTGGACGATCCGTTCGTGGTGGCCGGGCAGCGGCTCGGCAGCCGGCTCCTCGTGGGCACCGGCAAGTTCGCCGCGCACACCGTCATGCGGGACGCGGTGCTGGCCAGCGGCACCGAGCTGGTGACCGTCGCGCTGCGCCGGGTCGACCTGGACCGGGCCGGCGACGGCGACATCCTGGACTTCGTCCCCGCCGGGGTGCGGCTGCTGCCGAACACCTCCGGCGCGGTCGACGCCGGCGAGGCGGTCCGGCTGGCCCGGCTGGGCCGGGCCGGCACCGGTACGAGCTGGGTGAAGCTGGAGGTCACGCCGGACCCGCGGACGCTGGCGCCGGACCCGATCGAGACGCTGCGGGCGGCCGAGCTGCTGGTGGCCGACGGCTTCACCGTCCTGCCGTACTGCTCGGCCGACCCGGTGCTGTGCCGGCGGCTGGAGGAGGCCGGCTGCGCCACGGTGATGCCGCTGGGGGCCTGGATCGGCTCCAACCGCGGGCTGCGCACCCGGGACGCGATCGAGGTGATCGTGGCCCAGGCCGGGGTGCCGGTCGTGGTGGACGCCGGGCTGGGCGTGCCCAGCGACGCGGCCGAGGCGATGGAGGTCGGCGCCGACGCGGTGCTGGTCAACACGGCCATCGCCGTCGCCCGCGACCCGATCGCGATGGCCCGGGCGTTCGCGCTGGCCACCGAGGCCGGCCGGCTCGGGTACCTGGCCGGCCGGGGCACGGTCGCCGACGCGACCACCGCCGAGGCGTCCTCCCCGCTGACCGACTTCCTCGGCGGCCTCGGCGGGCCGACCGGGCAGCCGGCCGGCGGCGGCCCGGCCGCGGCCGGTTCCGCGGGCCGGCCGGCCCCCGGCACCGGGACGGACGCCTGATGGCCGCACCCAGGGGGAGGTTCGCCCGGCACCTGGACACGCTGGACGTGCCCGGCCTGTCCGCCCGGGCGTACACCGACGCGGACGTGACCGCGGCGCTCGGCCGGGAGCACCGCGACCTGGCCGACCTGGCCGCGCTGCTGGCGCCGGCGGCGACGGCCCGGCTGGAGGAGCTGGCCCAGGCCGCGCGGGCGACCACGCTGCGCCGGTTCGGCCGGGCGGTGCGGCTGTTCGCGCCGGTCTACCTCTCCAACGCCTGCCTGTCCTCCTGCACGTACTGCGGCTTCGCCAAGGACCTGCCGATCGCCCGCCGGACGCTCACCGTGGACGAGGTGGCGGCCGAGGCGGGGCTGCTCACCGGCCGCGGGTTCCGGCACCTGCTGCTGGTGGCCGGCGAGCACCGGGTCGAGGTGTCCCAGGACTACCTGGTCTCCGTCGTGGAGCGGCTCCGGCCGCACGTCCCGTCGCTGTCGATCGAGACCCAGACCTGGTCCGACGACACGTACGCCCGGCTGGTCGCCGCCGGCCTGGAGGGGGTCGTGCACTACCAGGAGACGTACGACCGGGACCGGTACGCGGCGACCCACACCGCCGGCTGGAAGCGCGACTTCGACCGCCGGCTCAACTCCACCGAGCTGGCCGGGGCGGCCGGCGTGCGCCGGCTCGGCGTCGGCGCGCTGCTCGGCCTGGCCGAGGACTGGCGGGCCGACGTGCTGTCCGTCGCCGCGCACGCCGCGTTCCTGGTCAAGTCGTTCTGGCGGACCGAGGTGACCGTCGCGCTGCCCCGGATCCGGCCGTCCGCGTCCGGCTACCAGCCGCTGGTGCCGGTCTCGGACGCCGAGTACGTCCAGGCGCTCGCGGCGCTGCGGCTGTTCGAGCCGGAGGCCGGGATCGTGCTGTCCACCCGGGAGCCGGCCGCGCTGCGGGACGGCCTGGTGCGGATCGCGGTGACCCAGATGTCGGCCGGGGCCTCCACCGAGCCGGGGGGCTACTCGGCGCCCGGCACGGCGACCGAGCAGTTCGCGATCTCCGACGAGCGCTCGGCGGTGGAGGTGGCGGCGATGCTGGAGGCGGCCGGCTACGAGCCGGTGTGGAAGGACGCCTTCCCGCTGGTGGACCTCTCGCGCTAGCGTCCGGCGGGTGGGGTGGAGCGGCGCGGGGTGGCGGTTCCGACCGCGCGACCACGCGCCGCACGGCTGGGGCCGGCTCGGCGCGTTCGTCGACGGCGTGTACGCGATCGCCGCGACCCTGCTGGTGATCGAGCTGCGCCCGCCGGAGGACGCGCCGCCGGGCGAGCTCGGCTCCGAGCTGCTGCACCTCGGCCCGCTGTACGCGGCGTACGCCATCGGCTTCCTGCAGATGGTCGCCGGCTGGCTGCAGTCCCGGCGGCTGGACGCCTGGATGCGCGGGGTGGACCACTACGCGACCCTGCTGGTGCTGCTGCCGGTCGGGATCTACGCGCTGACCCCGTTCTCCACCGCGGTGCTGGCGCACGCCCTGGACTCCCCGCAGGACCTGGGCACCGCGGTCCGGCTGCAGGCCGGGCTGCTGTTCGTCGCGCTGCTGGCGTTCGCCGCGCTGCTGGTCTACGCCCGCTCGGCCGGGCTGCTGCGCGCCGACGTGGACCCGGCCGCGCTGTCGCTCTACCTGCGCACGGCCGTGCTGGTGGTGCCGGTCGTGCCGGTGCTGGCCGTCGCCGTGTCGTACGCGTCGGCCTGGGTCGGGCTGGCCCTGCTGGTCGGGCTCAACCTGCTGGGCCTGCTCCCGCTGGAGTCGCACCAGCCGCCGGCCGGCGTCGACCGCGGGCCGCGGCCACCGTCCCGGTGGCACCGACGGCCACCACGCTGACCATCAGCGCCAGGTAGGCGACGGTCAGCGGGCCGTCGCCGAGCGGGTCGGGGTAGCGGGCCGCCGCGACCAGCTGCAGCACCCCGAACAGCGTGTACGCCGCCGCGCCGGAGGCCAGCCGGTCCAGGTCCCGCTCCCGCAGGGCCAGCACCGCCGCCACCCCGAACGCGACCAGCCAGGCCGCCACCACCCGGGCGGTCAGCGGCGTCAGCGGCCACGGCCACAGCCGGTCCGCGGTCCCCGGCGCGACGAACAGCGCCGCGCCGACCGCGCACATCAGCAGCCCCTGGGCGGCGAACGCGGTCACCAGCCAGGTCGCCGCCGGGTCCCGGCGGGGCGGGTCGGTGCCGGGGGCCCGCTGCTGCGCCACGGCCAGCGCGGTCAGCCCGGCCGGGACCACGACGTACACGGCCAGCCAGAACCAGGCCGCGGCCCGCGCGACCTGGCCGTCCGCGCCGAAGTGGAACCGGTCCAGGTGCAGCAGGGTGGCGAGCAGGGTCAGCCAGGCGAACACCACCACGGTCAGCACCGGCACCCGCGCCTGCGCCCACGCCCGGGCCCGCAGCGCCAGCAGCACCAGCAGGCAGCCGGCCGCGTACCCGCCGCCGAGGAAGGCCGCGGTGAGCGGCGGCCGGATCGTCCAGGCGAACCAGGCGTCGGTGTGCGCGGACAGCACGTACAGCTGGTTGGTGGCCAGGGCGGTGAGCGCGACGAACACCCCCAGCATCAGCCGGGTCCCCCTGGACACCGCACGCGTGGCCACGTCGGCGATTATGGGGGTTCGGTCGACCGGCTCCCTCGATACGCTGCCGGCATGGCCGACCCGGGGACGCCGCTGACCCCGGACCGCAGGGTCCGGGTCTTCGTGTCCTCGACCCTGCAGGAGCTCGCCGCGGAGCGGCAGGCCGCGAAGGAGGCGGTCGGCCGGCTGCGGCTGACCCCGGTGCTGTTCGAGCTGGGCGCCCGGCCGCACCCGCCGCGCGAGCTCTACCGCGCCTACCTGGACCAGAGCGACGTCTTCGTCGGCATCTACTGGCGCCGGTACGGCTGGGTGGCGCCGGGGGAGACCGTGTCCGGCCTGGAGGACGAATACCTCCTCTCCGGCGACCGGCCGAAGCTGATCTACGTCAAGGAGGCCGCCGACCGCGAGCCCCGGCTGGAGGAGCTGCTGGACCGGGTGCGGGCCGACGACCGGGCGGCGTACAAGCCGTTCGGGCACGCGGCCGAGCTGGTCGACCTGCTCGCCGACGACCTGGCGGTGCTGCTGACCGAGCGGTTCACCGCCCGCCCGCCCGCCGTGGCCGGGCTGCGGCCGGCCCGGCTGCCGGTGCCGCCGACCGAGCTGGTCGGCCGCGCGGCCGAGGTGGCGGCGGTCACCGGCCTGCTGCGCGGCGGGGCCCGGCTGGTCACCCTGGTCGGGCCGGGCGGGGTCGGCAAGACCCGGGTCGCGCTGGAGGTGGCCCGCGGCTTCGCCCCGGACGCCTGCTTCGTCGACCTGGCCCCGGTCGGCGACCCGGCGGCGGTGCCCGGCGCGGTCGCCGCCGCGCTCGGGATCCGCCCCGAGGGCAGCGGCCCGGTGCTGGACCTGGTCGCCGAGCGGCTGGCCGACCGCGACCTGCTGCTGGTGCTGGACAACGTCGAGCAGGTGCTGGCCGCCGCCCCGGACGTGGCGACCCTGCTGGCCGCCTGCCCGGGGGTCCGGGTGCTGGCCACCGGGCGGACCGCGCTGCGGCTGCGGGGCGAGCACGAGGTGCCGCTGGACCCGCTGGCCGTCCCGGACGCGGTCGGGCTGCTGGCCGCCCGGGGGCGCGAGGTGCGGCCCGGGTTCGTGCCCGACCCCGAGGCGCTGGCCGGGCTGGCCCGGCGGCTGGACGGCATCCCGCTCGCCCTGGAGCTGGCCGCGGCCCGGCTGCGGCTGCTGTCCCCGGCCCAGCTGCTGCACCGGCTCGGCGACCGGCCGGACCGGCCGCTGGACCTCAGCGCCGGGGCGGTGGACCTGCCGGACCGGCAGCGCACGCTGCGCTCCACCATCGAGTGGAGCCACGGGCTGCTGTCCGGGGCGGAGCGGGCGCTGCTGGCCCGGCTGTCGGTGTTCGCCGGGTCGTTCACCGTGGCCGGCGCCGAGGAGGTCGCCGGCGCCGACGACGACACCCTGTCCTCGCTGGTCGCGCAGAGCATGGTCGCGGCGGCCGGCGGCGAGCGGGAGCCGAGGTTCCGGCTGCTGTCCGCCGTCCGGGCGTACGCCCGGGAGAAGCTGGCCGCCGCGGGCGAGCGGGAGGCGACGCTGGCCCGGCTCACCGACTGGCTGCTGGCCTTCGCCGCCGCGGCCGGGGCCGGGCTGACCGGCCCGGACAACCGGGACTGGGCGGCCCGGGTGGACGGGGAGCTGGACGACCTGCGCTCGATGATGCGCTGGGCCGTGGCCCGCGACGACGCGGCGACCGTGGTGGGCCTCGCCGCCCCGCTGTTCCCGTACTGGTGGTCGCGCGGGCTGCTGGTCCCGATGCGCGAGCTGGCCGACCGGGCCGCCGCGCTGCCGTCCGCGGCCGCGCTGCCGCCGGGGCCGGCCGCGCTGCTGCTGTGGGCCCGCGGGATGCTGCGGATCGCGGTCGGCGACCCGGCCGGCGCGA
>CADCTP010000186.1 GCA_902805565.1 uncultured Mycobacteriales bacterium
CCGGCCGCTCCGCCGGCCGGGTCGCCACTGGCCGGGTTCCCGCCGGCCGGGGCGGCGCCCTCGCCGTACGCGGTCCGCTCGCGCTCCGGGGCCTCGGTCACCGCGTCCGGGTGGCTGGTCCGGGCGGCCATCGGGTCGAGCCAGATCAGCGTCCGCGGCTCGTCCGGCCGGTCGGCCAGGCCGGGCACGCCGGCGCAGACGCCGAGCGCGTCCGCGTACGGCTGGTCGGCGTCCAGCCGGCGCAGCTCCTCGGCCAGCAGGTCACCCAGCTCCCGCTCCGGCAGCGCGATCTCGCTGTCGGGCTGGTCGGTGCGGTGCAGCACCACCGCGCCGGCGGCCCGCCGGGTCAGCGACACCGAGCCGCCGTCGGTGAGCTGGACCGACACCTCGGACACCCCGATCCCGCCGACCCCGGGCGCGCGCCCGGCGGCCTGCTCGACCGGCACCTCGACGCCGAACCGGGACGACAGCCAGCCGGCCAGCAGCTGGGTCGCCGGGTCCTCCTGCCTGCCGGTCACCGAGGCGGACTTCACCGCCCCGCGCACCGTGTCGAACGCCGAGGCCAGCTCGGCCCGCCACGGGGTGGTCCGGGTCCAGGCCAGGTCGGTGTCGCCGGGGGAGTAGTCCGCGGCCCGCTGCCGCAGCGCCTCGGCCGGGGACGGCGCCCGCCGCACGTCGGTGATCCGCCGGTCGGCGAAGACCCCGAGCGGGTCGTGCGCGATCAGCTCCGGGGGAGCGCCGTACCACCAGGTGACGACGGGGGCGTCCGGGGCGAGCAGCGGCAGCGTCACCGACTCCGCGTGCAGCCCGAGCCGGCCGTACATCCGCATGACGACGGCCTCGCCCGGGCCGAGCCGGCCGCCGACGAGCACCTCGGCGTCCAGCCGCGGCACCGGGGCCTCGACCTGGCGCCGGATCACGATGAGCAGCCGGCTGGGGTGCCGGGAGGCCGCGGTGGTCGCCGCCGCCTCCGCCTCGTGCACGTCCTTCTCGTCGACCACCACGACCAGCGTCAGCGCCAGCCCGGACATCACCGCGCCGCCGGACCGCCGCTCCGCGGCCAGCGCCTTGACCACGGCCGTGCCGGTGGTGTCCCAGAGCGTCGTCACCGGGCGTCCCCTCCCAGGGCTGAGATCACGGTCGCCTCCAGCTGCGCCCGTCGCGGGCCAGCATCTCGTCGGCCTCCTTGGGCCCCCACTCGCCGGCCCGGTAGTACGCCGGCTCGCGGCCCTGCCAGAAGTCCTCCATCGGGTCCACCACCCGCCAGGACGCCTCCACCTCGGCGGCCTGCGGGAACAGCGTGGCGTCGCCGAGCAGCACGTCCAGGATCAGCCGCTCGTACGCCTCCGGGCTGGACTCGGTGAAGGACTGCCCGTAGAGGAAGTCCATCGCCACGTCCCGCACCTCCATCTGCGAGCCGGGCACCTTGGAGCCGAACTTGAGCGTCACGCCCTCGTCCGGCTGCACCCGGATCACCAGCTGGTTGTGCCCCAGCTCCTCGGTGTCGGTCTTGGAGAACGGCAGGTGCGGAGCCTTCTTGAACAGGATCGAGATCTCGGTGACCCGGCGGGGCAGCCGCTTGCCGGTGCGCAGGTAGAACGGCACCCCGGCCCAGCGGCGGGTCTCGATGTCCAGCTTGACCGCCGCGTACGTCTCGGTCCGCGAGTCCGGCGGGACGTCCTTCTCCTGCCGGTAGCCGGTCACCCGCTCCCCGGCCAGCCAGCCCTGCGTGTACTGGCCGCGGATCGCGTACTGCGCGAGGTCCTCGGGCAGCGCGATCGCGCGCAGCACCTTGATCTTCTCGGTGCGGATCGCGTCCGGCGTGAACTCGACCGGCTCCTCCATCGTGACCAGCGCGAGCAGCTGGAGCACGTGGTTCTGCAGGACGTCGCGGGCCGCGCCGGTCTGGTCGTAGAACCCGGCCCGGGTGCCGATGCCGACGTCCTCGGCCATGGTGATCTGCACCGAGTCGACGAAGTTGGAGTTCCACACCGGCTCGAAGAGCTGGTTGGCGAACCGCAGGGCCAGGATGTTCTGGACGGTCTCCTTGCCCAGGTAGTGGTCGATGCGGAACACGTCCGAGGCGGTGAACACGTCGTCGACCAGGTCGTTGAGCTCCCGGGAGGACTCCAGGTCGTTGCCGAACGGCTTCTCCACCACGACCCGGCGCCAGCCGCCGGACCGGCCGTTGTCCGCCATCCCGGTGCGCTGCAGCTGCTTGAGCACCACCGGGAACGCCGACGGCGGGATCGACAGGTAGAACCCGGCGTTGCCCTTGATGCCGCGGGAGTCCTGCATCTCGCCCAGGCACTCGGCCAGCTGGTCGAAGGCGTTGTCGTCGTCGAAGGACCCCGGCACGAACTTCATGTTGCCGGCCAGCCGCGACCACACCTCCTCCCGCCAGGGCGTCCGGGCGTGGCTGCGGGCCGCCTCGCGCGCCATGTCCTCGAAGTCGCCGGTGGACCAGTCCCGGCGGGCGAACCCGATCAGCACGAAGTCGGTCGGCAGCAGGCCGCGGCTGTGCAGGTCGTAGACCGCCGGCAGCAGCTTCTTGCGGGCCAGGTCCCCGGTGATGCCGAACACCACCAGCGCGCACGGCTCCGGCACCCGGGGGAGCCGGCGGTCCCGTGGGTCGCGCAGCGGGTTGGGATGGGTCGCGGAAAGGGTGTCGCGCGGGTCCATCGTCCCTCCTCTCCGGTCGGGTTCCTCGGCCGCGTCATCGTACGCAGGCAGGGCGTTTCACCCCTCGCGGCGCCGGGGCGGCATGAGGACCTCGGCCCGGGGAACCTAGAGTTCGGTGGCGCACCTGTGCGTGCCAGCTCGTACCCAGCAACGAGAGGGACAAAGCGTGCTCGACATAGCGAACAGCTCGGAGTGGAAGGCGCTGCAGGCCCACCACGAGAAGGTGGCGCCACTGCACCTGCGCGAGCTGTTCGAGACCGATCCGGACCGGGCCCGACGGCTCACCGTCGAGGCGGGCGAGCTGTTCCTGGACTACTCCAAGCACCGGATCACCGCGGAGACCGTGCAGCTGCTCGTCGCGCTGGCCGAGCGGGCCGGGCTGCCGGAGAAGATCGGCGCGATGTACTCCGGCGAGCACATCAACACCTCCGAGGACCGGGCGGTGCTGCACACCGCGCTGCGGCTGCCCCGCGACGCCGGGCTGGTCGTCGACGGGCAGGACGTCGTGGCGGACGTGCACGCCACCCTGGAGGCGATGGGCGCGTTCGCCGACAAGGTCCGGTCGGGGGAGTGGACCGGGGCGACCGGCCGGCGGATCTCGACCGTGGTCAACATCGGGATCGGCGGCTCCGACCTCGGCCCGGCCATGGCGTACGAGGCGCTGCGGCCGTACGCCGACGCCGGGATCAGCTGCCGCTACGTCTCCAACCTCGACCCGGGCGACCTGTACGAGAACACCAAGGACCTCGACCCGGCCAGCACGCTGTTCGTCGTCTGCTCCAAGACGTTCACGACGCTGGAGACGCTGACCAACGCGACCGCGGCCCGGCGCTGGCTGCTCGACGGGCTCGGGTCCGACGCCGCCGACGACGCGGTCAGCAAGCACTTCGTCGCGGTGTCGACCAACGCCGAGAAGGTCGCCGAGTTCGGGATCGACACCGCCAACATGTTCGGCTTCTGGGACTGGGTCGGCGGCCGCTACTCGGTCGACTCGGCGGTGGGCCTGTCGGTGCTGGTCGCGATCGGCAAGGAGCGCTTCGCCGAGTTCCTGGCCGGGTTCCGCACCGTCGACGAGCACTTCCGCACCGCGCCGCTGGACCGGAACGCACCGGCGCTGGTCGGCCTGCTCGGCGTCTGGTACTCGAACTTTTTCGGCGCCCAGTCCAAGGCCGTCCTGCCGTACTCCACCCACCTGTCGCGGTTCCCGGCGTACCTGCAGCAGCTGACGATGGAGTCCAACGGCAAGTCGGTGCGGTCGGACGGCTCGCCGGTGGTGACGTCCACCGGCGAGATCTACTGGGGCGAGCCCGGCACCAACGGCCAGCATGCCTTCTACCAGCTGCTGCACCAGGGCACCTGGCTGGTGCCCTGCGACTTCATCGGCTTCGCCCGGTCGGTGGTCCCGACCGACCCGGAGGGCATGCACGACCTGCTCACCGCGAACTTCCTGGCCCAGCCGGCGGCGCTGGCGTTCGGGCAGACCGCCGAGGAGCTGGCGGCCGACGGCACCCCGGCCGACGTGGTCCCGCACAAGGTCATGCCGGGCAACCGGCCCTCGACGGTGATCCTGGCCGAGCGGCTGACCCCGTCGGTGCTGGGCCAGCTGATCGCCCTGTACGAGCACGCCGTCTTCACCGAGGGCGTGATCTGGGGCATCGACTCCTTCGACCAGTGGGGCGTGCAGCTCGGCAAGGCCAAGGCGATGCAGCTCACCCCGGCACTGACCGGCGAGGCGCCGCCGGAGTCGGCCGGCGACCCGTCCACCACCGCCCTGGTGCGGCGCTACCGCGAGCTCAACGGCCGCTGAGCGCGGAACGGCCCGGCCCCCGCCTGGGGGCCGGGCCGTCGTGCGGCGGGAGCCTAGCGGGCCGAGTCCCCACGGCTGGCCGCCGCCGGGCCCTCGCCGGCCGGCGTGGTCGCGCCGTCGGAGGAGACGTCCGCGCCGGCCTCCTCCAGTGAGCTGGTGACCTGCTCGATCAGCTCGCCCCAGCTGTCCTCGAACTTCTTCACGCCCTCGTCCTCGAGCGTCTGCACCACGTCGTCGTAGGAGATCCCGAGCGCGGCCAGCCGGTCGAGCACCTGCTGCGCCTCGGTGTACGAGGTGGTGATCGTGTCGCCCCGGACGGTGCCGTGGTCGGCGACCGCCTCCAGGGTGGCCTCCGGCATGGTGTTGACCACGCCCGCCGCCACCAGCTCGACGACGTAGCGGGTGTCGTCGTACGCCGGGTCCTTGACGCCGGTGGACGCCCACAGCGGCCGCTGCGGCTTGGCCCCCGCGGCCGCCAGCGCCTTCCAGCGGTCGGAGCCGAAGACCTTCTCGTAGTGCTGGTACGCCAGCCGGGCGTTGGCGATGGCGGCGGCGCCGCGCAGCGACTTGGCCTCCTCGCTGCCCAGCTTGTCCAGCCGCTTGTCGGTCTCGGTGTCGTTGCGGGACACGAAGAACGACGCGACCGAGCCGATCTTGGACAGGTCGTGGCCGGCTTCCCTGGCCCGCTCCAGGCCGTCCAGGAACGCGTCCATCACCTTGTCGTAGCGCTCCAGCGAGAAGATCAGCGTGACGTTCACGCTGATCCCGGCGGCCAGCACGTCGGCGATCGCCGGCAGGCCCTCCTGGGTGGCCGGGATCTTGATGTAGAGGTTCGGCCGGTCGACCAGCCACCACAGCGCCTCGGCCTCGGCCCGGGTGCGGGCCTCGTCGTGGGCCAGCCGCGGGTCCACCTCGATGGACACCCGGCCGTCCACGCCGTCGGTGCGGTCGTAGACCGGCCGCAGCACGTCGCAGGCCCAGCGGACGTCGTACGTCGTCAGCGAGCGGACCGCCTCGCCGACGTCGACGCCGCGCAGCGCCAGGTCGGCGATCTGCTGGTCGTACGCGTCGCCCTGGGAGATCGCCTTCTGGAAGATCGTCGGGTTGGTGGTCACCCCCACCACGTGCTTGTCGTCGACGAGCTGCTGCAGGTTGCCGGTGCGCAGCCGCTCGCGGGAGAGGTCGTCGAGCCAGACCGCCACACCGGCGGCGGAGAGGTCGGCAAGGGCGTCGCTCATTGAAACTCCTCAGGATCCGGTGGTGGTGCCGGTGATCAGGCCGACCTTCTGCAGGCTGGCGTGCGCGGCGGCCACCACGTTGTCCGGCGTGAAGCCGAACTGCTCGAACAGCGTCGTGTACGCGGCCGACGCGCCGTAGTGCTCGATGCTCACGATCTCGCCGGCGTCGCCGACCAGGTCCCGCCAGCCCAGCCCGACCGCGGCCTCCACGCTGACCCGGGCCTTGACCCCGGTCGGGAGCACGGTCTGCCGGTAGGCCTCGTCCTGCTCGAAGAACCACTCCCGGCACGGCATCGACACCACCCGGGTGGCGACGCCCTCGTCCTCCAGCCGCTTGCGGGCCTCGACGGCGAGCCACACCTCGGAGCCGGTCGCGATGATGATGACGTCCGGGGTCGGCTTGGCCGCGGCCTCCGCCAGCACGTACGCGCCGCGGGCGGTGCCCTCGGCCGACCCGGTGGTGCCGTCCGCCGAGCCGGTGGAGCGGTCCCAGGTCGGGATGTTCTGCCGGGTCAGCGCGAGGCCGGCCGGCCGGTCGGTGTGCTCCAGGATCGTCTTCCAGGCCACCGCGGTCTCGTTCGCGTCGCCCGGGCGGACGACGTCCAGGCCCGGGATCGCCCGCAGCGCGGCCAGGTGCTCGATCGGCTGGTGGGTCGGGCCGTCCTCGCCGAGGCCGATCGAGTCGTGCGTCCAGACGTACGTCACCGGCAGCTTCATCAGCGCGGCCAGCCGGACCGCCGGGCGCATGTAGTCGCTGAACACCAGGAACGTGCCGCCGTAGACGCGGGTCAGCCCGTGCAGGGTGATCCCGTTCATGATCGAGCCCATGGCGTGCTCGCGGATGCCGAAGTGCAGCACCCGCCCGTACGGGCCGCCCGGCCACTCCTTGGTCTGGTGCTCGGACGGGATGAACGACGGCTCGCCCTTGGGGGTGGTGTTGTTGGACTCGGCCAGGTCGGCCGAGCCGCCCCACAGCTCCGGCAGCGTCGGCACGATCGCGTCCAGCACCGCGCCGGAGGCCTTGCGGGTGGCCATCCCCTTCGGGTCGGCCGGGAAGTCCGGCAGCGCCTCGTCCCAGCCGGCCGGCAGCGTGCGGGCGACCAGCCGGTCCAGCAGCTGCTTGCGGTCCGGCGACGCGGTCGCCCAGGCCTCGTAGCGGGTGCTCCAGTCGGCGTGCGCGGCGGCGCCCCGGTCGCGGACGGCCCGGGCGTGCGCGAGCACCTCGGGGTCGACGTCGAAGGTCTTGTCCGGGTCCAGGCCCATGGCCTCCTTGGTCGCGGCGACCTCGTCGGGACCCAGCGCCGAGCCGTGCGACTTGCCGGTGTTCTGGGCGTTCGGCGCCGGCCAGGCGATGATCGTGCGCAGCCGGATGAACGACGGCCGCTCGGTCTCCGCCTCGGCGGCCGTCAGGGCCTCCTCCAGCGCGGCGACGTCCTCGACGTACGTCCCGTCCGGGCGCCGCCAGTCGACGTCCTGGACGTGCCAGCCGTACGCCTGGTAGCGCAGCGCGACGTCCTCGGACAGCGCGATGCCCGTGTCGTCCTCGATGCTGATCTGGTTGTCGTCGTAGATCAGCGTGAGGTTGCCGAGCTTCTGGTGGCCGGCGATCGAGGACGCCTCACCGGAGACGCCCTCCTCGATGTCGCCGTCGGAGCAGATCGCGTACACCCGGTGGTCGAAGATGCTCTCCCCGGCCGGCGCGTCCGGGTCCAGCAGGCCCCGCTCGCGCCGGGCGGCCATGGCCATCCCGACCGCGTTGCCGACGCCCTGCCCGAGCGGGCCGGTCGTGGTCTCCACCCCGGCGGTGTGCCCGTGCTCCGGGTGTCCCGGGGTGAGCGAGCCCCAGGTGCGCAGGGCCTTCAGGTCGTCGAGCTCCAGGCCGTAGCCGGCGAGGTAGAGCTGGATGTAGAGGGTGAGGCTGGAGTGCCCGGCGGAGAGCACGAAGCGGTCCCGGCCCAGCCAGTGCGGGTCGGCCGGGTCGTGCCGCATGGTCCGCTGGAAGAGCGTGTACGCCAGCGGCGCCAGGCTCATCGCGGTGCCGGGGTGGCCGTTGCCGACCTTCTGCACGGCGTCCATCGCCAGCACCCGGACGAGGTCGACGGCCCGGGTGTCCAGGTCCGTCCAGCCGTCCGGGTACGCGGGGGGCCGCGCCTCCGCGGGGGCCTCCGGCACGGGCGCCGGAGCCTGCTCGACGGGCTCGGCGGCGTCCTTGCCGGGAGCCGGCTGTTCGGAACTGTCGTTCACGCGGGATGCTCCTTCACGGACGGGCCGGTCAGCCGGCCCGCGTAGGGGGTCGGGCGGGTGCTGCGGGGCGGGCCAGCCGTGGTCTTGATCATCGTCAGCCTAGACCGATCCAGCCGCCCTGACCTCGACGACAGGCTGGTCCGCTCACGCTGACTCGCCGCGGTTCGCCTTCCCTGCCGGGCACGTACCCCGGCAGGCGCGGTCCGACACGGCGGTGCGTACAGTGCTTCGCGTGACGCAGGTGCTGCCGGGGGGTCGTCGGACGGCGGTGCCGTCCGCCCCGGCCCCGATCGACGTCCCCGCCGAGCGCGCGGCCCGCCGCCGCCGCGCCGGTGCCGTGCTGCGGGCGTACGTGGCCCTCACCAAGCCCCGGATCGTCGAGTTGCTGCTGGTCACGACGCTGCCGGCGATGGTGCTGGCCGCGCAGGGGCTGCCGGAGCTCGGGCTGGTGCTGGCCACGCTGATCGGCGGCTCGCTCGCCGCGGGCAGCGCCAACGCGCTCAACTGCTACATCGACCGGGACATCGACGCGGTGATGCACCGCACCGTCGCCCGCCCGCTGGCCCGGCACGTGGTCACCCCGCGGGCCGGCCTGGTCTTCGGTGTCGTGCTCGGCGTGGTCGCGATCGCGATCATGTGGGCGTTCACCGGCTGGCTGCCGGCGCTGCTCACCGTGTTCGCGATCCTGTTCTACGTCCTGGTCTACACGCTGGTGCTCAAGCGCCGGACCCCGCAGAACATCGTCTGGGGCGGCGCCGCCGGCTGCATGCCGGTGCTCATCGGCTGGGCCGCCGTCACCGGGTCGCTGGCCTGGGCGCCGGTGGTGATGTTCGGCATCGTCTTCTTCTGGACCCCGCCGCACTTCTGGGCGCTGGCGATGAAGTTCAAGGACGACTACGCCCGGGCCGGCGTGCCGATGCTCCCGGTGGTGGCCAGCCCGCTGACCGTGGTCAAGCGGATCGTCGGCTACACCTGGCTCACCGTGGCCACCTCCCTGCTGCTGTGGCCGCTGGCCACCTCGTGGATCTACGGCACGGTCGCGGTGCTGTCCGGGGCCTGGTTCCTCGTCGCCGCCCACCAGTTGCTGGCCCGGGTCCGCCGCGGCGAGCCGGCGCGGGCGCTGCCGCTGTTCCACCTGTCCAACTCCTACCTCGCGGTGCTGTTCGTGGGGCTCGCCGTCGACGCGCTGGTCCGCTGACGATGCTGACCCCGGCGACCGGCCCCGCCCGCCGGCTGCCGCGGATCGCGCTGGCCACCTGCCGCCAGCTGCCCGGCGGCGACGAGGACTCGCCCCCGCTGCTGGCCGCCTGCGCCGCGGCCGGGCTGGACGCCGAGTGGCGGGTCTGGGACGACCCCGCCGTCGACTGGGACTCGTACGACCTGACCGTGATCCGCGCGACCTGGGACTACGCGCCGCGCCGGGACGACTTCGCGGCCTGGGCGGCGAGCGTCCCCCGGCTGGCCAACCCGTCCGACGTGGTGGCCTGGAACACCGACAAGACCTACCTGCGGGACCTGGCCGCGGCCGGCGTGCCGGTGGTGGAGACGACCTGGCTGGCGCCGGGGGACCCGCTGGACGGCGTGTCCTGGACCGACGTGGTGGTCAAGCCCACGGTCAGCACCGGCTCCCGGGACACCGCCCGGTACGTCCCCGGCGAGGAGGACCGGGCCCGCGACCACGCGTCCCGGCTGCTGGCGGCGGGGCGGCCGGCGATGGTGCAGCCGTACCTGTCCGGGGTGGACGAGCTGGGCGAGACCGCGGTCGTGCACCTCGGCGGGCCGTACAGCCACGCGATCCGCAAGGGCCCGCTGCTGCGGCCCGGGCAGCCGGACCAGACCGAGGCCCTGTGGCGGCCGGAGGACATCACCGCCCGGGAACCCTCGGCCGCGGAGCGGGAGCTGGCCGAGCGGACGCTGGCGGCGGTGCCCGGCGGCCCCGGGCGGTTGCTGTACGCCCGGGTCGACCTGCTGCCCGGCCCGGACGGGACCCCGGTCCTGATCGAGCTGGAGCTGGCCGAGCCGTCGCTGTTCCTGCTCACCGTGCCGGCGGCGGCCGAGCGGCTGGCGGCGGCGATCCGCACCGCCACGGTGCCCGCCGGCTGAGCGGGCGCCGCGGGGCGGTCAGCCGGCGGCGACCGGGGTGGACCCGGTGACCGGCTCCGCGGCGAGGACCGGCTCGGCGGCGGGGGTGGCCGCGGCGGCGGGCGGGGTCGGCACGGCCGACCGCTCGGACAGCGACAGCAGCAGCCGCAGGGCCGCGATCCAGGTCAGGCAGGCGCCGAGCAGGTGCAGCGCGACCAGGACCACCGGCAGGCCGGTGAAGTACTGCACGAACCCGACGGCGCCCTGGGCCAGCTCCACCCCGAGCAGCACCCAGCCGGCCCGGACCGCCCCGGCCGGCGCGCCGGTCCCGCGCAGCCACAGCACCGCGGCGATCGTCAGCCCGACCAGCAGCATCACCGAGTCGGCGTGCAGCTGGCCGACCGTCTCCGGGTCCAGCCCGGTCCGGCCCACCTCGGCGTCGCCGGAGTGCGGCCCGCTGCCGGTGACCACGGTGCCCAGCGCCAGCACCACCGCGGTCACCCCGACCAGCACCCGGGCCAGCGTGACCAGGGCCGGGTTCACCAGCGGCCGGGACGGCCCGTCGGCCGGCCGGGCCGCCCGCCAGGCCAGCACGGTGGTGACCGCGATGATCCCCATCGACACCAGGAAGTGCGCCGCGACCGTCCACGGGTTCAGCCCGGTCAGCACGGTGACGCCGCCCAGCACCCCCTGGGCCGGGATGCCGGCGAACGCGGCGATGCCCAGCGCCACCAGGGCGGGCCGGCCGTGCCGCAGCACGGCGATCAGGGTGGCCAGCGCGACCGCGCCGACCACGAAGGTCAGCATCCGGTTGCCGAACTCGATCAGCCCGTGCTCGGCGTACGCCGCGGTCGGGGTGTAGGAGTCCTCGGTGCAGCTGGGCCAGGTCGGGCAGCCGAGCCCGGAGCCGGTCAGCCGGACCGCCCCGCCGGTGAGCACGATCCCGACGTTGGCCACCACCGAGGCCACCGCCAGCCGGAACACCGTCCGCGCCGACGGCCGCCGGAGAAGGGGGAAGGTCACGGGAGAAGGGTAGGTCGGCCCGCGCGGCCCGGCGCGTCCGGGCCGGGCTCCGCGGACCCGCGTCACACCTGGTTCGCCCCGGAGGGCTCACGATTGGGTCACGGGCGCCCGAACCGGCCGGGACCACCCCTACGGTGGGCCGATGTCGGTCCGGACGCGGGTCCCGGTGCCGGCCGCCGCCCCGCCGCGGCGGCGGGGGGCCGGCGGGGTCTGGCTGCTGCCGCCCTGGTCCAGGGCGCCGGTGCTGCCGTTCGGCCAGCCGGCGGTGCTCCTCGCGGTGCTGGCCGCGACGCTGATCCTCGGCTGCGCCGCCGCCTCCGGCCCGCTGTTCCTGTCCTCGGCGTCCTCGGCCGCGCTGCAGCGGCTGGTCGCCGACAGCTGCCCGGACGCGGCCACCGGCGCCGTCCGGCTGCGCGGCCCGGGCGACGACCACGACCGGCTCGCCCGGGCGGTGCTGCCGGCGATGGCCGGGGCCGGGCTGGCCCCGCCCGCGCTGTCCGCGTACGCCGTCGACCCGACGCCCACCGCCCGCCCCGGGATCACCCGCCCGCCGCTGGTGCGGGTGGTGCACCGGGACGGCGCCCTGGACCACGTGACCCGGCTGCCCGGCTCGGTCGGCGGCCGCGGCGTCTGGCTTTCCGGGGTGGCCGCGCAGCGACTGTCCGTACGCCCCGGCGACCCGATCCGCGTCGGCGACGTCCCGGTCCCCGTGGTCGGCGTCTACGAGGACTTCGACGCCCGGCCGCTGCCGGAGTTCTGGTGCTCGGCCGCGGTGCTGGTGCTCAATCCGGCCAGCGCCGACCCGCCGCCGCCGACGCTGGCCCTGACCACCGACGTCGCCCTGTTCGGCGAGCTGACCGGCGGGGCCGCGGTCAACTTCACCTGGGCCTCGCCGGTCGAGACCGACGGGCTCACCGAGTCCCGCGGCCAGGACGTCGCCGACCGGCAGGCCGCCGCGTACGCCGCCGCCGCCGTCGCGCAGCCGGCCGACCTGGGCCGGCAGACCGCCGGCGCCGGGCTGCTGCCGGTGCTGTCCGACCGCGCCGCGCTGATCCGGGACGGGCTGCGCGGGCCGGTGCTGCCGATCGCGCTGGGCGGCTCGCTGCTGGCGCTGCTGCTGGTCGGCGCGGCCGGGTCGTACTGGGCCGACCGCCGGTTCGCCGAGGTCCGGCTGTTGTCCGCCCGCGGCGTCGGCCCCGGCGCGCTGGCCGGCAAGGCGGTGCTGGAGCTGGCCCTCCCGGCCGTGGTCGGCACCGCGCTGGGCTGGCTGCTGGCCCGGGAGCTGGTGACCCGGCTGGGCCCGAGCCCGGACCTGGACCCCGTCGCGCCGGTCCGGGCGGCGCTGGTCGCCGGGGGCGGGCTGGTCGCCGGGCTGCTGCTGCTCGGCGTGGTCGCCGGGGTGCGCAGCCGGGCCGCGACCGAGCGGCCGGTCGGCGTCCGGCGGTCCCGCTGGGCGCGGGCGCCGTGGGAGCTGGTCCTGCTGGCCGGGGCCGCGGCCTGCTGGCCGGCCCTGACCGACGGCGGCGCGGTCACCGTGGTCCGCAACGTGGCCCAGGTCAGCCTGCTGACCGTGCTGTTCCCGCTGCTGTTCCTGCTCGGCGGCTCGGTGCTGGCGGTCCGGCTGCTGACCGCGCTGCTGCCGCTGCTGGCCCGCCGGGCGGGCTCGTCGTCGCCGGCCTGGTACCTGGCGGCCCGCCGGATCGGCGCGGCCCGGGTCGCCGCGGTGGTGCTGCTGGCCGCCGCGGCCACCCCGGTCGCCACCGCCGTGTACGCCGCCGGCCTCACCGCGGGGTCCGAGCGCACCCTGGCGGCGAAGGCCGGGGTGTTCACCGGCGCCGACGTCGCGGTGCTGACCAACGACCCGCTGGTCAGCACGCCGGCCACCGACGCGGCCGGCACCCTCGTCGTCCGCTACCTGTACGGGACGGTCGGCGGCACCGAGGTGGCCCTGCTCGCCGTGGACCCGGAGACGTTCGGGCGGACGGCGTTCTGGCTGCCGGAGTTCGGCGACCGGGACCGGCTGCTCGGCGCCCTGCGGGACGGCGCCGTGGTGGTCGACCCGCGCCGCGAGCTGTCCGGGCAGCAGTTGGAGATCACGCTGGGGACGAGCACGGTCCGGCTGACCGAGGCCGCGCGGACCGGGCTGTTCCCGGGCCGGCGGCTGCCGGTGCCGATGATCGTGGTGGACCGGTCCCGGCTCGGCGAGGTCGACCCGTTCGCCGGCTCCCGGTACGAGCTCTGGACCCGCGGCCCGGCCGCCGCCGCCGAGGCGGCGGTGCTGGCCCAGGACGCCGGGCTGTTCCAGACGATCGACCGGGACGGCATCTTCGAGGCGGCCGACTACCTCGGCATCACCTGGACCTTCGACTACCTCACCGCGCTGGCGGTGCTGGTCGGGCTGGTGGCGGTCGGCGCCGTGCTGCTCTACGTGGAGACCCGGCAGCGGGCGCGCACCGCGTCGTACGCGCTGAGCCGGCGGATGGGCCTGACCCGGGCCACCCACCTGCGGTCGCTGCTGGCCGAGCTGGGGCTGCTGCTCGGCCTGGCGTACGTCGTCGGCGCCGGTCTGGGCCGGGTCGCGCTGGGCCTGGTGCACGGCCTGCTCGACGTGGACCCGGCCCGGCCGCCGCGGCCGCTGCTGGTGCTGCCGGTGCCGGTGCTGCTCGGGGCGGCCGCCGCGGTGGCCGCGGTCGCCGTGTTGACCGCCCTGCACGCGCAGCGCGTCGCCGACCGGGCCGCGCCGGCCGACGTCCTGCGCCTGGGCAGCTGAGCCGCGCCGGGCCCGCCGCCGCCGGCCGGGCGGGACACCCGGTCCCGGACGGACCGCGGCCCCCGTCTCCCGGGGGAGGCAGGGGCCGCGGTCGGACGGGCTGCTAGCGGGACACGGCCGTGGCGACCTTGTCCTTGGCCGCGAGCACGCCGTCCTTGGCGTGCAGCGCGCCCTCCTTCGTCGCCGCTGCGGCGGTGCGCGCCGCGTCGGCCACGATCGGGCCCTTGTCCTTGGCGTAGCCACCGGCGACGGACGCGTACGCGGCCGCCTTGCCGGCCGCCCGGCCCTGCGCCTTGCCGGCCTTCTTGGCCGCCTTGGCGCGGTTCTTCGCCGTGGCCTTGTCGGCCTTGCGCAGCGCCCGGCCGGTCAGGGCCTGGGCCGAGCCCAGCGCGGACCCGGTCGCCGCCGAGGCGGTGCCGAGCGCCTTGCCGGTCGCGGCGGACGCGGTGCCGAGGGCGGCACCGGTGGCCGCCGCCGCGGAGCCGAGGGCGGACCCGGCCGAACCGAGCGCGGAGCCACCCTTCTTCTCCGCCCGGGCGTACGCCTTGTTGCTCCGCTGCTCGGCCTTCGCCCACGCCTTCTGCGCCCGCTTGGACAGCGACGGCGAACCGCCGCGGACCTTGCCGGCGCCGTGGGTGACGGCGCTGCCGACGGTCCCGGCCGCGCCGGCGACCGCGCCCGCGGCCCCCGTCACGGCGGACCCGACGGTGCCGGCGGCGTCACCGACGGCCTCGGCGGCGCTGTGGGCGGCCTTGTTGGCCACCCACGGCACCGACGGCCGACCGCCGGTGTCCAGCGCGGTGATCAGCAGACCACCGACCAGGCTGACGTTCTTGTAGAACTCGACGCGGTCGCTGACGCGCTGCTCCGGGTCCTGGGTCTCCCAGAAGCGGTGGGCGGCCAGCGTGGTCGGGACCAGGCTGCCGGCCAGCAGCAGCGCCGCCGGCCGGGCGAACGGGCCGAACACGAGGCCGAGCCCGCCCACGACCTTGATCGCGCCGTCCAGCTTGACCAGCGACTCGGGGTCGTTGGGAAGCTGCGGGACGCGGTCGGCGATCGGCTTGGCGATCGGGGATGCGGGGCCCGCCTTCGGCTGCGGGTTGCGGATCTGGTCGATGCCGCCGCTGACGAAGCTGGCGGCGAGCGCCGCGCGTGCGGCGCGACGGGCGAGACTCATTCTGTGGCCTCCGATCGACGAACGTCTGTCGCGACCGGCCTACCCTGCCTCACTCCCACTTGAACGTCGCGGCCGCCGCGCCGAAGGCGAGCAGGGCCCAGACCGCCAGGGTGAGCAGCGACTGGACCGGCAGTCCGGCGCCGTCCCGCAGCACGTCCCGCAGCCCGTCGGCCAGCGCGGCGGTGGGCAGGAACTCCAGCACCGAGGCCAGCCCGGCGGGGAAGCGGTCCAGCGGGAAGAGCACCCCGCCGAAGAACAGCAGCAGGAACCAGGCCAGGTTGGCCGCGGCGAGCGTCGCCTCGGCCCGCAGCGACCCGGCCAGCAGCAGCCCGAGCCCGGCGAACGCGGCCGTGCCCGCCACGACCAGCAGCACCGTGCCGGCCACCGCGACCGCGCCGCCGGTCGGCCGCCAGCCCAGCGCCAGGCCCAGCCCGCCGACCAGCGCGACCTGCAGCAGCTCGATGCACAGCACGGCGCCGGTCTTGCCCAGCAGCAGCACCGAGCGGGGCAGCGCGGTGGCGCCGAGCCGCTTGAGCACGCCGTACTTGCGCTCGAAGCCGGTGCCGATGGCCAGCCCGGTGAACGCGGCCGAGGTGATGGCCAGGGCGAGCACCCCGGGCACCACGAAGTCGATCCGCCGGCCGCCGTCGCCGTCGCCCAGGAACGGCTCCAGCGCCAGCAGGACGGTCAGCAGCAGCGGGATGAGCAGGGTGAGCAGGACCTGCTCGCCGTTGCGCAGCGACAGCCGCAGCTCCATGCGGGTCTGCGCGGCCAGCATCCGGCCCACCGGCGCCGCCTCGGGGGCGGGGGTGAAGCTCACCGGAGCCCGTGCCCGGTGAGGTCCAGGAACACGTCCTCCAGCGACCGGCGCTGGACCCGCAGGTCCTCCGCCAGCACCCCGTGGGCGGCGCACCAGGCGGTCACCGCGGCCAGCAGGTGCGGGTCGACCGTGCCGCTGACCAGGTATTCCCCGCGCCGCGGCTCGGACACCGTGACGTCCGCCGGCAACGCCGCGGCCAGCGCGACCAGGTCCAGGCCGGGGGCGGCGGCGAACCGCAGCTGCCCGCCGGCGCCGTCGCTGGTCAGCTCGGCCGGCGTCCCGGCGGCGACCGCCCGGCCGCCGTCGACCACGACCACCTGGTCGGCCAGCCGCTCGGCCTCCTCCATGTGGTGGGTGGTCAGCACCACGGTCACCCCGTCCGCGCGCAGCTGCCGGACCACGTCCCAGGTCGCGTGCCGGGCCTGCGGGTCCAGCCCGGCGGTCGGCTCGTCCAGGAAGACCAGCTCGGGCCGGGACACCACGGCCATCGCCAGCGACAGCCGCTGCTTCTGCCCGCCGGACAGCCGCTTGTACGCCGTCCCCGCGGCCGCGGTCAGCCCGAGCCGGTCCAGCAGCTCGGCCGGGTCCAGCGGGTGGGCCGCGTACGAGGCCAGCAGCCGGAGCATCTCGCCGGCCCGGGCGCCCGGGTAGCCGCCGCCGCCCTGCAGCATCACCCCGACCCGGGGCCGCAGCGCCCGGGCGTCGGCGACCGGGTCCAGCCCGAGCACGCGCACGGTGCCGGAGTCGGGCCGCCGGTAGCCCTCGCAGATCTCCACGGTCGTCGTCTTGCCGGCCCCGTTGGGGCCGAGCACGGCCAGCACCTCGCCGGGGGCGGCGCTGAGCGTCAGCCCCGCGACGGCGGTGGTGGCGCCGTACCGCTTCGTGAGGTCGCGCACCTCGACCGCGGGGTGGTCCACCGCACGAGCGTACGAGCGTGAGCCGCACCACGCTCGGGAGGGTCGGTGTGCGGCCGGCCGCGGATATAAGTAACATCAGCGGTGTGAAAAAGACCCGACCGGTCCCGACGCGGGACGAGGTGGCCCGCCTGCTCCTGGAGCAGGGCCCGGCCACCGCCGCCGCGCTCGGCGAGCGGCTGGGGATCAGCCCCACCGCGGTGCGCCGGCACCTGGACGCGCTCGTCGCCGACGGGCTGGCCACCGACCGCGAGCAGCGGCCGCTCGGCGGCGCGCAGCGCGGCCGGGGCCGGCCGGCCCGCGAGTTCCTGCTCACCGAGGCCGGCCGGGCCGGCTTCCCGCACGCGTATGACGACCTGGCCGCCGCGGCCCTGCGGTTCTTGGCCGAGACCGGCGGCGAGCAGGCGGTCGCCGCGTTCGCCGAGCGGCGGGTCGGCATCGTCGAGGAGCGGCACGGCTCCGCGGTGCGGGCGGCCCCGGACCGGATCGTGGCACTCGCCGGCGCGCTGACCAGTGAGGGCTACGCTGCGTCGGCCCATCAGGTGGGTGCGGGCGAGCAGCTGTGCCAGCACCACTGCCCGGTGGCGCACGTGGCCGCCGAGTTCCCGCAGCTGTGCGAGGCCGAAACAAAGGCCTTCGAGCGGCTGTTGGGTACGCACGTGCAGCGGCTGGCCACCATCGCCCGCGGCGACGCGGTCTGCACCACGCACATCCCCAGCACCGGCCCCATTCCCAGCACCGGCACCGCCCCTCTCGGGAGGACGCGAGCATGACCTTGACCCAGGGCGAGCAGATCGACCAGCTCTCGCGCTACAAGTTCGGTTGGTCCGATCCCGACACCGCCGGGGCCGGCGCCAAGCGCGGCCTGTCGGAGGAGGTCGTCCGCGACATCTCCGGCAAGAAGAACGAGCCGGAGTGGATGCTGGCGATGCGGTTGAAGGGGCTGCGGCTGTTCGACCGCAAGCCGCTGCCGACCTGGGGCGCCGACCTCGCCGACATCGACTTCGACAACATCAAGTACTTCGTCCGCTCCTCGGAGAAGCAGGCCGCGACCTGGGACGACCTGCCGGCCGACATCAAGTCGACGTACGACCGGCTGGGCATCCCGGAGGCGGAGAAGCAGCGCCTGGTCTCCGGCGTCGCCGCGCAGTACGAGTCCGAGGTCGTCTACCACCAGATCCAGAAGGAGCTGGAGGACCAGGGCGTCATCTTCCTGGACACCGACAGCGGCCTGCGCGAGCACCCGGAGCTGTTCCAGGAGTACTTCGGCTCGGTGATCCCGGTCGGCGACAACAAGTTCTCCGCGCTGAACACCTCGGTCTGGTCCGGCGGTTCCTTCATCTACGTGCCGAAGGGCGTGCACGTCGACATCCCGCTGCAGGCCTACTTCCGGATCAACACCGAGAACATGGGCCAGTTCGAGCGGACGCTGATCATCGTCGACGAGGGCGCGTACGTGCACTACGTCGAGGGCTGCACGGCCCCGATCTACTCCTCGGACTCGCTGCACTCCGCGGTCGTGGAGATCATCGTCAAGAAGGGCGGCCGCTGCCGCTACACGACCATCCAGAACTGGTCGAACAACGTCTACAACCTGGTCACCAAGCGTGCGATCGCGCACGAGGGGGCGACCATGGAGTGGGTCGACGGCAACATCGGCTCCAAGGTGACGATGAAGTACCCGGCCGTGTGGATGGTGGGGGAGCACGCCAAGGGCGAGGTCATGTCGATCGCGTTCTCCGGCGAGGGCCAGCACCAGGACGCCGGGGCGAAGATGGTGCACGCGGCGCCCAACACGTCCTCGACGATCATCTCGAAGTCGGTGGCCCGCGGCGGCGGCCGCACGTCCTACCGCGGCCTGGTCCAGGTCAACGAGGGCGCGCACGGCTCGCGGTCGACCGTGAAGTGCGACGCGCTGCTGGTCGACGGCATCAGCCGCTCCGACACCTACCCGTACGTCGACGTCCGCGAGGACGACGTGTCCATGGGGCACGAGGCGACGGTGTCCAAGGTCAGCGAGGAGCAGCTGTTCTACCTGATGTCCCGCGGCCTGTCCGAGGACGAGGCGATGGCGATGATCGTCCGCGGGTTCGTGGAGCCGATCGCCCGCGAGCTGCCGATGGAGTACGCGCTCGAGCTCAACCGGCTGATCGAGCTGCAGATGGAAGGGGCCGTCGGCTGATGTCGCAGTCCGAGACGGCGCCCGGCCTGCCGGGCGCCGAGAGGGTGCTCGACCGGACCGCCGAGGTGGCGGTCGAGGTCGACGCGCACGGGGTCGACCGGGCCGAGTCGGCGTCCGCCGGCGGCCCGGTCGAGGTGACCGGCGACCCGGCCGGCGCCGCGGC
>CADCTP010000187.1 GCA_902805565.1 uncultured Mycobacteriales bacterium
CAGGGCAGCCGGGACCGACGTGGGCCGCGCCGCCGGCCCGGACCGCCGGGACCGGCGTACCCGCTGAACCGTCCCGGCCGCCCCGGCGGCAGAGCGGCCGGGACCTCCCCGCCGGCCGGACCGCCGTCAACACCAGCCACGCCCGGCTACGCGCACCCGGCGAACGCGGACCCGCCACCCTCAGAACCTGGCGACTGCTACGTCGCCTGCGCTGCTGCCCACAACGCGCGTCGACACAGGTGGGAGCGGCCCGTTGCTGCGGTGGGTCAGGCGGGGGGCGGGGTGCCTTCCAGGGCGGCGAGGGCGACGGCGACGTGGGTGGCCACGCCGACCGCCATCGCGTCCTCGTCGAAGACGACGCGGTTGGAGTGGTTGGGCGGGGCGGCGTCGGGGTCCAGGCCGGGCGGGCAGGCGCCGAGGAACGACATCGCCCCGGGCACCCGCTGCAGCACGTACGACCAGTCCTCGGCGCCCATGATCGGGTCCCGCTCCAGGACGGCCCGGTCCGGGCCGAGCAGGCCGACGGTGGTCGCGTGCACCAGGTCGGCGGCGGCGTCGGCGTTCACGGTGACCGGGTAGCCGGCGTCGTCGATGAAGACCTCGGCGGAGGCGCCGTGGGCGGCGGCGATCGCCGGGGCGAGCCGGCGCAACTTCTCCTTGACCGCCCGGCGGTTCTGCTCGGACAGGGTGCGCATCGTGCCGAGCAGTTCGGCGGTCTCCGGGATCACGTTGTCGGTGGTCCCGGCGGTGATCTTGGCGATGGTGACCACCGCCGGGTCGAAGACGCTGATCTCCCGGGTCACCATGGTCTGGATGGCCAGGACGATGGCGGCGGCGACCGGGACCGGGTCGAGCGCGGCGGAGGGGTGGGAGGCGTGCCCGCCCCGGCCGGTGACGACGATCCGGATGACGTCGGAGGACGCCATCGCCGGGCCGCGCCGGGTGGTGACGACGCCGGAGCCGAAGTTCGTGGTGATGTGCAGCGCGTACGCGGAGTCGACCGGCGTCCCGGCCGCCTCCAGCACGCCCTCCTCCAGCATGTACTTCGCGCCGCCGAAGCCCTCCTCCCCCGGCTGCCACATGAACACGACCTTGCCGGGCAGCTCGGCCTGCCGGGCCGACAGCAGCCGCGCCGCCCCGACCAGCATGGCCACGTGCGTGTCGTGGCCGCAGGCGTGCATCACGCCGGGGATCTCGGAGGCGAAGTCCAGGCCGGTGTCCTCCGGCATGGGCAGCGCGTCCATGTCCCCGCGCAGCAGCACCGTCGGCCCGGGCCGCCCGCCGTCGAGCACCCCGGTCACCGAGCTGACGGCCGTGCCGGTGGTGACCCGCAGCGGCAGCCCGGCGATCGCGTCGAGCACGGTGGCCTGGGTCTCCGGCAGTGTCAGGCCCACCTCGGGGCGGCGGTGCAGCCGGCGCCGCAGGGCCACGGTGTCCGGCTGGATGTCGACGGCGGCGGCGAGGAGGTCGCGTGCGGGGTCCATGGAAGATGCCTACCCGACGGACAGGGCGTACCGCACCTGGTCCGGCAGTGCAGACTGTTGCGCAACCGTTCGTCTCCCGTCAGAGAGCAGGGACCCGATCGTGCAGTCGGATTTGTCCTGGCCGTGGGTGCGGGCCTTCGCCGTGCACGTCTACACCGCCAGCGGCGCCGTCCTCGGCCTGCTGATCGTGCTCGCCGCCATCGACGGCGACTCGGCCCGCGCGCTCTGGCTGGGGCTCGCCGCGATGGTCATCGACGGCACCGACGGGATGCTGGCCCGCAAGTTCCGGGTCAAGGAGCGGATCCCGTGGTTCGACGGGGCCATGCTGGACAACATCGTCGACTACCTGACGTACGTCTTCGCCCCGGTGATCCTGCTGCTGCAGACCGGCTACCTCCCGGACGGCAGCACCGGCACGCTGGTGGCGGCGATCCCGCTGGTCGCCTCCTGCTACCAGTTCTGCCGGGCCGACGCCAAGACCGACGACCACTTCTTCCGCGGCTTCCCCAGCTACTGGAACGTGGTGGCGTTCTACGCCATCGCGATGGACCTGACCCCGGTCACGGTGTCGGTGATCGTCGTGGTCTGCGCGGTGCTGGTGCCGGTGCCGATCGGCTACCTCTACCCGTCCCGCACCCGTGACTTCCGGCCGCTGACGCTGGCGCTGTCCGCGGTCTGGCTGGCCACGTACGCGGTGATCGTCACGCAGCTGCCCGACCCGCACCCGTTCTGGATCATGCTGTCGGTGGCGTACCTGGTCTACTACCTCGGCCTCAGCCTGCTGCTGGAGGCCCGCCGGCGGGCGGCCCGGGCGGCCCGCGCGGAGGAGGCGCCGCAGGTCGCCGTGCTGCCCGGATGACGCTCCTCGCGCTGGTCGCGGCGCTGTCCGCCGCTCTCGCCTTCGGGGTGGCCGCCGTGCTGCAGGGCATCGCGACCGCCCGTACCCCGGACACCGGCGGCGTGGACCCGGGCCTGCTGCTCCGGCTGGCCCGGCAACCGCTGTTCCTGGCCGCGCTGGTCCTCAACCTGGCCGGCTTCGGCCTGCACGTCGCCGCGCTGCAGTCGCTGCCGCTGTTCCTGGTGCAGGCGGTGATCGCGGCCAGCGTGGCGGTGACCGCGGTGCTGTCCGTACGCGTCTTCCGCACCCCGCTGACCGGCCGGCAGTGGGCCGCCGTCACGGTCGCCTGCGTCGGGCTGGCGCTGCTCACCCCGTCGGCGGAGTCCGGCGAGGCGGTGGAGGCGACCGGCACCGAGCGGGTCACCCTGTTCGCGGTCGTCCTGGGCACGGCCGCCCTCGGCACCCTGGCCGGCCGGCTGACCGGCGCCGTCGGCGCGGCCGCGCTGGGCCTGTGCGGCGGCGTCGGGTTCGGCGTGGTCGCGCTGGCCGGGCGGCTGCTGCCGTCGCTGGCGCCGGTCGACCTGCTCACCGAGCCGCTGGCGTACGTGCTGGTGCTGGCCGGGGCGGTGGCCTTCCTGCTCTACTCCACCGCCATGCAGCGCGGCAGCGTGACCACCGCGACGGCCGCGAACGTGGTCACCCAGACCGCGGTCCCGGCGATCGTCGGGGTGCTGCTGCTCGGCGACCGGATCCGGGACGGCTGGGTCCCGGTCGCCGTGCTCGGCTTCGTCCTGGCCCTGGGCGGGGCGCTCGGGCTGGCCCGGTTCGAGCGGGTCGGCACCCCTGCGCCCTAGGAGGTCTCCAGGATCGGGGTCACCGCCGCGTGCTCGGGCAGGATGCCGGTGAGGTGCCGCTGCCGCAGCGTGTAGTAGGCCAGGCCGAGCAGGGTGAGGCCGCCGACGGCCAGCGGGGCGCCCCACTGCAGGTACCAGTGGTAGGGCTCGGTGGCGTTGTAGACCTCCCGCCGCGGCCAGCCCAGGTTGACCGCCATCGCCGCGCCCCAGACCACGGCGGCCAGGTTGACCGGGAGGCCGAACCGGCCGAGCGAGAAGTGGTCGCGGTCCGGCTCCCAGCGGCCGCGCAGCCGGGCCACCAGCATCGGCACCGTGACCAGCAGGTACGCCAGGTAGATCAGGATGATGGCGATGCTGGTGACCACCGTGAAGATCTGCGGCTGGCGGATGTTGACCACCAGGATCCCGACCGCGAGCAGGCCGATCACCACCGCCGGGACCACCGGGGTCTTGTGCCGGGGGTGCACGTGGGCCAGCCGGGAGCCGCCGGGCAGGTTGTTGTCCCGGGCCATCGCGAACATGATCCGGATCGCCGCGGTGTGCACGGCGAGCGCGCAGACGGTGATCGCCAGCACGATGGAGATCAGGAACGCCTTGCCGAGGGTGCTGCCCAGCGCCTGCAGGACGATCAGCTGCAGGCCGCCGCCGCCGGTGGCCAGCGCGGGGTCGGCCAGGTCCGGCGCGGCGAGCAGCGCGAACAGCAGGATCAGCCCGCCGAGCAGGAACGACGCGATGAGCGCGGTGAGGATCGACCGGGGCGCGGTGCGGCGCGGGTCCTTCGTCTCCTCGCCGAGCGAGCTGGCGGTGTCGAAGCCGTACATGACGTAGCCGGAGGCGAGGGCGGCGACCAGGAACGCCCCGACGTAGCCGAGGTCGCGGCCGGCGCCGGTGCCGGCGGTCTCGGTCAGCACGGCCGGCGAGCGGGTGACGTTGACCGCGAGCAGGACGATGAGCAGCACCGCGGCGATCAGCTCGATCACCACGCCGGTGCTGTTGATCCGGGTCATCAGCTTCACGCCGTACGCGTTGACCAGCGTGGTGAACAGGACCAGCACGGCGCCGAGGATGACGGCGTTGACCGCGTAGTCGTACGTGCCGGTGCCGTCGCCGACCAACTGGAAGCCGGACCAGATCTGCGGCAGGGTCAGCTGGTAGGCCAGCACCACCGCCGAGATGCTGACGATCGAGGCGATCAGCATCGTCCAGCCGGCCAGCCAGGACACCGTCGCGCTGCCCAGCCGCTTGGACCAGTTGTAGACCGAGCCCGCGACCGGGTAGCGGGCGGCCAGCTCGGCGAAGCACAGCGCGACCATCAGCTGGCCGAGGAACACCGCCGGCCAGGACCACCAGTACGCCGGGCCGCCGCTGCCGAAGCCGAAGTAGAACAGCTGGAACGTCCCCGTCAGGATCGAGATGTAGCTGATCCCGGCCGCGAAGCTGCCGAACCTGCCGACGCTGCGCTCGAGGTGCTGCTTGTAGCCGAGGGCGGCGAGGTGCTCACCGTCGGCCGTGTCCGTCGCCGCCACGAACCGGGACGCTACCCAGGATCCAGGCCGTGTCGCATCCGCCAGGCGAGAATCTCGGCGCCGCCGGCCGGCGTGATCGTGATCCCCCCGGCGCCGGTCAGCCGCAGCGCGTCCCCGGGCCCCAGCCCGTCCCCGGAGCCCAACCCGTCCCCGGAGCCCAGCCCGTCCCCGGACGCCGGTACGGTCCCGCTGACCGCGACCGTGCCGGCGACGACGAGCAGGTGCAGGTACGCGGCCGGGGGCAGGGTCACCGGCGCGCTGATCCGGCCGGCGTGCAGGACGGCGCCGGGCTGCCGCAGCGGGGTCAGCTCGGCGAAGCCGGCGACCTCGACGGTGTCGTACCGGGGCGGGCCGGCGGACGCCGGGCGCAGCCACATCTGGACGTAGTGGGCCGGTCCGCCGACGGCGTGCTCGCTGTGCCGTACGCCGTCGCCGGCGCTCATCCGCTGCACCACCCCCGGCCGGGCCACGCCGCGGTGGCCGGCGTCGTCGGCGTGCTCCAGCGCCCCGGAGACCACCCAGGTCAGCACCTCGACGTCCCGGTGCGGGTGCTCGGCGAAGCCGGCCCCGGCGGCCAGCCGGTCCTCGTTGCAGGCCAGCAGCAGGCCGAAGTGGGTGTTCGCCGGGTCGTAGGAGTTGCCGAAGGAGAACGAGTGCCGCGAGTCCAGCCCGCCGGTGACCGTGGCGGCCCGCTCGGCGGCCCGGACGATCACGCCCCGGTCCAGGCCAGCAGCGCGTCGGCGTCGCGGGTGTTCAGCACCCGGCCGGTCGGCACGCCGCAGGCGACCGCCCGCTCGCAGCCGAACGGCAGCCAGTCCAGCTGGCCCGGGGCGTGCGCGTCGGTGTCGATGGTGAACACGCAGCCGGCCTCGACGGCCTGGCGGAGCAGCCGCTTCGGCGGGTCCAGCCGCTCGGGCCGGGAGTTGATCTCCACCGCGACGCCCTCCGCGGCGCAGGCCGCGAACACCGCCGCCGCGTCGAACTCCGACTCCGGCCGCTCCCGGGACCCGGTCACCATCCGGCCGGTGCAGTGCCCGAGCACGTCGGTGTGCGGGTTGCGGACCGCGGCCAGCATCCGCTCGGTCATCGGCCCGGCCGGCATCCGCAGCTTGGAGTGCACGCTGGCGACCACCAGGTCCAGCTGGGCCAGCAGCTCCTCCTCCTGGTCCAGCGCGCCGTCGTCGAGGATGTCGACCTCGATCCCGGTGAGGATCCGGAACGGCGCCAGCTCGTCGTTGAGCAGCGCCACCTCGACCAGCTGGGCGCGCAGCCGCTCGGCGGTCAGGCCGTTGGCCACGGTCAGCCGGGGCGAGTGGTCGGTGAGCACCATGTACTCGTGGCCGAGGTCACGGGCGGCCAGCGCCATCTCCCGGATCGGCGAGCCGCCGTCGGACCAGGTGGAGTGGGTGTGGCAGTCGCCGCGCAGGGCGTGCCGCAGCGCGACGCCGGCCGGGGTGGGCCCGTCGGTGCCGCCCGGCAGCGGCACCGGCTCGCCCGCGGTGGACTCCAGGCCGACCAGGTAGTCCGGCAGCTCGCCGGCCAGCGACTGGGTCACCACCTTCGCCGTCTTCTCGCCGATGCCCGGCAGCTGGCGCAGGGTGCCCAGTTCGGCCCGGCGCTGCAGCGAGTCCACCGGGATCTCCGACAGCACGTCCGCGGCCCGGCGGAAGGCGCGGACCCGGTACGTCGCCTCGTGCCGGCGTTCCATCAGGAACGCGATCCGGCGCAGGTCGTCCACGGGGTCGCGGGGACCGCTCACGGCGCTCCCCCGCCCGCCCCGCGATGCTCACTCCCTCGTCGGCTCACCGGTGCCGCCCCGCTCGCCTCGTCGGTCGCTCCGCTCCTCGGGCGCCAGGGCGCCCTGCGATGCTCACTCCCTCGTCGGCTCACCATGCCGCCCCGCTCGCCTCGTCGGTCGCTCCGCTCCTCGGGCGCCAGGGCGCCCTGCGATGCTCACTCCCTCGTCGGCTCACCGGACCATCGTGGCAGGGTGATCCCGTGACGACCACGCCGCCGCCGGCCGCGACGCTGCGCCGGCTCGAGCGCGCCTCCGGGGCCCTGGCGACCAAGAGCGTGGCCCGGATGGACGAGACGCTGACCTGGTTCCGGGCGATGCCGGCCGACCAGCGGTCCTGGGTGATGCTCATCGCCCAGGCCGGCATCGCCTCGTTCGTGGAGTGGCTGCGCTCGCCGGGGGACGCGCCCCGGTTGACCACCGAGGTCTTCCGGGCCGGGCCGCAGGAGCTGGCCCGCTCGGTCAGCCTGCAGCAGGCCGTCGAGCTGGTCCGGGTGACCATCGAGGTGGTCGAGGGCGAGGTCGAGGGGTTCGCCGCCACCGGCGAGGAGGCGCAGCTGCGGGAGGCCGTGCTGCGCTACAGCCGGGAGATCGCCTTCGCCGCCGCCCGGGTGTACGCGGGGGTCGCGGAGCTGCGCGGCGCCTGGGACGCCCGGCTGGAGGCGCTGGTCCTGGACGTGCTGCTGCGTGGGGACGTGGACGAGGCGCTGCTGTCCCGGGCGTCCGCGCTGGGCTGGGCGGCGATGACCCCGGTCGCGGTGGTGATCGGCGCCGCCCCGGGCGGCCACCCGGAGGAGGTCCTGGACGCGGTCCAGCGGGCCGCCCGGCACGCCGACGTGCACGTGCTGGCCGGGGTGCCCGGCGACCGGCTCGTCGTGGTCCTCGGCGGCGTGCAGGACGCGGTGGCCGGCACCCGGCCGCTGCTGCCCGAGTTCGGGCCCGGGCCGGTGGTGGTCGGGCCGACCGTGGCCGACCTCGGGGCGGCCGGGGCGTCGGCCCGGGCCGCGCTGGCCGGGATCCGGGCCGTCCCCGGCTGGCCGGCGGCACCGCGGCCGGTGCTGGCGGCGGACCTGCTGCCCGAGCGGGCGCTGTCCGGCGACGAGGAGGCCCGCCGGACCCTGGTCGAGGACGTCTACCAGCCGCTGGCCGAGGCCGGGTCGGCCCTGCTGGACACGGTCACCGCGTACGCCGAGAGCGGGTCGACGCTGGAGGGCGCGGCCCGGGCGCTGTTCGTGCACCCGAACACCGTCCGCTACCGGCTGCGCCGGGTGGCCGAGGTCTGCGGCCGCACCCCGACCGACCCGCGGGACCTGCTGACCCTCCAGCTCGCCCTCGTCCTGGGCCGTCTGGCGGACTGAGCCGCGGCCGGACGTGCCCCGGCCCGCGCACCCGACAGGAGGGTTTCCACCGTCGGAGGCGGCGGAAACCCCGCGACACGCCGCGCGACTGTGGGATACCTACAACCGGTCCCCCGATCACTTCGTGCACCCCACCCTCCCGCCGGGGCCCGGCAGCCTGGACGGTAGAGATCGTGCTGGCCATCCTCTCCCCCGGTCAGGGCGCCCAGGCGCCCGGCATGCTCGTCCCGTGGCTCGGTTCCCCGCGGGCGGCCGCCCGGCTCCGGTGGCTCTCCGAGGTCTCCGGGCTGGACCTGGTGCGGCTCGGCAGCACCGCGGACGCCGACGAGATCAAGGACACCGCCGTCACCCAGCCGCTGCTGGTGGCCACCGCGCTGGCCGCGACGGCCGAGCTGGACATCCCGGCCGGGGCGCCCGTGGTCACCGCCGGGCACAGCATCGGCGAGCTGGCCGCCGCGGCCGTCGCCGGGGTGCTCTCGCCGGAGGCCGCGGTCGCGCTGGCCCGGGTCCGCGGCCGCGAGATGGCCGCCGCCTGCGCGCTCGCCCCGACCGGCATGTCGGCGCTGCTCGGCGGCGACCCGGACGGCGTACTCGCCGGCGTCGCGGCCCTCGGCCTGACCCCGGCCAACCGCAACGGCGCCGGCCAGGTCGTCGCGGCGGGCGACCTGGACGCGCTGGCGAAACTCCGGGAGGAGCCGCCGGGCGGGGCCAAGGTCCGCGCGCTCACGGTGGCCGGGGCGTTCCACACCGCGTACATGGCGCCGGCCGAGGAGGCCTTCGGCGCGGTCGCGGCCGGCGTCCCGGTCGCCGACCCGGTGCTCACCCTGCTGTCGAACGCCGACGGCAGCGCGGTCGGCACCGGCGCCGAGGTCCGCGACCGGCTGGTCGCCCAGCTGACCCGGCCGGTCCGCTGGGACCTGTGCCAGGCCACGCTGCGCGAGCTCGGAGTGACCGCGCTGATCGAGCTGCCGCCGGCCGGCACGCTGGCCGGGATCGCCCGGCGCGAGCTGCCGGGCGTACCGATCGTCAAGCTCCGCACCCCGGACGACCTCCCCGCGGCCCGCGAGCTGCTCGACGCCACCGAGGGGGCCCGATGAGGATCAGCCCGGCCGTCCCCGGGGCCCGCATCCTGGGCCTGGGCGAGTACCAGCCGGCGACCGTGGTCACCAACGCCGACCTGGCCGCCCGGATGGACACCAGCGACGAGTGGATCCGCACCCGGGTCGGCATCCGCAGCCGGCGGATCGCCGGGCCGACCGAGTCGGTCGCCGACATGGCGGTGATCGCGGGGGGCAAGGCGCTGGCCGCGGCGGGGCTGGACCCGACCGACGTGGACCTGGTCATCGTGGCCACCTGCACGATGCCCAGCCCGATCCCGCACGCCGCCGCCCAGGTCGCGGCCCGGCTCGGCATCCCGGCCCCGGGCGCGTACGACCTCAACGCCGCCTGCGCCGGCTTCGTCTACGGCCTGACCGCCGCCGCGTCCGCGGTGACCTCCGGCGCCGCGAACCGGGTCCTGCTGGTCGGCGCGGAGAAGCTGTCGGACTGGGTGGACCGGGACGACCGGTCGACCGCGATCATCTTCGCCGACGGCGCCGGCGCCGCGGTGGTGGGCCCGGCCGCGACCGAGGACGAGGTCGGGATCGGCCCGGTCGTCTGGGGCAGCACCGGCGAGCAGGTCGACCTGATCCGGATCGCGGACCGCAACTCCTACCTCTGGCAGGAGGGTCAGGCGGTCTTCCGGTGGGCGACCACCGCGCTGGCCCCGGTCGCCGTGGAGGCGTGCCGGCGGGCCGGGATCGCGCCCACCGACCTGGCGGCGTTCGTGCCGCACCAGGCCAACCTGCGCATCATCGAGGCGATCGCCCGCCGGCTCGGCGCCGCGGGCGTCCCGGTCGCGGATGACATCGTCGATGCCGGGAACACTTCGTCGGCGTCCATCCCACTGGCGCTGGCGCGCATGGCGGCCCGGGGCGACGTCCGCCCGGGCGACCCGGTGCTGCTGCTCGGTTTCGGCGCCGGACTCACGTACGCGGGGCAGGTCGTGCTCTGCCCGTAAACCCCGTGGCCGAATGACGCACCATCCACGAAAGACCCGACAAGAAGGAGACGCAGTGGCGAACGAGGAGATCCGCGAGGGACTCGCCGAGATCCTGGAGGAGGTCGCCGGGGTCCAGCCGGACGACGTGAGCGAGGACAAGACGTTCACCGACGACCTCGACGTCGACTCGCTGTCGATGGTGGAGATCGCGCTCGCGGCCGAGGAGCGCTTCGGCGTGAAGATCCCGGACGACGAGCTGGCCAACCTCAAGACCGTGGGCGACGCAGTGACCTTCATCGAGAAGGCCAAGGCCGCGGCATGAGCAACCGGCCCACCGTCGTCGTCACCGGGATCGGCGCGACCACCCCGCTCGGCGGGGACGTCGCGTCGACCTGGGAGGGTCTGCTGTCCGGGCGCTCGGGCGTCACGCCCCTCACCGACGAGTGGGCCCAGGACATCCCGGCGAAGATCGTCGCCCGGATGGCGGTCGAACCGACCAGCGTGCTGGAGCGGATCGAGGCCCGCAGGCTCGACCGCTGCCAGCAGGCCGCGCTGGTGGCCGGCCGGGAGGCCTGGGCCGACGCCGGCTTCGACCCGGTCCACAAGACCAAGGACGGGGTCCCGGACGGCCAGGTGCAGGGGGTCGACCCCGAACGGCTGGCGATCGTGGTCGGCAGCGGCATCGGCGGCGCGCTCACCATGCTCGGCCAGGACGACGTGCTGGAGCAGCGCGGCGTGCGGCGGGTGTCCCCGCTGACCGTCCCGATGCTCATGCCGAACGGGCCGGGCGCCGCGCTCGGGCTGGAGTTCGGGGCCCGGGCCGGCGTGCACGCGACGGTCAGCGCCTGCGCCAGCGGCTCGGAGGCGATCGCGCTGGCGGTCGACCTCATCCGGGCCGGCCGGGCCGACGTGGTCGTCGCCGGCGGCACCGAGGCCGTCGTGCACCAGCTGCCGATGGCCGGCTTCGCGCAGATGCGGGCGCTGTCCACCCGCAACGACGAGCCGGAGCGGGCCTCCCGGCCGTTCGACAAGGGCCGGGACGGGTTCGTCCTCGGCGAGGGCGCCGGGATCCTGGTGCTGGAGACCGCCGAGCACGCCGCCGCCCGCGGCGCGACGGTCTACGCCGAGATCGCCGGGGCCGGCATCACCTCCGACGGCTACCACATCACCGCGCCCGACCCCACCGGGTCCGGCGCGGCCCGCGCGATCACCCTCGCCATGCGGGACGCCGGCGTGGAGCCGGCCGACGTGGTGCACGTCAACGCGCACGCCACCTCGACGCCGTCCGGCGACGTGGCCGAGGCGGCCGCGATCCGCGCGGCCGTCGGCGACCACCCGCTGGTCACCGCGCCGAAGTCGATGCTGGGGCACCTGCTCGGGGCGGCCGGGGCGGTAGAGACGATTGCTACCGTTCTGAGCGTGCGCGACAGTATTGTGCCGATCACCCGAAACCTGGAGGATCTCGACGACGGCGTCGAGTTGCGGGTCGTCACCGTGGAGCCCAAGCGGATGCCGGTGCCGGTCGCCGTCAACGACGCCTTCGGCTTCGGGGGCCACAACGTGGCCCTCGTCGTCCGCAAGGTCTGAGCTAAGGAGTCGAGTTGGCCTCCCCCGTTCTGGAACGTCCGATGGATGCGCCGGACTGGCGGGACCCGGCGGTGCGGTTGACCGCGCTGCTGGATCCCGGTTCGATGCGCCCGCTTGCGCCGTTCGACAACAGCGGCGTGTACATCGCGACCGGCACCGTCTCCGGTGGCCGCATCGTCGCCTACGCCACCGACCCGCAGAAGATGGGCGGGGCGATGGGGTCGGACGGCTGCCGGCTGATCGTGGACGCGATCGACACCGCGGTCCGCGAGCGGATCCCGGTCATCGGGCTGTGGCACTCCGGCGGCGCCCGGCTGGCGGAGGGCGTCGAGGCGCTCGACGCCGTCGGCCAGGTCTTCGCCGCGATGGTCCGCGCCTCCGGCCGGGTGCCGCAGCTGTCGATCGTGCTCGGCCCGGCCGCCGGCGGCGCCGCGTACGGTCCGGCGCTCACCGACATCGTGGTGATGGGCCCGGGCGGCCGGGTGTTCGTCACCGGCCCGGACGTGGTCCGGTCGGTGACCGGCGAGGACGTCGACATGGAGACGCTCGGCGGCCCGGACACCCACGGCCGGCGCTCCGGCGTCGTGCACGTGGTGGCCAAGACCGACGAGCAGGCGCTGGAGCAGGGCCGCGCGCTGGCCGAGCTGCTGGCCCGGCCGGGCCGGGTGGACGTGTCCACCGTGGAGGACCGGGAGCTCGGCGACCTGCTGCCGGAGAGCCCGAAGCGGGCGTACGACGTCCACCCGCTGATCAACAAGCTGGTCGACGGGGCCACCGTCGAGCTGCACGCGAAGTGGGCCCCGAACATCGTCACCGCGCTCGGCCGGCTCGCCGGCCGGACCGTCGGCGTGATCGCGAACAACCCGCTGCGCCTCGGCGGCTGCCTGGACTCGGCGTCGGCCGAGAAGGCGGCGCGGTTCGTCCGGATGTGCGACGCGTTCGGGGTGCCACTGGTCGTGGTGGTGGACGTGCCGGGCTACCTGCCCGGGGTGGGCCAGGAGTGGGACGGCGTGGTGCGCCGCGGGGCCAAGCTGCTGCACGCCTTCTCCGAGGCGGTGGTGCCGCGGGTGACCCTGGTGACCCGCAAGGCGTACGGCGGCGCGTACATCGCGATGAACTCCCGCGCCCTGGGGGCCACCGCCGTCTACGCCTGGCCGGACGCGCAGGTCGCGGTGATGGGCGCCTCGGCGGCCGTCGGCATCCTGCACCGGCGCCGGCTGGCCGCGGCCGAGCCCGGCGAGCGGGAGGCGCTGCACGCGCAGCTCGCGGCCGAGCACGAGAAGGTGGCCGGCGGGGTCAACCGGGCCCTGGAGATCGGCGTGGTGGACCGGGTGGTCGAGCCGAGCGAGACCCGCCGGGTGCTCGCCGAGGCCCTGGCCACCGCCCCGCCCGGGCGCGGCGCGCACGGCAACATCCCGCTGTAGCGCCCGGCGGGTGGCGGCCGGCCACCCGCGGGGCGGCCCCGGCCGGGTCCGGAGCCGGCGCGGCCCCGCCGCGTCAGGACCGGCCACGGTCCCACCGGGCCGCCAGGCGGAACCGTACGACCGGTCCGGTCTGCTCAGCCGACCTGGTGCAGCCAGGTGATCGGGGCGCCGTCGCCGGCGTGCCGGTACGGCTCCAACTCGGCGTCCCAGGCCGCGCCGAGCAGGTTGTCCAGCGTGTGGGCGTAGTCCTCGGCCGAGCGGGCGGTGGCGACCAGCGCGCGCAGCTGCTGCTCGCCGACCACCACGTCGCCGTTGGCGCCGGTGGAGGTGCGGTAGACCCCGCGTCCGGGGACGTAGGAGATCCGCTCCCCGTCGTAGCCGTCGCTGGGGTCCTCGGTCACCTCGAAGCGCACCATCGACCAGGACCGCAGCGCGGCCGCGATCTTGCTGGCGGTGCCGGGACGGCCGGTGTACGCGCACTCGGCGCGCAGCTGGCCGGGAGCGGCGGGCTGCGCGGTCCAGGACAGGGTCACCCGGGTTCCGAGCACACCGGAGATCGACCACTCTGCGTGCGGCACCACGGCAGGCGGGCACGAGTGGACGTAAACGACGCCACGGGTCGGCACAAGGAACCTCCGGTCGGACGAGGTGCGCCTTCCCCAGCGGCCTCACTCGATCGGATGTCTCCTGAGCGGCCATTCTGCACGGAGATCACCTCGACACGCCAGCCGGACACGCCCGGAGATCACGGGCCTACGGTGCGGTAGCGGCGGTGCGTCCGGATCCGGGCGGCGGCCTGGGCGCCGCGACAGCCGACGCAGTCCGGGTGCCAGGTCCCCGGGCCGGCGTGCCGGGCCGGGTCGAGCACCGGCTCGACGATCCGGGCCAGGTCGTCCAACTCGGCCCAGATCAGCCCGTCGGCCTGGATGACCAGGCCATGGCCCCGCCCGTGCTCGTCGTCGGCGACGACGGCGGCCCCGCCGTAGAGCGCGGACAGGATGTCCGTACGGCCCGGCGGCAGGTCCTTGAGCCGGGCGATCTCGGCCAGCACCGCCCGCTGCGCGGCGGCCAGCCGGGCCACGTCGGGCTCCCGGACGATCGGGATGAAGTTGTCGGTCACGCGTCCCCCGCGATCCTCGATGACGCTCGACCCGAACGTATGTTCGCATGACGGCCCGGGTCGGACCAGTGTCAGACAGTGACCACCGGCACGGACGGCTCACCGGTGCGGCCGGTCGCCGTCACGGACGGAACAGGTGCCGGGACAGCGGTTCCCACGGCCCACCGGCGTACCGCCACAGCGCCAGCCCGGCCGCCCGCACCCGGTGGGGGGTGAACGCCGCCCGCAGGGCGGTCACGGTGCGTCGCGCCTCCTCCGGGGTGACCTTGTTCTGCACGGTCACGTGCGGCCGGTACGGCTGGCGGTCCTGCGGGGTGAGCCCGGCCTCCCAGCGGGACCGCAGCGCGACCTGCACCGCGGTCAGCTCCCCGCTCTCCAGCCGGTACGCCGCGCCCCGGCCGAGCGGCAGCACCCCGGAGACCAGGACGTCGAACGCCGGCCGGTCGGCGATCTCGGCCAGGTCGGCGTCGGCGGCCGCCCGCCACTCCCCCGGCAGCGCGTGGAACAGCGTCACGTGCGCGCCGACCTGGGTCCGGCCGGCCGGGAACAGCTCCCGGCGCGCCGCGTCGAAGCGGTCCTGCGCCGCGGGATCCAGCAGCAGGGTCACGACGAGGGGATCGGTCAGTCGTCCGGGTCCTTCACCACGATGGACAGCGCCCAGCTCACCAGGCTGACCACGATCGCGCCCCAGAACGCCGGCCAGAACCCGTCCACCTCGAACGGCGCGCCGACCGCGCCGCTGACCTCGGCGGTCAGCCAGAACAGCAGCGCGTTGAGGACCAGCGCGAACAGGCCGAGCGACAGGATCAGCAGCGGCAGCGACAGCAGCTTGGCCAGCGGCTTGATCGTCGCGTTGACCAGGCCGAAGATGGCCCCGACCACGATGAACGTGAGGACCTCGCCGCCGGTGGTCCCGGCGGTGACGTCGACGCCGCCGACGAGCAGGGTGGCCACCCAGACGGCGACCGCGTTGAGCACGAGCCGGATGAGGATTCCCACCGGGGCATGATCGCGCATGCCCGCGCACCGCCGACCACCGGTCCGGCCCGGCGGGCGGTCAGCCCTTCTCGCCGCCCGCGGTGAGGCCCTCGACGAGCTGCCGCTCGGCGATGAAGAACAGGACGACGATCGGCACGGTGAGCACCACCGAGCCGGCCATCAGCACGGTGCTGGGCACCTCCACGCTGCCGGCCAGCCGGGACAGGCCCAGCGAGACCGTCCACCGGGACGGCTGCTCCAGCAGGAACAGCAGCGCGAACAGGAACTCGTTCCAGGCGATCATGAAGACGTACAGCGCGGTCGCGGTCACCGAGGGCAGGGCCAGCGGCAGGCTGATCCGGCGCAGCACCCCGAAGTGGGTCAGCCCGTCGATCAGGCCGGCCTCCTCCAGGCTCTCCGGGATCGTCTCGAAGTAGTTGCGCAGCATGAAGATCGCGACCGGCACGGTCTGCGCCACGTACACCAGGGCCAGGCCGAACAGGCTGCCGCGCAGGCCGATCCGGGTGAACAGCACGAACAGCGGGATCGCCAGCACCATCGGCGGGAACAGGTAGACGACCAGGAACAGCCCGCTGATCACCTTGCGACCCTTGAACCGCAGCCGGCTCACCGCGTACGCGCCGGGCACCGCGGCCAGCAGGGTGACCCCGGTGGTGATCAGGGCGACCACCGCGCTGTTGCGCAGGAAGACCAGGAAGCCCTGGCCGCCGTCGTCGCCGGACCGCAGCACCTCGCGGTACGCCCCCAGGCTGGCCTCGGTGAAGGTGACCCAGAGCCGGCCCGGGTCCAGCAGCACGTCCTGGATCGGCCGGAACGACAGCATCACCATGTACCAGAACGGCACGACCGTGATGAGCACCAGGAACGCGATCGTCAGCGCCCGCAGGGTGCCCCAGACCATCTCGTCGGTGCTGCGCCTGCGTCGGGGCCGGGGCGGGGCCGCCGCCTCGGCCGGCGCGTCGACCACCGTCGTCATTTCTGCTCCCGGGAGGACGCCCGCAGGTAGAAGATGATGAGACCGATCAGCACCACGGCCAGCACGACCGCCTGCGCCGCGGCCAGGCCGACGTCCTTGCGGGCGGTGAGGAACTCGTACACCCGGACGCTGATCACCTCGGTGCCGGCGCCGCCACCGGTGAGCAGGTAGACGTCGTCGAACTTGTTGAACGTGAAGATGAAGCGCAGCACGGTCAGCAGCGCGATCACCGGCAGCAGCTGCGGCCAGACCACGTTGCGGAACCGCTGCCAGATCGACGCCCCGTCCACCCGGGCCGCCTCGTCGAGGTCACCCGGGATCGCCTGGATCCGGGCCACCAGGAACAGGAACGCGAACGGGAAGTACCGCCAGGTCTCGAACGCGATCACGGTCAGCAGCGCGGTCGGCACCGGGATGCCGAACAGCTCGCTGCGCTCGGTGGACAGGAACGGGATCGGCTCGTTCCAGCCGAGGAACGACGTGCCCCAGGCGTTGACGAAGCCGTACTGCGGGTCGAGGGCGACGGTCCAGACGAAGGTCGCCGCCACCACCGGGGTGATGTACGGCAGCAGCATCACCGCGCGCACCGCCCCGCGGCCGCGGAACGGCCGGCGCAGCGCCATCGCCGCGATCAGGCCCAGCCCGAGCGAGCCGGCGGTCGAGCCGACGGTGTAGACCACCGTCGTCCACAGCGTCTCCCAGAAGCCCTCCGACTGGAGCACCCGGGAGAAGTTGTCGAGCGTGTAGTTGCCGACGACGCTCGTCCGCCGGATGTTCAGCAGCTTGACCCGCTGGAAGGCCAGCGACACCGCCCAGATGATCGGCAGCACCACCACGGCCAGCACGATGATGACCGTCGGGGACAGCAGCAGCCGGCCCAGCCGGGCCTCGGCCCGGCGCAGTCCCGAGGGACCGCGCCGGACCGGGGCGGGCGCGTCGGGCGCGTCGGGCGCCGTCCGCGTGGCCGTGCTCAGTTGATGTCCTTCTGGAGGTCCTCCACCGCCTTCTGCGCGGACCTCGCCGCCCCGGCCGCGTCACCCTTGCCGGCGACCAGCTCGGACAGCGCCTTCGGCACGGGCAGCGGCCCGAGCATGGCCCCGACGAGGGCGCCCTGGTTCTGCGGCAGACCCCACCGGCTGAACGTCTCCGGCGACTTCTGCACCCCGGTCAGCACGTCCTGGCCGAAGTACTGGGACAGCGGAGCCTTGGTGTCCACGCCGGCCTTGAGCCCCTGCCAGGACTTCAGGTACGAGGTGTCGCCCGGGCCGGTGCCCTGCCGGGTCGGCACCTTGCCCTCGGGGGCGATGGCCAGCCAGTCGACGTACTTCTCGGACATCATGTACTCGATGAACTGCGCGGCCTGCTCCTTGGGCGCCGAGGTCGTCGTCGCCCAGGACACCACCTCGCCGTAGCTGGACGGCTGCGCGCCGTCCGGGCCCTTGATGGAGGTCACCACGCCGCTGTTCTGGGCCAGCCAGCCCTTGTCGGCCTTGCACTGGGCGCAGCTGGGCAGCGCGTCGTTCCGCAGGCCGGCCAGCTCGTCCAGGATGAAGGAGGACCAGACCACCATGGCGGCCTTGCCGGCGAAGTAGGTCGCCCGGGTGGAGTCGACGTCCTGGTTGCCCTTGACCGAGTAGTCGCGGGCCAGCGTGCCGTAGAGGTCGAAGGCACGGACGCACTGCGGCGAGTCCAGCGTGACCTTCTCGTCGTCGCCGATCAGCTCGCAGCCGTTGGCCTCGGCGAGGTACTCGAAGGACTGCTGGGTGAAGCCGTCGCCGGGGGCGGTGGCCAGCGTGATGCCGGCGACGCCGTCCTTGTTCAGCGTCCGCGCGGCCGTCTCGATCGCCTCGTACGTCGTCGGCGGCTGCAGCCCCGCGGCCTGGAACAGGTCCTTGCGGTAGACCAGCAGCTGGGCCCACCCGTCGCTGGGCACGCCGAGCTGGGCGTCGCCGTCCGCGGTCAGCTGCAGCGTGCGCGGGGCGAAGGTGTCCCGGCCCAGCTTCTCGATCACGTTCTTCGGCGTCTCGGTGTCCAGCAGGTCACCGGACTGCAGCGTGCGCAGCGGGGACAGCGGGAGCGCGGCGATGACGTCCGGCAGCGTGTCCGCCGCGGCCGAGGAGGTGATCAGCTGGTCGAACTGGTCCTCGGCGACCGCGACGACCTCGACCTTGACCCCGGTCGCGGTGCTGAATTCCTGCGCCATCTTCTTCTGGGCGGCGACCCGGTCGCCGACGTCCTCGATGGTCCAGACCGTGAGCGAGGTGTCCGCGCCCTCGCCCGTCTCGTCCCCGCCGCTGCTGCATCCGGCCGCCACCAGGGCGAGCGCGGCGAGCAGCGTAGCGGTTCGCGTGGCCGTGCTCATGCGAGTCCTCCGCTTCCGCGTGCGTTCTGACGTGCTCGGCGCACCGGATGTCGGGCACCGCGCACATCACACGGCACCGGGGCATTGCTGACAAGTAACGATCCGGTACCGGCGCGGCGGCGGGACGGCCCCGCGGACGACGAGAAGAGCCCGGCCGGCTGGACGGGCTCTCCTGGTCGTGCGGCGCGGTGCCGGGGGGCGGTCCGCCCCCGGGCACCGGCGGGCTAGCGGGGCTTGACCGCGCGCGACTTGCGGGCGGTCACCTGGTTCTTCAGCTCGGCGATCTTGGCCTTGCCCTGCGGGCTCTGCACGTACATCTTCGCCTGCCGGATCATGCGCTTGCCCTGCGGGCTGGCCGCGAACGCGGCCGCCGCGGCGAGAAGGCCCTTCTTGCGCGCCACCGTGGTCTCCTTGTCGTCGGGGTCGTGCACGGTCTGCATACCCATCCCAGCGACGGCAACCATCGTCCGGGCCGGAGGGATCATCCTCCCGGCCGGGCGGCGCGCAGCGCGGCCCGGCCGGCCAGGCCGGCGGCGAGCGCCGCGGCACCGGTGAGGGCGCCGACCGGTGGCAGGGTGGCGGCGAGCACCAGGCAGCCGGCCAGCCCGGCCGCGGCGAGCACCCGGGTGCC
>CADCTP010000188.1 GCA_902805565.1 uncultured Mycobacteriales bacterium
GCCTCCCGGCTGGCCGCCGCCGCCCTGCTCGCGGCCCTCGGCTGGTTCGCCGCCGAGCTGGCCGCCGACAGCGCCCGGGTCGGGCTGGCCGAGCGGGTCGCGGCCGGCGCCCAGTCGCTCTGGCCCCTCGCCGCCGTCCTCGCCACCCGCCGCGCCCACCGGACCGACCGCCCCGGCAGCCTCCGCGGGCGCCCCGGCCGGTGACCGCGGCACCGGCGAGAGGTTGTCATCTTCGTGACAGCGCGCCCCGGGACGGCCGGGGTGATGTTGCAATGGGCGCATGAGCGGGTTCGAGGACGTCCTTGAGGCCAACGCGGAGTACGCGCGGCACTTCACCGACCGGGGGCTGCCCGGCCGGGCGGCCCGCGGCCTGGCGGTGGTGACCTGCATGGACTCGCGGATCTCGCCGCTGGAGCTGCTGGGGCTGACCAACGGCGACGCGAAGATCCTGCGCAACGCGGGCGCCCGGGTCACCGACGACGTGCTGCGGACGCTGGTGCTGGCCGTGCACCTGCTCGGCGTCGACCGGGTGATGGTGCTGGCGCACACCGACTGCCGGATGACCACGGCCACCGACGACGACGTGCACCGCACGATCGTCGAGTCCTCCGGCATCGACACCCGCAGCATCGAGTTCCACACGATCGCCGACCAGCGGCTCACCCTGCAGCAGGACGTCCAGCGGATCCGCAGCTCGCCGTACCTGACCGGCGGCACCACCGTGCTGGGCGGGATCTACGACGTCCGGACCGGCCGGATCGAGGTCGTCGTCCCGGGCTGACCGGGGCCCCGGTGATCCGGGACCCCGGCCAGGGTCAGGGGTCAGCCGGTGCGGACCGGCTCCTTCTTGTCCCGGGTGGCCAGCAGGCTGGTCACCGTGACCAGGGTCAGGATGCCGACGATCAGGCCCAGGCTGAGCAGGGTCGGGATCTCCGGCACCGACGGCCACTCCTTGTGAGCCCAGTGCAGCATCAGCTTGACGCCGATGAGCGCGAGGATCGCGGCCAGCCCGTAGCCGAGGTGGACCAGCCGGGACAGCGCGCCGGCCAGCAGGAAGTACAGCGCGCGCAGGCCGAGGAGCGCGAAGGCGTTGGTCGCGAAGACCAGGTACGGGTCCTCGGTGATGCCGTACACCGCGGGCACGGAGTCGACGGCGAAGACCACGTCGGTGGCGAAGACCGCGACCACGACCAGCGCGAGCGGGGTCAGCGCGCGCTTGGCGCCCCGCCGGACGACGAGCTTCGGCCCGACGTAGTCGTCGGTGACCGGGAAGAACCGGCGCAGCAGCCGCACCGACCGCATGCGGCCGACGTCGACCTCCTTGTCGTGGCCGGTCCGCGCGTCCTTCCAGACCTTGACCGCGGTGGCCGCGAGGATCAGCCCGAAGACCAGGAAGGTGAAACTGAACGCTTCCAGCGCGGCGGCGCCCAGGGCGATGAAGATGCCCCGCAGCACCAGCGCGCCGACGATCCCGTAGAGCAGCACGCGCTGCTGGAGCGCGGCCGGGACCGCGAACGCGGCCAGCAGCAGCATGAAGACGAACAGGTTGTCGACGGAGAGCGACTTCTCCACGACGTAACCGGCGTAGAACTCGGTCCCCCGCTCGGAGCCGTACCGCCACCAGACCCAGCCGCCGAACATCAGCGGCAGGGCGACGTAGAAGGCGGACCACAGGCCGGCCTCCCGCAGGGAGACCTCGTGCGGTCTGCGGGTGAGCACGAAGTCCACCGCGATCAGCACCAGGACGGCCGCGATGGTGACGGCCCACAGCGTGGGCGTGCCGACGGACATGAAGTGGGGTTCCCCTCGGTCAGGTACGGATAGCTGACCGAGGTCTCCTCCACACCGGGACCGGTGCCGCCGCCCGAGGCGCCCACCGTTGGGCTCCGTACTGACCGGGTCGACGCGTGGGAGTACTCCCCTCGACTGCGCGCCATCGTAAAGGAACACCCAAGATCTGGCCAACCCGGTCAGCCCCGCCTGCAACACTGCGGCCGTGCGTCGTACGGTGCCGGTCCTGCTCGCCCTGGTCCTCGTGATCGTCGCCTGCGGCCGGGACCCGATGGGGGTCGAGGTCGACGCGGCCGGCCAGCGGCAGCGGGTCGACTGCGCCGGGACGGCCGGGCCGGCGGTGGTGCTGGTGCACGGGATCGGCGACCGGGCCAGCTCGGCGTCGTTCAACGCGGTGATGACCCGGCTGGGCGACGACCGGCGGCGCTGCCGGTTCGACCGGCCGGGCGCCGGGGACAGCCCGGCCCCGTCCCGGACCGGCCGGGACGCCGAGGACCTGGACCGGGAGCTGGCCGCGGTGGTGGACCGGGCCGACCCGGCCGCGCCGGTGGTGCTGGTCGGGCACTCCTTCGGCAGCTACCCGGTGCTGCACTTCGCGGCCCGGCACCCGGACCGCGTCCGCGCCGTGGTCACCCTGGACGGGGTGGAGCCCGGGTTCGGGGTGCACCGGGCGGTGGGGGTGCCCCCCGGCGCCCCGGTCCCGATGGGCGCCGAGGGGCTGGACCTGGCCGCGGTGCAGCGGCAGGCGGCCGCCGCCGCCGGCCGGCCGGGCGCGCTCGGCGACCTCCCGCTGGCCGTCCTGGAGCGGCACGACGCACCGGCCGACTGGCGGTCCGCGCAGCGCCGGCTGGCCGCGCTGTCCACCGCCGGGCGGCTGGTCACCGTGCCGGAGAGCGGCCACGAGATCCCCACCGACGCGCCGGACCAGGTGATCAGCGCCATCCGTACGGTCTCCCAGGACGATTGACAGGGCCGGGACGCGGGGCGAGACTCCGGAAGGTTGGACAACTTCATCCGCGCGACCGCAGGGGAAGTCCGGTGAGATCCCGGCGCTGACCCGCAACGGTGGTGCCGCCCCCGGGCGGCGAGCCCGAATGCCTGCGGCCGCGTCGCTCTCCCTCTCCCGTCGTGGTCCGCGGGACGGAGTCCGGTCGCCGGTGCGGCACGCGTCCAGCGTGCCCCGGTGCGCGGTCGCCGTCGTGCCGGGCCGGAAAGGCCCTCACCGGATGGCTTCCCGCTTCGCCGCCCTGCTCACCGCCGTCACGCTCGCGCTGGTCCCGCTCGCCGGGACCGCGTCCGCCGCGCCGGCGGCCCCCGCCGCCCCCCGCACCCTGCTCCCCGACGACGCCGCCGCCGGCTGGCTGGCCCGCCAGCTCGTCGACGGCGACCACCTGGAGACCAGCTTCGGCGGCGTCGGCTACCCCGACCAGGGGCTGACCATCGACGCGGTGTTCGCGTTCGCGGCCGCCAAGGTGGCCGACGACGCCGCGGCCCGGGCGACCGCCTGGCTGGCCCGGCCGGAGAACGTCACCGCCTACATCGGCGACGGCGGCGACGAGGCGTACTCGGGCGCGACCGCCAAGCTGCTGCTGGCCGCCCAGGTCCGCCGGGCGGACCCGAGGTCGTTCGGCGGGGTCGACCTGCCGGCCCGGCTGCGCTCGCTGCTCACCCCGTCCGGCCGGTTCACCGACCGGTCCGCGTTCGGCGACTTCAGCAACGCCTTCGGCCAGTCGTACGCGATCCTGGCGCTGAACCGGACCGCGGCGAAGGCGCCGGCGAGCGCGTCGGCGTACCTGGCCGGCCAGCAGTGCGCGGACGGCGGGGTGCCGATCACCTTCGAGCTCACCCCGTGCGTCGGCGACGTGGACGCGACCGCGCTGGCCGTGCAGGCGCTGCGCTCGGCCGGCCGCGGCACCGCCGCCCACCGCGGCGTCGCCTGGCTGGCGTCGAAGCAGCAGCCCGGCGGCGGGCTGGCGGCCGGGGACGGCACCGGCACCCCGAACGCCAACAGCACCGGCGTGGCCGGGCAGGCCTTCGCCGACGCCCGCCGGGTGCTGCCGGCGCTGAAGGCCGGTCTCTACCTGGCGAAGCTGCAGGTCCGGTGCGCCGGCGCGGTCGCCGACCGCGGCGCGATCCCGTTCGACGCCACCGGCGCGGACCCCGCCACCACCGCCCGGGCCACCGCGCAGGGCGTGCTCGGCCTGACCGGGGTGGGGCTGTCCCGGCTGACCGCCGCCGGCTCCCGGCCGGGTGCCCCGGTGCTCGCCTGCTGATCCGCCGGGCCGCCGGACCCCGGCGGCCGGCCGTACCCCTGTCCCGTCCAGAGAGGACCCCGCACATGCGTTTCCCCTCCCGGCTGCGCCGGGCCGTGCTCGCCGTCGCGGTCAGCACCGCGACCGCGGCCGGCCTCGCCGTCGCCACCGCACCGCCCGCGACCGCCGCGGTCTGCTCCGGCACCAGCGGCGTCACCGTCGTGGTCAACTTCGGCTCGCTCGGCGGTGGCGTGCAGACGATGTGCGCCCCCGGCGACCCGGCCAGCGGCCTGGCCGCGCTGACCGGCGCCGGCTTCACGTACTCCTTCGTGCCGCGGATGCCCGGCTTCGTCTGCCAGATCAACGTGAAGCCGAACCCGTGCAACGGCGCGCCGTCGACGGCGTACTGGTCCTACTGGCACGCCTCGCGCGGTGGCGCCTGGACGTACAGCACGACCGGGGCCGGCAGCTTCAACCCGGCCCCGGGCAAGGTGGAGGGCTGGTCGTTCGGCGCCGGCACGAAACCGACCGCCACCGCCCCGTAGGAGACTGGGCCCCGTGTCCCAGCTGCCCCGCGCCCTGCACCCGGGGGCGTGGTGGCTGTGGGCACTGGGCCTGGCCGCGGCCGCCAGCCGCACCACGAACCCGCTCCTGCTGGCCCTGATCGTCGCCGTCGCCGGCCTGGTGGTCGCCGGCCGGCGCGGCGACGCCCCCTGGGCGTTCGCGTTCAAGTTCTACCTGTGGGCCGGCGTCTTCGTGGTGCTGTCCCGGGTGCTGTTCCGGATCGTGTTCGGCAGCGGCGCGGCCGGGCACGTGCTGGTCGACCTGCCGGAGGTACCGCTGCCGGGGCGGGTCGCCGGCATCACCCTGTTCGGCCCGGTGACCGCCGAGCACCTGCTCGGCGGGCTCTACGACGGGATGCGACTGGCCGCCATGCTGATCTGCCTCGGTGCGGCGAACGCGCTGGCCGACCCCAAGCGGATGCTCAAGGCCGTCCCCAACGCCCTGTACGAGGTGGGCACGGCGGTGGTCGTCGCCCTGTCGGTCGCCCCGCAGCTGGTGGAGAGCGTCCTGCGGGTGCGCCGGGCCCGGGCGCTGCGCGGCGGCCGGCGGCGCGGGCTGCGGGCGCTGCGCGGGATCGCCATGCCGGTGCTGGTGGACGCGCTGGACCGGTCGCTGGCGCTGGCCGCGGCGATGGACTCCCGGGGCTACGGCCGCGGCGGCGAGGGGCCGCGCCGGCTCACCGGCGGGCTGGTGATCGCCGGCCTGCTCGGCGTGTGCGTCGGCGTGTACGGCCTGCTCGACGGCACCACCCCGGGCTGGCTGGGCCTGCCCATGCTGCTCGGCGGGCTGCTGGTGGCCGGGGTCGGGCTGCCGCTGGCCGGCCGCCGGGTGCACCGCAGCGTCTACCGCCCCGACCCCTGGCAGCTGCCGGAGACGCTGGTCGCCGGCAGCGGGCTGGCCGCGGCGGCGGTGCTGGTCCTCACCTCCCGGGTGGACCCGCGCAACCTCTACCCCTCGCTGGAACCGCTGACCTGGCCGGGGCTGCCGCTGGTCGGCGCGCTCGGCGTGCTGGTCGCGGTGCTCCCGCTGGTCGCCGCGCCCCAGCCGGCCCTGGTGCGCGCGTGATCGTCTTCGACGCCGTCACCGTCACCTACGCCGGGGCGGCCGCGCCGGTGCTGGCCGACCTGTCGCTGACCGTGGAGGAGGGCGAGCTGTGCCTGGTCGCCGGGCGTACCGGGGCCGGCAAGTCCTCGCTGCTCGGCGCGGTCAACGGGCTGGTGCCGCACTTCACCGGCGGCCGGCTGGCCGGCCGGGTCACGGTGGCCGGCCTGGACACCCGGACGGCGCCGCCGCGCGAGCTGGCCCACGTCGTCGGCGTGGTCGGCCAGGACCCGCTGGCCGGGTTCGTCACCGACACCGTCGAGGACGAGCTGGCGTACACGATGGAGCAGCTCGCGGTCCCGCCGGCCGCCATGCGCAAGCGGGTGGAGGAGACGCTGGACCTGCTGGGCATCGCCGACCTGCGCCGCCGGCCGCTGCGGACGCTGTCCGGCGGGCAGCAGCAGCGGGTGGCGATCGGCGCCGCGCTGACCGCGCACCCGGCGGTGCTCGTGCTCGACGAGCCGACCTCGGCGCTGGACCCGACCGCGGCCGAGGACGTGCTCGCCGCGATCACCCGGCTGGTGCACGACCTGGGCACGACCGTGGTGGTGGCCGAGCACCGGCTGGAGCGGGTGGCCCAGTACGCCGACCGCCTGGTCCTGCTGACCGGCGCCGGCCGCGCGGTGTCCGGCCCGCCGGCCGAGGTGCTGCGGGACTCCCCGGTCGCGCCGCCGGTGGTCGAGCTGGGCCGGCTGGCCGGCTGGTCGCCGCTGCCGCTGTCGGTACGCGACGCCCGGCGCCGGGCCGGGCCGCTGCGGTCGGCGCTGGCCGGCGCCGGGAC
>CADCTP010000189.1 GCA_902805565.1 uncultured Mycobacteriales bacterium
CGGCGTCCCGGCGCGCGCCGGTCCGGCCCAGTCGCCGGCCCCGGCGGCGGGGCGGGTCGGAGGAGCGCCGCGGGGGCTACTCCGGCGCGGGCCCGGACGTACGGGACCCGCAGCCGTTCGGGTCGATGATCAAGCGGATGGTGTCCGACCGGGGTTGGGAGGCGACCACCGCCTCGGCCACCGTGCTGTCGGCCTGGGACCGGATCGTCGGTGCGGAGCTGGCCGCCCGCTGCCAGCCGGTGAGCCTGCGGGACGGCGAGCTGACCCTGGCCGCCGAGTCGACGGCCTGGGCGATGCAGCTGCGCGGGATGCTACCGACGCTGATGACCCGCATCCGGGCCGAGCTCGGGCCGGAGGTCGTCACCCGCATCCGCATCCACGGCCCCACCGCCCCGACCTGGAGCAAGGGGCCCCGCCGCGTCGCCGGCCGCGGCCCCCGCGACACCTACGGCTGACCCGGGGCAGGTCGCGTCCGGCCCACCGGCCCACCCCGGCGGACGGCGTTCAGAGCACCGCCGCGGTGAACGCGTCCACCTCGGCCAGCCACCGGTCCGGCAGGTCCCGGTGCAGGCAGTGCCCGCCGGGCAGCTCGACGAACCGGTCCGCCGGCAGCGCCGCCCGTACGCCGTCCCGGGCCGCCCCGATCAGCGCCGTCCCCTCCCCGCCGGCCGCGAGCAGCAGCACCGGTACGGATGCCGCGGCGACCAGCGCGGGGGTGTCCCAGGCGCCGAGCCCGGACCGCAGCCCGGCCGCGACGGACGCCGCGTCGGCCTCCTCGATGCCGACCACGTCGTACTCGACGTCCTCCGGCGCCCAGGCCGGGTGCTCCCGCCGGGACCGCTCGAGCAGCCGGCCGCGGTCGGCGCCGGCGTCGAGCTCGACCCCGCGGGCCAGCTCGGGGCCCCGGCCGGCCTGGCCGCCGGGCGGGTCCTCCAGCACCAGCGCCCGCGCGTACGACGGCTGCCGGGCGGCCAGCGCGGCGGCGGTGGCGGCGCCCATGCTGTGCCCGACCAGCAGGTCCACCGGCCCGGGCAGCCGCGCGGTGACGCTGTCGACCAGCGCGGCGGTGTCCAGCGGCCGGTCGAGCCGGTTGCCGCCGTGCGCGGCCAGGTCCAGCGCGGTGACGTCCCAGCCGCGCTCCGCCAGCGCCGGCCCGATCCGCCACCAGGTGTGCGCGAGCGACATCATCCCGTGCAGCAGGACAACGGTGCCGCGGCCGGTTCCGGACCAGGTGAGCGCCATGGGCACCACCCTGCCACCCGGACCGCTCAGCAGCCCGTGACGCCCCGCGGGGCCCTGGGTGCATGTAGGGGACCATCGACGGGACGTGTTCGCCGGGCTGCTGCCGTGTCAGGTGGCAGCGATGGCCTGTCCTGTCAGGCCGTCACGGTAGACTCGACCTGATTCATCCGCGTGCGGCGGCTCCAGCGGCCCACGGCGCTGATCCAGCGTCCTGCCGGCCCGAGCCGCCGCGCGCGTGCCGACCCCCAGGTCCCGCCGAGCCCCGGCGGGAGAAAGCGAGCGCGCGTGGCTCCCAAGGCACAGCAGGCCGACTACAGCGCGAGCTCGATCACGGTTCTCGAGGGTCTGGAAGCGGTCCGCAAGCGCCCCGGAATGTACATCGGCTCCACCGGGGAGCGGGGGCTCCACCACCTGGTCCAGGAGATCGTCGACAACTCCGTGGACGAGGCGCTGGCCGGCGTCTGCGACACGATCGTGGTCACGCTGCTGGCCGACGGCGGCGTACGGGTGCAGGACAACGGCCGCGGCATCCCGGTCGACCAGCACCCGGTGGAGAAGCGCCCGGCCGTCGAGGTCGTGCTCACCACGCTGCACGCCGGCGGCAAGTTCGACGGCAAGTCGTACGCGGTGTCCGGCGGTCTGCACGGCGTCGGCGCGGCCGTCGTCAACGCGCTGTCCACCAAGCTGACCGTCGAGATCAAGCGCGACGGATTCACGTGGAACCAGGAATACCTGCGCAGCCGGCCGGGGCAGCTGGTCAAGGGCGCCCCGACCCGCAAGCACGGCAGCACGGTCACGTTCTGGGCCGACCCGGACATCTTCGAGACGATCACGTACTCGTTCGAGACCCTCTCCCGCCGGCTGCAGGAGATGGCCTTCCTCAACCGCGGTCTGTCGATCACGTTGCGCGACGAGCGCGACCAGACGCCGCGCGAGGTCACGTACAACTACGCCGGCGGCATCGAGGACTTCGTCCGCCACCTCAACGCGACCAAGGAAGCCATCCACAAGTCGGTCATCGGCTTCGACGCCGACGGACCGGGCATCGCGGTCGAGATCGCGATGCAGTGGAACGGGACGTACGCGGAGTCGGTCTACACCTTCGCCAACACGATCAACACGCACGAGGGCGGCACCCACGAGGAGGGCTTCCGCGCCGCGCTGACCGGCCTGGTCAACAAGTACGCGCGGGACAAGAAGCTGCTCAAGGAGAAGGAGGACAACCTCACCGGGGACGACATCCGGGAGGGGCTGGCCGCCATCATCTCCGTGAAGCTGGCGAACCCGCAGTTCGAGGGCCAGACCAAGACCAAGCTCGGCAACACCGAGGCGAAGACCTTCGTGCAGAAGGCGGTCAACGACTCCTTCGCCGACTGGCTGGAGCGCAACCCGGCCGAGGCCCGCACGATCATCACCAAGGCCTCGTCCGCCGCCCGGGCCCGCAAGGCCGCCCAGGAGGCCCGCAAGCTGGCCCGGCGCAAGGGCCTGCTGGACGTCGGGTCGCTGCCGGGCAAGCTGGCCGACTGCCGGTCCACCGACCCGGAGCGCTCCGAGCTCTACATCGTCGAGGGCGACAGCGCCGGCGGCTCGGCCAAGTCCGGCCGGGACTCGATGTTCCAGGCGATCCTGCCGATCCGTGGCAAGATCATCAACGTCGAGAAGGCCCGGATCGACCGGGTCCTCAAGAACAACGAGGTCCAGTCGCTGATCACCGCGCTGGGCACCGGCATCCACGACGAGTTCGACCTGACCAAGCTTCGTTATCACAAGATCGTCCTGATGGCCGACGCCGACGTCGACGGTCAGCACATCCGGACCCTGCTGCTCACGCTGCTGTTCCGGTTCATGCGGCCGCTGGTCGAGGCCGGCCACGTCTACCTGGGCCAGCCGCCGCTCTACAAGATCAAGTGGCTGCGGGACACCCCGGACTACGTGTACTCCGACCGTGAGCGGGACGGGGTCATCGCGACCGGGCTGCAGGCCGGCAAGAAGCTGCCGAAGGAAGGCTCGGTCCAGCGTTACAAGGGCCTCGGTGAGATGAACGCGAAGGAGCTGTGGGAGACCACCATGGACCCGGCCAGCCGGGTGCTCATGCAGGTGACCCTGGACGACGCGGCAACGGCGGACGAGCTGTTCAGCGTCTTGATGGGGGAGGACGTCGAGGCGCGGCGGAGCTTCATCATCCGCAACGCCAAGGACGTCCGCTTCCTCGACATCTGACCCAGTCCGCCCCCACTACCTGAGAGGACCGTGACCGCGTGGTCGACGTGACCACCCCTCCGCCGCCGGGCGGTGGCGACCGGGTCGAGCCGGTCGACATCCAGATCGAGATGCAGCGGTCGTACATCGACTACGCCATGTCGGTGATCGTCGGCCGCGCGCTGCCCGACGTCCGGGACGGCCTCAAGCCCGTCCACCGCAAGATCCTGTACGGCATGTTCGACTCGGGCTTCCGCCCGGACCGGCCGTACGTGAAGTGCGCCCGGGTCGTGGGTGACGTCATGGGTAACTACCACCCGCACGGCGACACCGCGATCTACGACACCCTGGTCCGGATGGCCCAGCCGTGGTCGCTGCGGGCGCTGCTGGTGGACGGCCAGGGCAACTTCGGCTCGCCGGGCAACGACCCCGCCGCGGCCATGCGCTACACGGAGTCCCGGCTGACCCCGCTGGCCATGGAGCTGCTGCGGAACATCGACGAGGACACCGTCGACTTCAGCCCGACGTACGACGGCAACACGACCGAGCCGGACGTGCTGCCGGCCCGCTTCCCCAACCTGCTGGTCAACGGCGGGTCCGGGATCGCGGTCGGGATGGCGACGAACATCCCGCCGCACAACCTCCGCGAGGTCGCGGACGGCGTCACCTGGGCCCTGGACCACCCCGACGCCGACGACGACGAGCTGCTGGCCGCGCTGATGGAGCGGATCAAGGGCCCGGACTTCCCGACCCACGGGCTGATCGTCGGCCGGGACGGGATCGAGGACGCGTACCGGACCGGCCGCGGCTCGATCCGGATGCGGGCCGTGGTCACGGTCGAGGAGGACGCCCGCGGGCGCACCCAGCTCGTCGTCACCGAGCTGCCGTACCAGGTCAACCCGGACAACCTCGCCGAGGCGATCGCCGACGCCGTCCGGGACGGCCGGCTCGCCGGCATCAGCGAGATCGCCGACGAGTCGTCCGACCGGATCGGCCGCCGGCTGGTCATCACGCTGCGCCGGGACGCCGTGGCCAAGGTCGTGCTGAACAACCTCTACAAGCACACCCAGCTGCAGACCACGTTCGGCGCCAACATGCTGGCCCTGGTGGACGGGGTGCCGCGCACGCTGCGGCTGGACCAGTTCGTCCGGCACTACGTGATCCACCAGATCGAGGTCATCGTCCGGCGGACCCGGTTCCGGCTGCGCCGGGCCGAGGAGCGCGCCCACATCCTGCGCGCGCTGCTCAAGGCGATCGACCAGCTCGACGCCGTGATCGCGCTGATCCGGGCCAGCGAGTCGGCGGACGCCGCCCGCGGCGGCCTGATGCAGCTGCTGGACATCGACGAGGTCCAGGCGACCGCGATCCTGGACATGCAGCTGCGCCGGCTGGCCGCGCTGGAGCGGCAGCGGCTGATCGACGAGTTCGCCGAGCTGGAGGCGAGGATCGCCGAGCTCAACGCGATCCTGGCCAGCGAGACCCGGCAGCGCGAGATCATCCGCGACGAGCTCGCCGAGATCACCGAGAAGTACGGCGACGAGCGGCGCACCCGGCTGGTCCCGCACGACGGCGACGTCTCCATGGAAGACCTCATCGCCATGGAGGACGTGGTCGTCACGATCACGCGCACCGGCTACGCGAAGCGCACCAAGACCGATCTCTACCGGTCCCAGAAGCGCGGCGGCAAGGGCATCCAGGGCGCGGCGCTGAAGCAGGACGACATCGTCGCCCACTTCTTCGTCACCTCGACCCACAACTGGATCCTGTTCTTCACCAACAAGGGCCGGGTCTACCGGGCGAAGGCGTACGAGCTGCCGGAGGCCAACCGGGCGGCCCGCGGCCAGCACGTGGCCAACCTGCTGGCCTTCCAGCCGGAGGAGCGGATCGCGCAGGTCATCCAGCTGCGCGACTACGAGGTCGCCCCGTACCTCATCCTCGCCACCAAGCGCGGCCTGGTGAAGAAGACCAAGCTCACCGACTTCGACTCCAACCGCGCCGGCGGCATCGTCGCGATCAACCTGCGCGAGGACGACGAGCTCATCGCCGCGTCGCTGATCGAGCCGACCGACGACCTGCTGCTGGTCAGCCGGCGCGCGCAGTCGATCCGGTTCCGCGCCGACGACGAGTCGCTGCGCCCGATGGGCCGCGCCACCAGCGGCGTCATCGGCATGCGGTTCGGCGAGGAGGACGAGCTGCTGGCCATGGAGGTCGCCCGCGAGGGGACCGAGCTGCTGATCGCCACCGAGGGCGGCTACGCCAAGCGCACCCGGCTGGACGAGTACCCGCAGCAAGGTCGCGGAGGCAAGGGTGTGCTGACGGCGCGTATCGTGTCCACCCGTGGCGGACTCGTGGGGGCACTCGCCGTCGCACCGGAGGACGAGGTCTACGCGATCACGTCCAACGGCGGCGTCATCAGGACGAGCGCGCGCGAGGTCCGCCGGGCCCAGCGGCAGACGATGGGAGTCCGGCTCATGAACCTCCCCGACGGCGTCACCCTGGTTGCGGTGGCCCGCAACGCGGACGAGCCCGACGAGCAGGGATAGCCCATGAGCGAGCCGCGCTTCCAGACCCGGGTCAGCGACCCCGACGAGACCACGCGCATCCCCCGGGAGGCGCTGAACGAGCTGAGGGACGCCGACCAGGCCAGGGACGCCTCGGCGTCCGGTCCGACCCCGACCGGTCCGTCCACCGGGTCCACCCCGGCGGCACCCGTACGGTCCCCGGAGAGCCGGCCCGAGGGTCGGCTCCCCGAGGGGAAGCCGGACGGGCGCGGGCCCGAGGGGCGGGCTCCCGACGCGCGGCCCGCGGAGTCCCGGGCCGACGGCCGGCCCCCGGAGTCCCGGGGTCCGGGTGCCGGCGGCTCGTCCGCCTCGGTGCCGCGCAACGGCTCCGGCCCGGCCAGCGGGTCCACCCCGGCGGTCCGGCCCGGCGGGTTCCCGTCCGACGGCGCCCCGGTGGCGTCGGCGGACAGCCGGCCCTCGTCGTTCCTGGCCAACGGCGACAAGCCCTACCGGCCCGGTGACCGGCCGGGGGACCGGCCCGGCG
>CADCTP010000190.1 GCA_902805565.1 uncultured Mycobacteriales bacterium
GCTCCGGGGCCCGGCCGGCGGGACCCGGCCGGCGCGTGGCCGGCGGTGAGCGTGCGGGTGCCGGTCGGGTCCGGCGCCGGGGCGTACGAGGTCGTGGTGGGGGAGGGCCTGGACGGCGAGCTGGCCGGCCTGCTGCCCGGGGCGGCCCAGGTCGCGGTGCTGCACCCGCCGACGATGCGGGAGCGGGCGGCCGCGGTGGCCGGGCGGCTGCGCGGGGCCGGCCTCGCGGTGCTGCCGGTCGAGGTTCCGGACGGCGAGGCCGCGAAGACGCTGGCGGTGGCGGGGGAGTGCTGGGACGCGCTGGGCGCGGCCGGCTTCACCCGGACCGACGCCGTCGTCGGGCTCGGCGGCGGGGCGACCACCGACCTGGCCGGCTGGGTCGCCGCGGCCTGGCTGCGCGGCGTCCGGGTGGTGCACCTGCCGACCACCCTGCTGGGCATGGTCGACGCCGCGGTCGGCGGCAAGACCGGCATCGACGTCGCCGCCGGGAAGAACCTGGTCGGCGCGTTCCACCCGCCGGCCGGGGTGCTCTGCGACCTGGCCGCGCTGCGCACCCTGCCGCCGGCCGACCTGCGGGCCGGCCTGGCCGAGGTCGTCAAGTGCGGCTTCATCGCCGACCCGGTCATCCTGGACCGGCTGGAAGCGGGCCCGGACCGCCCGGGTGCCGGGGCGCTGCCGGTGGCCGAGCTGGTCGAGCGGGCGGTCCGGGTCAAGGCCGGGGTGGTCACCCGGGACCTGAAGGAGAGCGGCGAGCGGGAGTTCCTCAACTACGGCCACACGCTGGCCCACGCCATCGAGAAGCGGGAGCACTACCGGGTCCGGCACGGCGACGCGGTCGCGGTCGGCCTGGTCTTCGCGGCCGCCCTCGGCCACGCCGCCGGCCGGCTGGACGCCGGGACCGCCGACCGGCACCGGGAGCTGCTGGCCCGGCTCGGCCTGCCGGTCACGTACGACCGGACCGGCTGGGACGAGCTGCACGCGGCGATGCGGGTGGACAAGAAGTCCCGCGGCGCCGTGCTGCGCTTCGTCGTCCTGGACGGCCTGGCCCGCCCGGGCATCCTGGCCGACCCGTCCCCGGCCCTGCTCGCCGAGGCCTGGTCCGCCGTCACCCGCTGACCGGGCCGGCGCGGTGGGGCACCGGCGGGTACGGCCCGGTGCGCCCGGCGCGGGTAGGTTGGCGGGGTGACTGCTGCTGCCGCGCGCCGGGACCTGCTGCGGGCCAAGGCGAGGGCGGCCGGGCTGGACGCCGTCCTGGTGACCCGCCTGGTCAACGTCCGCTACCTGACCGGCTTCACCGGCTCCAACGGCGTGCTGCTGGTGCCGGCCGACGGCCCGGACCTGCTCTGCACCGACGGCCGCTACACGGTGCAGGCCGGGGCCCAGGCGCCGGACGTGGAGCTGCTCATCGAGCGGGCCAGCGCGGTGGCGACCGCGCGGCGGGCCGGCGCGGACGGCCACCGCCGGCTCGGCTTCGAGTCCCACGACGTCACCGTCGACCTGCACGCGGTGCTGGTCGAGCGCTCCGGCGCCGAGCTGGTCAGCGTCCGCGGCGCGGTCGAGGAGCTGCGCGCGGTCAAGGACGACGAGGAGGTCGCGGCGCTGCGGGAGGCGTGCGCGATCGCGGACCGGGCGCTGGCCGACCTGGTCGCCGACGGCGGGCTGCGCCCGGGCCGGACCGAGCGGGAGGTCGGCCGGGACCTGGAGTCCCGGATGCTCGACCACGGCGCCGACGGCCCGTCGTTCGAGACCATCGTCGCCTCCGGGCCGAACTCGGCGATCCCGCACCACCGCCCGACCGGGCGGGTCCTGGAGACCGGGGACTTCGTCAAGCTGGACTTCGGCGCCACCTTCGCCGGCTACCACTCCGACATGACCCGCACCCTGGTCCTGGGCGAGCCCGCCGACTGGCAGCGCGAGGTCTACGACCTGGTCCGCGCCGCCCAGGCCGCCGGCCGGGAGGCGCTGGCGGTCGGGGCCGACGTCCGGGCGGTCGACGCCGCCGCCCGGGACGTCATCGTCGCGGCCGGGCAGGGCGAGCGGTTCGCGCACGGGCTGGGGCACGGGGTCGGTCTGGAGATCCACGAGGCACCGGCGATCGGCCAGAGCGGCGCCGGTACACTGGTCGATCGGATGGCCGTCACCGTCGAGCCGGGGGTCTACCTCCCGGGGCGCGGGGGCGTCCGCATCGAGGACACCCTCGTCGTCCGCGCCGGAGCCGAGCCCGATCTGCTGACCACCACCACCAAGGACCTCGTCGTCCTCTGAGACCAACGCACGGAGCTGTCGCCGAAGTGGCCACCACCAACGACCTCAAGAACGGCCTGGTGCTCGACCTGGACGGCCAGCTCTGGTCGGTCGTCCAGTTCCAGCACGTCAAGCCCGGCAAGGGTGGCGCCTTCGTGCGCACCACGCTGAAGAACGTGATGTCCGGGAAGGTCGTCGACCGCACGTTCAACGCCGGCACCAAGGTCGAGACCGCGACCGTCGACAAGCGCTCGATGACCTACCTCTACCGCGAGGGCGACGACTTCGTCTTCATGGACTCCGACACGTACGAGCAGGTGCCCGTGCCGGCCGCCACGGTCGGGGACGGCGCCGGCTACCTGCTGGAGAACACGGAGGCGGTCGTGGCGATCCACGACGGCGTCCCGCTGTACGTGGAGCTGCCGACCAGCGTCGAGCTGCTGATCTCGCACACCGACCCGGGCCTGCAGGGCGACCGCTCCACCGGCGGCACCAAGCCCGCGACGCTGGAGACCGGCGCGACGATCCAGGTGCCGCTGTTCGTCACCACCGGCGAGAAGGTCAAGGTGGACACCCGCGACGGGCGCTATCTCGGCCGGACCTGATGGCGGCACGGAGCAAGGCCCGCAAGCGCGCCGTCGACGTCCTCTACGAGTCCGACGTGCGGGGCACCGACGCGGTGACCACGCTGGCCGACCGGCTGGCGCACGCCGACCCGCCGGTCCCGGACTACACCGTGGAGCTGGTCGAGGGCGTCACCGGCAACCTGGCGATGCTGGACCGCGTGCTGGGCGAGCACTCCGAGGGCTGGACGGTGGCCCGGATGCCCCCGGTGGACCGCGCGGTGCTCCGGCTGGCGCTGTACGAGCTGCTGCTGCGGGCGGACGTCCCGGACGCGGTGGTGATCGACGAGGCGGTCGAGCTGGCCAAGACGCTGTCGACCGACGAGTCGCCGCGGTTCGTCAACGGCATCCTGGGCCGGGTGCTGCGCGAGCGCCCGCCCGCGGCCCCGGAGCCCGTCCCCGCCCCGCCGGAGTAGCACCCGACTTCTGGCACGGCACCGAGCCCGGGACAGCGCCGATCCCCGGAGCGGCACCGGCCCCGGACAGCGCCGGCCCGCCGGCGCAACCGGCCCGTACGGCGGAGGCCGGCACCCCCAACGGGGTGCCGGCCTCCGGTCGGTCGGGACGCTCAGCCGCGGTCGGCCGAGCGGCGGTCCAGGGCGCTGCCCTCACCGCGGTCGGAGGAGCGGCGGTCCAGCGCCGGGTCGATGCTGCGCGCGTCCGGCGCGAGCACGCCCCACTCGATGAGCCGCTCGGTGAGCTCGCCCTCCGACAGGTCGTAGATGATCGACAGCGACCGCAGGTCCTCGCCGCGGATGGAGAGGACCTTGTTGTTGTAGTCGCCGCGCTGGCTCTGGATCGCCTGCGCGTACCGCGCCAGCGGCCCGACCTGGTCCGGCGGCAGCTGGAACAGCCGCTCCAGGTTCAGCACGATCTTCTGGGCCGGCGTCGCGGAGGAGGCCGCGCGGCCCTCGGGCAGCAGCTCGCTGACCGGGACCCCGTAGAAGTCGGCCAGCTCCGCGAGCTTCTGGACGGTGACCGCACGGTCGCCCCGCTCGTACGAGCCGACGACCACTGCCTTCCACCGGCCCTTGGACTTCTTCTCCACGCCGTGCAGCGAGAGCCCCTGCTGCGTGCGGATCGCGCGCAGCCGGGCGCCGAGGGCCCTGGCGTAGTCGCTGGTCATTCCGTTGCGCTCCATCTCCGGTGCGACACCGAGTACTGTCATCCGACTGGCCCCCCGCGCTTCGACTACGGAGCGTGACCGTAAGCCGAATGACGCTCCGCGGTCAAGCCGGCATGCCGGAGATCGTCCCCATCCGTCACCCCTAGTAGCCCACGTGACGAACCGTGGCGGAGGGAAATCACCCGTTCGGGTGACACAAATCGGGACGGTCGACGCCGCATGACTGCGGCGCGTCGCCGGCCCGCTGATGCTATGCCCTGCCTCTGTAGGTCCCGATGACCTGTTGGTCCAAACACGGTGCTCGGAGTGCTGCCCACACGGTCAGTCACGCACGGACGCGCGGGTCGGTTCGATCCGGGGTCGCGCTGCTACGGTGGGTGCCGTCAGACGTCCTTTAACGACCCGTCCGGTGAGGCGGGGAAGGAGGTCCCTGTTGAGCCGTGCGCTCCTGGACGCCCCGGATGTGGCCCGGGTCGTCGACCGCATCGCCCACCAAATCCTCGAGAAGACCGACGGCGCGACGGACACCGTCGTGCTCGGCATCCCGACCCGCGGCGTCCCGCTGGCCCGCCGGCTGGCGGCCCGGGTGCACGCCTTCGAGGGGGTCGAGGTCCCCGTCGGCGTCCTGGACGTCACCCTGCACCGCGACGACCTGCGGCTGCGCGGCGTCCGCGCGCTGGAGTCCACCGTCGAGCCGCCCGGCGGCGTCGAGGGCAAGCTGGTCGTCCTGGTCGACGACGTCCTCTACTCCGGCCGGACCGTCCGGGCCGCCCTGGACGCGCTGCGCGACCTGGGCCGGCCCCGCGCGGTGCAGCTGGCGGTGCTGGTCGACCGCGGCCACCGCGAGCTGCCGATCCGCGCCGACTACGTCGGCAAGAACGTCCCGACCTCGCAGGCCGAGAACGTCCGGGTGCTGCTGGCCGAGACCGACGGCCGGGACGCGGTCCTGCTGGAGCGGCAGGAGGTCGCGGCCCGGTGAAGCACCTGCTCTCCGCCGGCGACCTGAGCCGGGACGAGGCGCTGACCGTGCTGGACACCGCCGTCCGGATGGACGAGGCGCTGGCCGGCCGCGAGGTCAAGAAGCTGCCGACGCTGCGCGGCCGCACCGTGGTCAACCTGTTCTTCGAGGACTCGACCCGGACCCGGATCTCCTTCGAGCTGGCCGCCAAGCGGCTGTCCGCGGACGTGGTGACGTTCTCCGCCAAGGGCTCCAGCGTGTCCAAGGGCGAGTCGCTCAAGGACACCGCGCTGACCCTGGAGGCGATGGGCGCCGACGCCGTGGTCTGCCGGCACGCGATGTCCGGCGCCCCGCACCGGCTCGCCGGCTGGGTCCGCGGCAGCGTGCTCAACGCCGGCGACGGCACCCACGAGCACCCCACCCAGGCGCTGCTGGACGCGTACACGATGCGCCGCCGGCTCGGCCGGGTCGACGGGCTGCGGGTCGCGATCGTCGGCGACGTGCTGCACAGCCGGGTCGCCCGCTCCAACGTGCTGCTGCTGCACACACTCGGGGCCGAGGTCACCCTGGTCGCGCCGCCGACGCTGCTGCCGGTCGGGGTGGCGGAGTGGCCGGCCGCGGTCTCCTACGACCTGGACGCCACCCTGCCCAAGGCCGACGTGGTGATGATGCTGCGGGTGCAGCGCGAGCGGATGGGCCAGGCGTACTTCCCCTCCGAGCGCGAGTACAGCCGCCGGTACGGGCTGGACCGGCACCGGATGGGCCTGCTGCCCGACGACGCGATCGTCATGCACCCCGGGCCGATGAACCGCGGCATGGAGATCGCGGCCGAGGTCGCCGACGACCCGCGCCGCTCCACGATCGTCGAACAGGTCTCCAACGGGGTGTCCGTCCGGATGGCCGTCCTCTATCTGCTTCTCGGGGGAGCCCAGTGAGCACCTGGCTGATCAAGGGCGTCGCCCCGTACGGCGGCGACCCGGTGGACCTGCTGGTGGCGGACGGCGTGATCGCCGAGGGCAGCGCGGCCGGCGCCCAGGTCCTCGACGCCGCCGGGCTGGTCGCCCTGCCCGGCCTGGTGGACCTGCACACCCACCTGCGCGAGCCCGGCCGGGAGGACGCGGAGACGGTGCAGACCGGCTCCCGGGCCGCCGCGCTCGGCGGCTACACCGCGGTGCACGCGATGGCGAACACCGACCCGGTCGCCGACACCGCCGGCGTCGTCGAGCAGGTCTGGCGGCTGGGCCGGGAGGCCGGCCTGGTGGACGTGCGGCCGGTCGGCGCGGTGACCGTGGGCCTGCGCGGGGAGCGGCTGGCCGAGCTGGGCGCGATGGCGGACTCGGCGGCCCGGGTCCGGGTGTTCTCCGACGACGGCATGGCGGTGCACGACCCGCAACTGATGCGGCGGGCGCTGGAGTACGTCAAGGCGTTCGGCGGGGTGGTCGCCCAGCACGCCGAGGAGCCCCGGCTGACCGAGGGCGCCCAGATGAACGAGGGCGTCGTGGCGGCCCGGCTCGGCCTCACCGGCTGGCCGGCCGCCGCCGAGGAGGCGATGATCGCCCGCGACGTGCTGCTGGCCGCGCACGTCGGCTCCCGGCTGCACGTGTGCCACGTGTCCACGGCGGGCTCGGTGGACATCCTGCGCTGGGCCAAGGCCAAGGGCACCCGGGTGACCGCCGAGGTCACCCCGCACCACCTGCTGCTGACCGACGACCTGGCCGCCACCTACGACCCGGTCTACAAGGTCAACCCGCCGCTGCGCACCGCGCAGGACGTGGCGGCGCTGCGGGCCGGGCTGGCCGACGGCACCATCGACGCGATCGCCACCGACCACGCGCCGCACGCGCTGGAGGACAAGGAGACCGAGTGGGGCGCGGCGCGCCCCGGGATGCTCGGGCTGGAGACCGCGCTGTCGGTGGCGGTGCTGGCGATGCGGGAGACCGGGCTGCTGGACTGGCGCGGGCTGGCCGAGCGGATGTCGGCCGCGCCGGCCCGGATCGGCGGGCTGCCGGCGCCCGGCCTGGTGGTGGGGGCGCCGGCGTCGCTGACCCTGGTCGACCCGGCCGCCCGGTGGACGCCGGACCCGGCCGCGTCGGCGTCGCGCAGCCGCAACACCCCGTACGCCGGCCGCGAGCTGCCGGCCCGGGTGGTCGCCACGTTCCTGCGCGGCGAACCGACCGTCCTGGACGGGAAGGCGACCCGGTGACGCCCGCGCTGCTGGTGCTGGAGGACGGCCGGACCTTCCGCGGCGAGGCGTACGGCGCGGTCGGCGAGACCGTCGGCGAGGCGGTGTTCGCCACCGGGATGACCGGCTACCAGGAGACCCTCACCGACCCGTCGTACCACCGGCAGGTGGTGGTGATGACCGCCCCGCACGTCGGCAACACCGGGGTGAACGCCGAGGACCGGGAGTCCGCCCGGGTGCAGGTCGCCGGGTACGTCGTCCGCGACCCGGCCCGGGTGCCGTCGTCCTGGCGGGCCACCGGGTCGCTGCAGGACGAGCTGGCGGGCGCCGGGGTGGTGGGGGTGTCCGGTGTGGACACCCGCGCGCTGACCCGGCACCTGCGCGAGCGCGGGGCGATGCGGGTCGGGCTGTCCTCGGTGGAGGACGACCCGGCGGCGCTGCTGGACCGGGTCCGCGCGGCCCCCGGCATGCTCGGCGCCGACCTCGCCCACGAGGTCTCCACCCCGGAGCCGTACGTGGTGGCGGCGGTGGGCCCGACCCGCCGCCGGGTGGCCGCGCTGGACCTCGGGATCAAGCGGATGACGCCGGAGCTGCTGGCCCGGCGCGGCATCGAGACCCACGTGCTGCCGGCCTGGTCGACCGCGGACGAGCTGCTGGCGCTGGACCCGGACGGGGTCTTCGTCAGCAACGGACCGGGCGACCCGGGCGCCACCGCCGGCCCGGTGCAGGCGGTCCGCCGGGTGCTGGCCGAGGGCGTCCCGGTCTTCGGGATCTGCTTCGGCAACCAGATCCTCGGCCGCGCGCTGGGCTTCGGCACGTACAAGCTGCGCTACGGCCACCGCGGCCTCAACCAGCCGGTGCGGGACAACGCCACCGGCCGGGTCGAGGTCACCGCGCACAACCACGGCTTCGCCGTCGACGCGCCGACCGACCGGGTGTCGGAGACGGAGTTCGGCCGGGCCGAGGTCAGCCACGTGAACCTCAACGACGGCGTCGTGGAGGGGCTGCGCTGCCTGGACCGCCCGGCCTTCGGCGTCCAGTACCACCCCGAGGCCGCGGCCGGCCCGCACGACGCCGCCCACCTCTTCGACCGCTTCCTGGACCTGATGGGCACCCGCCGGCCGCACGGCCCGGCGGCGACGGGGGGCCGTGATGCCTAGGCGCGAGGACGTCCGGCACGTCCTGGTGATCGGCTCCGGGCCGATCGTCATCGGTCAGGCCAGCGAGTTCGACTACTCCGGCACCCAGGCCTGCCGGGTGCTCAAGGCCGAGGGGCTGCGGGTCAGCCTGGTCAACTCCAACCCGGCCACGATCATGACCGACCCCGAGTTCGCCGACGCCACCTACGTCGAGCCGCTGACGGCCGAGTTCGTGGCCAAGGTGATCGACCGGGAGCGGCCGGACTCGGTGCTGGCCACCCTGGGCGGGCAGACCGCGCTGAACATCGCGATGGAGCTGGCCGAGTCCGGCGTGCTGGAGAAGTACGGCGCCCGGCTGATCGGCGCCGACGTCGAGGCGATCAAGCGCGGCGAGGACCGGGAGCGGTTCAAGGAGATCGTCCGCAAGGTCGGTGGGGACGTGCCGCGCAGCGCGGTCTGCCGGTCGCTGGAGGAGGTCCTGGCCACCGCGGACGAGCTGGGCCTGCCGGTGGTGCTGCGGCCGTCGTTCACGATGGGCGGCGCCGGGTCCGGGGTGGCCCGCGACCCGGAGCGGCTGCGCCGGATGGCCGTCGCCGGCCTGGCCGCCAGCCCGGTGCACGAGGTGCTCGTCGAGGAAAGCGTCCTGGGCTGGAAGGAGTACGAGCTGGAGCTGATGCGCGACCGCGACGACAACGTGGTCGTCGTCTGCTCCATCGAGAACGTCGACCCGATGGGCGTGCACACCGGCGACTCGGTCACCGTCGCCCCGGCGATGACGCTCACCGACCGGGAGTACCAGGCCATGCGGGACATGGCGATCGCCGTGCTGCGCGAGGTCGGCGTGGACACCGGCGGCTGCAACATCCAGTTCGCGGTGCAGCCGGGGACCGGCCGGATGGTCGTCATCGAGATGAACCCGCGGGTCTCCCGGTCCTCCGCGCTGGCCTCCAAGGCGACCGGCTTCCCGATCGCCAAGATCGCGGCCAAGCTGGCGATCGGCTACACGCTGGCCGAGATCCGCAACGACATCACCGGCGAGACGCCCGCGTCGTTCGAGCCGGCGCTGGACTACGTCGTGGTCAAGGTGCCGCGGTTCGCGTTCGAGAAGTTCCCCGGGGCCGACCCCGAGCTGACCACGCACATGAAGAGCGTGGGCGAGGCGATGGCGATCGGCCGGAACTTCGCCGAGGCGCTGGGCAAGGCGCTGCGGTCGATGGAGACCACCGCGGCCGGCTTCTGGACCACCCCGGACCCGACCGCCGACGTCGCCGAGCTGCTGGCCGACCTGCGGGTGCCCACCGACGGCCGGCTCTACACGGTGGAGCGGGCGCTGCGGGCCGGGGCGTCGGTGGCCGAGGTGTCCCGGGCCAGCGGCATCGACCCGTGGTTCGTCGACCAGGTCGCGCTGATCGGCGAGGTCGGCGCCGAGGTCCGGGACGCGCCGACGCTCGACGTGGCGCTGCTGCGCCGGGCCAAGCGGCACGGCCTGTCCGACCGGCAGGTCGCGGCGCTGCGGCCGGAGCTGGCCGGCGAGGCCGGGGTCCGGGCGCTGCGGGAGCGGACCGGGATCCGGCCGGTGTTCAAGACCGTGGACACCTGCGCGGCCGAGTTCGCCGCGACGACGCCGTACCACTACTCGACGTACGACGAGGAGTCCGAGGTCACCGCCCAGCCGGACCGGCCGAAGGTGCTGATCCTCGGCTCCGGGCCGAACCGGATCGGGCAGGGCATCGAGTTCGACTACTCCTGCGTGCACGCGGCGATGGCGCTGCGCGACGCCGGCTACGAGACCGTGATGGTCAACTGCAACCCGGAAACCGTCTCCACCGACTACGACACCTCCGACCGGCTCTACTTCGAGCCGCTCACCTGCGAGGACGTCCTGGAGGTGGTGCGCGCCGAGCGCGGCTCCGGCACGGTCGCCGGGATCATCTGCACCCTCGGCGGGCAGACCCCGCTGGGCCTGGCCCAGCGGCTGAAGGACGCCGGGGTGCCGATCCTGGGCACCCAGCCGGAGGCGATCCACCTGGCCGAGGACCGGGAGGAGTTCGGCCGGCTGCTGGAGCGGGCGCAGCTGCCCTCGCCGCAGCACGGCACGGCCTCCTCCTTCGCCGAGGCGCGGGAGGTGGCCGCCCGGATCGGCTACCCGGTGCTGGTCCGCCCGTCCTACGTGCTCGGCGGCCGCGGCATGGAGATCGTGTACGGCGAGGACGCGCTGCAGGACTACCTGGTCCGGCACCTGGCCGACATCGGCGCGGTGGGCCGCACCGAGCACCCGGTCCTGGTCGACCGGTTCCTCGACGACGCCGTCGAGCTGGACGTGGACGCGCTGTACGACGGGACCGAGCTGTTCCTCGGCGGGGTGATGGAGCACATCGAGGAGGCCGGCATCCACTCCGGCGACTCGGCGTGCGCGCTGCCGCCGATCACCCTCGGCGCCAGCGACATCGCCGCCGTCCGGCACGCCACCGGCGAGCTGGCCTCCCGGATCGGGGTCCGCGGCCTGCTCAACGTGCAGTACGCGCTGAAGGACGGCGTGCTGTCGGTGCTGGAGGCCAACCCGCGGGCGTCCCGTACGGTGCCGTTCGTGTCGAAGGCCACCGCCGTCCCGCTGGCCAAGGCGGCGGCCCGGATCGCGCTCGGGGCGACGGTCGCCGGGCTGCGGGCGGAGGGGCTGCTGCCGCGCACCGGCGACGGCGGCGAGCTGCCCGCGGACGCGCCGGTGGCGGTGAAGGAGGCGGTGCTGCCGTTCCACCGGTTCCGCCGCGCCGACGGGTCCGGGGTGGACACCGTGCTGGGCCCGGAGATGCGCTCCACCGGCGAGGTGATGGGGCTGGACTCCGCGTTCGGGACGGCCTTCGCCAAGTCGCAGGCGGCGGCGTACGGGTCGCTGCCGGTGGGCGGCCGGGTGTTCGTGAGCATCGCCAACCGGGACAAGCGGGCGGCGGTCCTGCCGGTGATGCGGCTGGCCGACCTCGGCTTCACCGTGCTGGCCACCGAGGGCACCGCGCTGACCCTGCGCCGGCACGGCGTGCCGGTCGAGGTGGTGCCGCGGTACCGGCAGGGCGGCCCGGCCGAGCCGGACTGCGTGCAGCGGATCCTGGCCGGCGAGGTGGCGCTGGTGTTCAACACCCCGTGGGGGTCGGCCGGCAACTCCGGTCCCCGGCTCGACGGGTACGAGATCCGGACGGCCGCGGTCGCCACCGGCATCCCGTGCGTCACCACGGTGCAGGGCATGACCGCGTGCGTGCAGGGGATCGAGTCGCTGATCCGGGGGGACGTGGGCGTGCGGTCGCTGCAGGAGCTGCACGAGCAGTTGCGAGGGGACTCATGATCCGCGCCACCCCCGTCCAGGTCCGGGGCGAGGTGCTGGCCCGCCGCCGGGTCGGGGCCTACCACCTGATCGAGATCGCGGCCGGCGGGATCGCCGAGCGGTCCCGGCCCGGGCAGTTCGTCGCCCTGTCGGTCGGCGGGCCGCTGTCGTCGATGCTGCTGCGCCGGTCCTTCGCGCTCTACCGGGCGACCCCGGTGGGGGCGTACTCGGGGACCGTGCAGATCGTCGTCGGCGTGCACGGCCGGGGCACCGAGTGGCTGGCCGCGGTCCGGCCGGGGGACTCACTGGACGTGGTGGGCCCGCTGGGCACCCCGTTCCGGCTGCCGTCCGCGCCGACGCCGTGCCTGCTGGTCGGCGGCGGGTACGGCTCGGCCCCGCTGTTCTCGCTGGCCGACGCGCTGCGGGCCCGGGAGTGCCGGGCGGAGTTCCTGCTCGGCGCCGGGACCCACGAGCGGATCTTCGGCGAGCTGGAGGCCAAGCGCACCGCCGGCGCGGTCACGGTGACCACCGACGACGGCTCGTACGGCCGGCGCGGCACGGTCGCCGACGCGCTGCCGGACGAGATCGAGCGGACCGGCGCGCAGGCCGTCTACGCCTGCGGGCCGATGCCGATGCTGCGGGCGGTCGGCGCCGTCGCGGCGTCGTACGGGCTGCCGTGCCAGGTGGCGGTGGAGGAGTCGATGGCCTGCGGCATCGGGGTCTGCATGACCTGCGTGCTGCCGGTGGTGGGGGAGGACGGGGTGACCCGGATGAGCCGGTCCTGCGTGGAGGGCCCGGTGTTCGACCACGAGCGGGTGCGCTGGGACGACGTCGGCACGGTGCCCGCGGACACGCTGGGGGCGGCGCTGTGAACCTCGCCACGTCGCTCGGCGCCGCGGCGCTGCCCAACCCGGTGCTGACCGCGTCGGGGTGCGCGGCGGCCGGCCGGGAGCTGGAGCCGTTCGCGCCGGTGGCCTCGCTCGGGGCGGTGGTGACCAAGTCGGTCACGCTGCGCCCCCGGGCCGGCCGGCCGACGCCGCGGATGGCGGAGACGCCCAGCGGGATGCTCAACTCCATCGGCCTGCAGAACCCGGGCGTGGCCGCGTTCCTCGCCCACGACCTGCCCTGGCTGGCCGAGCGCGGGGCCCGGGCGGTGGTGAGCATCGCCGGCGGCTCGGTCGCCGACTACGCCGCGCTGGCCGCCCGGCTGGCGGACGCCCCGGCGCTGGTCGCGCTGGAGGTCAACATCTCCTGCCCGAACGTGGAGAGCCGCGGTGAGGTCTTCGCCTGCGACCCGCTCGCCGCGTCCCGGGTGGTGGCCGCGGTCCGGGCCGAGACCCCGGCCGGGATCCCGGTGCTGGCCAAGCTGTCCCCGGACGTCACCGACATCGTCTCCGTCGCCCGGGCCTGCGTGGACGCCGGCGCGGACGGGCTGACGCTGATCAACACCCTGCTCGGCATGGTCATCGACCCGGTCACGCTGCGGCCGCGGCTGGGCGGCGTCACCGGCGGGCTGTCCGGGCCGGCGATCCGGCCGGTGGCGGTGCGCTGCGTCTGGCAGGTGCACGCCGCGCTGCCGGCGGTGCCGATCCTCGGCGCCGGCGGGATCCGGACCGGGGCCGACGCGCTGGAGTTCCTGCTGGCCGGGGCGAGCGCGGTCTCCGTCGGCACGGCGGTGTTCGGCGACCCGTCCGCGCCGGTGCGGGTGCTGGCGGAGCTGTCGGAGCTGCTGGCCGGGCACGGCTTCGGCTCCGTCGGCGAGGTCGTCGGGTACGCGCACCGCCCGGCCGGCGAGGAGCGGCCTGCCCCGCCGCCCCCCGCACCGGACCCCGGGCCGGCCCCGCCGATGTCGGTCGGCGCCGGGTCCGGCCGGCCCGCGTGGCGGCTGGGGGGCGAGGACTGGTGACGCCCTTCGGTGACCGGCTCAGCGCCGCCGTGGCGGCCCGGGGGCCCCTGGTGGTGGGGATCGATCCCCATCCGCCGCTGCTGGCCTCCTGGGGCCTCTCGGCGGACGTCGCCGGGCTGGAGCGGTTCGCCCTGACGGTGGTGGACGCGCTCGGCGACGGCGTGGCGGCGTACAAGCCGCAGTCGGCGTTCTTCGAGCGGTTCGGCAGCCGGGGGATCGCGGTGCTGGAGCGGCTGCTGGCCGCCGTGCGGGACACCGGGGCGCTGAGCGTCCTGGACGTCAAGCGCGGCGACATCGGGTCCACCACGGCCGGCTACGCGGACGCGTACCTGCACCCGGACTCGCCGCTGGCCGCCGACGCGATGACCGCCAGCCCGTTCCTGGGGTACGGCTCGCTGCGGCCGCTGCTGGCCGCCGCGGCGGAGCACGGGCGGGGCGTGTTCGTGCTCGCGCTGACCTCCAACCCGGAGGGCGCCGCCGTGCAGCGCGCGGTCGGGCCGGACGGGCGCACCGTCGCCCAGGCCGTCCTGGACGCCGCGGCGGCCGACAACGCCGCCAGCGGCCGGCCGCTGGGGTCGGTGGGCGTCGTCGTCGGGGCGACCGTGCGCGACCACGGCCACCGACTGGATCATCTCCGCGGTCCGATCCTGGCACCCGGGCTCGGCGCCCAGGGAGCCGGGGCGGCCGATCTGCCGGCCGTGTTCGGCGCCGCCCTGCCGCTGGTGCTGCCGGCGGTCTCCCGGGAGGTGCTCGCCGCCGGACCCGACCGGGTGGCGTTGCGGACCGCCGCGCAGCGGTTGTCGGCGGACGTGCACACTGTGCGGGCTCCCGCGGTGACCGGAACGGGCCGTTAGTCGCTTCCCTGGTCCACCCACGTTGCTCGTGGGGGCCCGTGCTCGCTAAGTTGCCGCACATCGTCCACCCCCTGTCCTACCCCCGTTCGAGGAGAACCCAGGTGCCCCTCCCGCCCCTTACCCCGGAGCAGCGTGCTGCCGCGCTGGAGAAGGCCGCCGCGGCCCGCAAGGCGCGGGCGGAAGTGAAGGAGCGCCTCAAGAAGAGCGGGGTCTCCATCAACGAGGTCCTCAAGCAGGGCGACACCGACGACGTCATCGGCAAGATGCGCGTCTCCGCCGTGCTGGAGTCCATGCCGGGCGTCGGCAAGGCGCGCGCGGCCAAGATCATGGAGCGGCTGGAGATCTCGCCGACCCGCCGCGTGCGCGGCCTCGGCGCGAAGCAGCGCACGGCGCTCGAGCGTGAGTTCGGTGCTGCGGACTCCTGAGGTCATACTCGACCCCGTGCCGCTCCGCCCTGACCCGCCCGGCACGACCGAGGCCCGCCTGACCGTGCTCTCCGGCCCGTCCGGGGTCGGCAAGGACGCGGTGCTGGCCGCGGTCCGTCGCCGGCACCCCGACGTGTGGGTCTCCACGTCGGTCACCACCCGGGCCCCCCGCCCGGGTGAGACCGACGGCGTGGAATACCACTTCGTCAGCCGGGACCAGGTCGCGGCCATGATCGAGTCCGGCGAGCTGCTGGAGCACGCCGAGTACGCGGGGAACATCTACGGCACCCCGCGCGGCCCGGTGCTCCGGCGGCTCGCCGAGGGCCGGCCGGCCTTCCTGGTGATCGAGCTGCAGGGCATGCGGCAGGTCCGCAAGCTCATGCCGGACGCCCAGTTCGTCTTCCTGGCGCCGCCGTCGTTCGAGGAGCTGGAGCGCCGGCTGGTCGGCCGGGGCACGGAGTCCCAGGAGGTGATCCGGGAGCGGCTGGACCAGGCCCGGATCGAGCTGGCGTCGGAGTCGGAGTTCGACGTGCGGCTCGTCAACGACTCGGTCGAGCGTGCGGCCGACGAGTTGGTATCCTTGATAGCTGATCCCGTTCCCAGGTCCAGGAAGTAGGAACACTTGGCCGGCACCGTCGCGGTCCCCGAGGGCATCACCAACCCGCCCATCGACGAGCTGCTGGAGCGCACCAGCTCGAAGTACGCGCTCGTGATCTACGCGGCCAAGCGTGCCCGCCAGATCAACGCGTACTACTCCCAGCTCGGTGAGGGCCTCCTGGAGTACGTCGGCCCGCTGGTCGACACCCAGCCCCAGGAGAAGCCGCTGTCCATCGCCCTCCGCGAGATCAACGCCGGCCTGCTCACCCACGAGGCCGTCGCGGAGTAGCGACCCCAGCCCGCTGCCGACGGCGGCGTCCCGGTCCCCGGACCGGGGCGCCGCCGTCGCCGCGTCCCGGGGCCGTGTGCCCGCCGGACGCGGACCTGAACGCCACCCGCGTCCACCACGAGCGACAGGACACGCCCTAGGCTCCCGACATGACGGAGCGGCCCAGGGTGATCCTCGGTGTGGCGGGCGGGATCGCGGCGTACAAGGCGGCGGAGCTGGTGCGCCGGCTCACCGAGACCGGGCACGACGTGCGGGTGGTGCCGACCGAGGGCGCCCTGCGGTTCGTCGGCGAGGCGACCTGGGCGGCGCTGTCCGGGCACCCGGTCGCCACCGACGTGTGGGCCGGCGCCCACGAGGTCCCGCACGTGCGGCTGGGCCGCGAGGCCGACCTGGTCGTGGTCGCCCCGGCCACCGCCGACCTGCTGGCCCGGGCGGCGCACGGGCTGGCCGACGACCTGCTCACCAACGTCCTGCTCACCGCCCGCTGCCCGGTGCTGCTGGCCCCGGCGATGCACACCGAGATGTGGGAGCACCCGGCGACCCGGGCCAACGTGGCCACCCTGCGCGGCCGCGGGACCGTGGTGCTCGACCCGGCCGTCGGCCGGCTGACCGGCGCCGACACCGGCCGCGGCCGGCTGCCCGACCCGGCCGACCTCGCCGACCTCGCCCGGCTGCTGCTGGCCCGGCCGGCCGCGCTGCCGCGCGACCTGGCCGGCCGCCGGGTGCTCGTCACCGCCGGCGGCACCCGCGAGCCGCTGGACCCGGTCCGGTTCATCGGCAACCGCTCCAGCGGCCGGCAGGGGTACGCCCTGGCCCTGGTGGCCGCCGCCCGCGGCGCCGAGGTCACCGTGGTCGCGGCCAACGTGGCCCTGCCCGACCCGAGCGGGGCGACCGTGCTGCCGGTGACCTCCGCCGCCGAGCTGCGGGACGTGACGCTGGCCGCCGCCGCCGACGAGGACGCGGTGGTGATGGCGGCCGCCGTCGCCGACTTCCGGCCCGCGCTGGCCGAGTCGGTCAAGATCAAGAAGTCGGGCGGGGCGCCGGCCCCGGTCGAGCTGGTGGCCACCGCCGACGTGCTGTCGGACCTGCTGGCCGCCCGCCGGCCGGGACAGGTGGTGGTCGGCTTCGCCGCCGAGACCGGCGACGCCGAGGCCGACTGGCTGGAGCACGGCCGGCGCAAGCTGGCCCGCAAGGGCGCGGACCTGCTGGTGGTCAACCCGGTCGGCGACGGGCTGGCCTTCGAGGTGCCGGACAACGGCGGCGTGGTGCTGGCCGCCGACGGCGGCGAGGTCGAGGTGCCCACCGGCCCGAAGACGGCGCTGGCCGCGACGGTCTGGGACCTCGTCGCGGCCCGGCTGCGGTAGCCGCGGCGCCCCGCGTTCGAGGTGTGCGGGCGGTATCAGGCGTAAGACCCATGGGTGACGCAGGCCGCCGCCGGTAGACTGCCGCCCGACAACCCTGTCAACGAGCAAGGTCGACCCGCTAGAGGAGTGCCGTTGTCCCGGCGTCTGTTCACCTCCGAGTCCGTCACGGAGGGCCACCCCGACAAGATCGCCGACGCGATCAGCGACGCGATCCTCGACGCCCTGCTGCGTCAGGACAAGCACAGCCGGGTGGCGGTCGAGACCTTGATCACCACCGGCCAGGTGCACGTGGCCGGTGAGGTGACCACCGAGGCCTACGCGGACATCCCGACCATCGTCCGGGACACCGTCCTGGCCATCGGCTACGACTCCTCGAAGAAGGGCTTCGACGGGGCGTCCTGCGGCGTCAGCGTCTCCATCGGCTCCCAGTCGCCGGACATCGCCCAGGGCGTCGACTCGTCGTACTCCACCCGCGAGGAGGGTGAGGTCGACGAGCTGGCCAAGCAGGGCGCCGGCGACCAGGGCCTGATGTTCGGGTTCGCCTGCGACGAGACCCCCGAGCTGATGCCGCTGCCGATCGCGCTGGCGCACCGGCTGGCCCGCCGGCTGACCGCGGTCCGCAAGGACGGCACCGTCCCCTACCTGCGGCCCGACGGCAAGACCCAGGTCACCATCGAGTACGGCGAGGACGGCAAGCCGGCCCGCCTGGACACCGTCGTGGTGTCCTCGCAGCACGCCGCGGACATCGACCTGAAGACGCTGCTGGAGCCGGACGTCAAGGAGCACGTGGTCGACCCGGAGCTGGCCGGGCTGGACATCGTGACCGAGGGCTACCGGCTGCTGGTCAACCCGACCGGGCGGTTCGAGATCGGCGGCCCGATGGGCGACGCCGGCCTGACCGGCCGCAAGATCATCGTCGACACGTACGGCGGCTACGCGCGGCACGGCGGCGGGGCGTTCTCCGGCAAGGACCCGTCGAAGGTCGACCGCTCCGCGGCGTACGCGATGCGCTGGGTCGCCAAGAACGTGGTCGCCGCCGGGCTGGCCTCCAAGTGCGAGGTCCAGATCGCGTACGCGATCGGCAAGGCCGAGCCGGTGGGCCTGTTCGTGGACACCTTCGGCACCGGGGTCGCCTCCGACGACAAGATCCAGGAGGCCATCACCGAGGTCTTCGACCTCCGGCCGGCCGCGATCATCCGCGACCTGGACCTGCTGCGCCCGATCTACTCGCAGACCTCGGCGTACGGGCACTTCGGCCGGGAGCTGCCGGACCTGTCCTGGGAGCGCACCGACCGCGCCGAGGAGCTGAAGAAGCGCGTCCTCGGCTGAGCCGACGGCCCGTCCCACGTCCCCGTCCGGGTCCGCCCGGGCGGGGACGTGGGCCGTCCGGGCCCGCTCATCTCGGCCGCGTAACGACTCGGTCCGGATGGGGGTTCGGAAATCGGGGACCCCCGCCCTCCGACCGGCACCAGGGTAGGAATGACGCACAGTGGTCGCCCGGTGGAGCGGTCGCCGGACCCGTCGCAGGCGTCTGGTAGACCACGGTCCGTGGCGACCACCGGAACGGCGGGGGCGGCCGGCGCTCCCGGTGCGTCGGCCGCTCCCGCTCCCGCCGCGGGTCGCCGCCCCCGCCGCCGCCCCGAGGTCCGCGAGCCGGCCCCGCGCGACCCCGTGGCCCGGGTCGTCGTGGACGTCCCGCTGGCCCACCTCGACCGGCTGTTCGACTACCTGGTCCCGGCCGCGCTGGACGAGGCCGTGCGGCCCGGCTGCCGGGTCCGGGTCCGGTTCGCCGGGCAGCTGGTCGACGCGTTCGTGCTGGAGCGGGTGGCGGCCAGCGAGCACGGCGGCCGGCTGGCCTACCTGGAGCGCGCGACCTCGCCCGAGCCGGTGCTCTCGCCCGACGTGGCGGTCCTGGCCCGGGCC
>CADCTP010000191.1 GCA_902805565.1 uncultured Mycobacteriales bacterium
GGACCGGCGGCGCCGTCGACCGAAAGCCGGCCGGCGCCATCGGGCAGGAGCCGGCCAGCGCCGTCGACCGGAGCTCCCGGCCGCTCGCCGCCGGAGCGGCGCCGCCCGCCGGCCCGGCGCCGGGACGACAGCCCGGAGCCCTCCGCACCGAACGACCGCCCCGCCCCCCGGCGCCGACCGGCCGGCGCCGCGGTCTCCTCAGCAGGACGGGCACCGAACGGACGCCCCATCCCGTCGGCGCCACCTCCGGCCGGCACCTCCGCGTCCTCGGCGCCGGACCCGGCGCCGAACGGACGCGCCGCACCGGCCCCGCCGCCCTCGGGCGACACCGGCGCGTCCTCGTCCACCGGCCGAGCGCCGAACGGACGGTTCATCCCGTCGGCGCCCCGCCGGGCCTCGGCACCGGCGGCACGCGGGCGGCGACGCCGGGGCGGGTCCTCCGGGAGTGGAGAGTCGCCGTCAGCGGACCGCCAGCCCCCGTCGTACGACCAGAGGCCGGATCGGGGTGCCCGGGCGTCGGACGGGGATCCGGCGCCCGGGGAATCGACGGGCACGGCTCAGAAGTCGACCGGCGCCGGGACCGCCACGTCCTCGTCGAGGCGCGGCCCGATGCCGAGCTTCTCCTTGATCTTCTTCTCGATCTCGTCGGCCAGGTCGGGGTTGTCGCGCAGGAAGTTGCGCGCGTTCTCCTTGCCCTGGCCGAGCTGGTCGCCCTCGTACGTGTACCACGCGCCGGACTTGCGGATGATCGACTGGTCGACGCCCACGTCGAGCAGCGAGCCCTCGCGGCTGATGCCCTGCCCGTAGACGATGTCGAACTCGGCCTGCTTGAACGGCGGGGCCACCTTGTTCTTCACGACCTTGGCCCGGGTCCGGTTGCCGACCGCCTCCGAGCCGTCCTTGAGCGTCTCGATGCGGCGCACGTCGATGCGGACCGACGCGTAGAACTTCAGTGCCTTGCCGCCGGTCGTGGTCTCCGGCGAGCCGAACATCACGCCGATCTTCTCGCGGAGCTGGTTGATGAAGATCGCGGTGGTGCCGGAGTTGCTCAGCGCACCGGTGATCTTCCGCAGCGCCTGGCTCATCAGCCGGGCCTGGAGGCCGACGTGGCTGTCGCCCATCTCGCCCTCGATCTCGGCCCGGGGCACCAGGGCGGCGACCGAGTCGATCACGATGACGTCCAGCGCGCCGGACCGGATCAGCATGTCGGCGATCTCCAGCGCCTGCTCACCGGTGTCCGGCTGGGAGACCAGCAGGGCGTCGGTGTCGACGCCGAGCGCCTTGGCGTAGTCCGGGTCCAGCGCGTGCTCCGCGTCGATGAACGCGGCGATGCCCCCGGTCGCCTGCGCGTTGGCCACCGCGTGCAGGGCGACCGTGGTCTTGCCGGAGGACTCCGGGCCGTAGATCTCGATGACCCGGCCGCGGGGCAGGCCACCGATGCCGAGCGCGAGGTCGAGCGCGATGGACCCGGTCGGGATCACCTGGATCGGCGGGCGCGTGTCGTCGCCGAGACGCATCACCGAGCCCTTGCCGAACTGCTTGTCGATCTGGGCGAGCGCGACGTCGAGCGCCTTGTCGCGGTCGAGTGCGGGCATCGGGTCCACCTTCACAGTCGTTCGGTCGGTCTGTCGTCGGCGTAGACGCTAGAGCGGACCACCGACAATTTCGGTCCCCGGGACGGATCTGTGGATCACGGTCCGGGCTGGGGACAACCTAGCCGAACACCTGTTCGATCATGCAGCCGACACGCCGGTCCGGCGCCACCCCCTGCCCGGGCGGCCGCACAGCGGGCCGACCTAGGCTGGGTCCGTGCGGCTGTCGGAGTTCTGGGTGCGGATGGAAGACCACTTCGGGGTGGGCTACGCCCGCTCGGTCGCGCGCGACCACGTCCTGGCCCGGCTCGGCGGCCGCACGGTCGAGCAGGCGATCGCCGCGGGCGAGCCGGCCAAGCAGGTCTGGCGGGCCGTCTGCGACGAGTTCGAGATCCCGGCGAGGAAGCGATGACCGGCCCGTTCGGAGTGGTCCTGGAGATCGGCTTCGTGCTCTGCATGATCGTGCTGCTGGTCTTCCTGATCCAGCAGTTCCGCCGCAGCGGCCGGGACGACGACAACTAGGCCGGGACCGCGACCGCCACGGCGGCCTCCTCGACCCGGTGCGGAGGGTGTTCGGCACGCCCCTGGGGATCGGGGCGTACCGCTGCGGCGGGGCTGCGGTTCCGGACGTCAGGGAGCCAGGGTCGGGCGCAGCGCCTCCAGCACGGCCGGGTCCTCGATGGTGGAGGGGACCGGCGCCTCGACGCCGTCGGCGATGGCCCGCATCGAGGCCCGCAGGATCTTGCCCGACCGGGTCTTCGGCAGCGCCGGCACCACGTCGACCCGGCGCAGCGCCGCCACCGCGCCGATCTCGTCCCGGACCCGCTGCACCAGCTCGGCGGCGACCGCGGCCGGCTCGGCGGTGACCCCCGCCTTGAGCACCACGAACCCGCGCGGCACCTGCCCCTTGAGCTGGTCGGCGACGCCGATGACCGCGCACTCGGCCACCGCCGGGTGGCCGGCGAGCACCTCCTCCATCGAGCCGGTGGACAGCCGGTGGCCGGCCACGTTGATGACGTCGTCGGTGCGGCCCATGACGTACAGGTAGCCGTCGGCGTCCAGGTGGCCGCCGTCCCCGGTGAGGTAGTGGCCGGGGTGGCGGGACAGGTAGGAGGAGACGAACCGCTCGTCGTCCCGCCACAGCGTCGGCAGCGCGCCCGGCGGCAGCGGCAGCCGCACCACCAGCGCGGCGTCCACGCCCGGCGGCACCGGCGCCCCCTCCGCGTCGAGGACCCGGACGTCCCAGCCCGGCACCGGCACCGTCGGCGAGCCCGGCTTGGTCGGCAGCGCCTCCAGGCCGAGCGGGTTCGCCGCGACCGGCCAGCCGGTCTCGGTCTGCCACCAGTGGTCGACGACCGGGACGCCGAGCAGCTCGGCCGCCCACCGGTACGTCTCCGGGTCCAGCCGCTCCCCGGCCAGGTAGAGCGCCCGCAGCGTGGACACGTCGTACCGGGCCAGGTGCTCGCCGGCCGGGTCCTCCTTGCGGATCGCCCGGAACGCCGTCGGCGCGGTGAACAGCACGGACACCCCGTGGTCGGCCACCACCCGCCAGAACGCGCCGGCGTCCGGGGTGCCGACGGGCTTGCCCTCGTACAGCACGGTGGTGCAGCCGGCCAGCAGCGGGGCGTACACGATGTAGGAGTGGCCGACCACCCAGCCGACGTCGCTGGCGGCCCAGAAGACCTCGCCCGCGGCCACGCCGTAGACCGCGGACATGCTCCAGTGCAGGGCGACCGCGTGGCCGCCGTTGTCCCGCACGACGCCCTTCGGCTTCCCGGTGGTGCCGGAGGTGTAGAGGATGTAAAGGGGGTCGGTGGCCCGGACGGTCACGCACTCCGCCGGCCGCGCCGCGGCCACCGCCTCGGCCCAGTCGACGTCCCGACCGGCGACCAGGGTGGCGGCGACCTGCGGCCGCTGCAGCACCAGGCAGTGCTCCGGCGCGTGCTCGGACAGCTCGAGCGCCCGGTCCAGGAGCGGCTTGTACGGCAGCACCCGGCTGCCCTCGACGCCGCAGGACGCGGTCACCACCACCCGCGGCCGGGCGTCGCCGATCCGGGTGGCCAGCTCGGCCGCGGCGAACCCGCCGAAGACCACCGAGTGCACCGCGCCGAGCCGGGCGCAGGCCAGCATCGTCATCAGCGCCTCGGGGATCATCGGCAGGTAGACGACGACCCGGTCCCCCTTGGCCACGCCGAGGTCGCGCAGCGCGCCGGCGACCCGGGCCACCTCGTCCCGCAGCTCCGCGTACGTCCAGCGCCGGACCGCGCCGGTGACCGGGCTGTCGTGGATCAGCGCGGTCTGCCCGCCGCGGGTCGGCACGTGCCGGTCGAGGGCGTTCCAGCAGGTGTTGAGGGTGGCGTCGGGGAACCAGCGGTACATCGGCGGGGTGCTGTCGTCGAGGATCCGCTCCGGCGGGTCGACCCAGTCGATCCCGGCGGCGGCGTCCCGCCAGAACCCCTCCCGGTCCTCCAGGCTGCGACGGAACTCCTCGGCGTACCGACCCATGCCGACCCCCTCGTCGTTGTCCGGGGATCATCGCAGGACGGCCGGCCGGGTGGCAGCGGACCGGGCCGGCGGGCCCCGGCGGCCCGACCGGGGGCGGCTAGAGACCGAGGCCGCGGCCGACGATCTCCTTCATGATCTCGTTGGTGCCGCCGTAGATCGACTGGACCCGGCCGTCCAGCCAGGCCTTGGCCACCGGGTACTCGGACATGTAGCCGTAGCCGCCGTGCAGCTGGAGGCAGGCGTCGGCGACCTTGTTCTGCAGGTCGGTGGTCCACCACTTCGCCATCGCGGCGTCCTGGACGGTCAGCCGGCCGGCGCCGTGCTGCCGGACGCACTCGTCCACGTACGCCCGGGCGACCGCGGTCTGGGTGGCCAGCTCGGCCAGCAGGAACCGGTTGTGCTGGAAGGAGCCGATCGGTCGGCCGAACGCCTGCCGCTCCTTCACGTACGTCAGGGTGAGGTCGAGCACGGCCTCGCAGGCGGCCACCGCCCCCACCGCGATCGACAGCCGCTCCTGCGGCAGGTTTTCCATCAGGTGCACGAAGCCGCGGTTCTCCACGCCGACCAGGTTGTCCGCCGGCACCCGGACCTCGTCGAAGAACAGCTCGGCCGTGTCCTGCGCCTTGAGCCCGATCTTGTCCAGGTTGCGGCCGCGCTCGAAGCCCGGCATCCCCCGCTCGACCGCCAGCAGGCTGAGCCCGCGGGCCCCGTCGGCGTCCGGGTCGGTGCGCACCACGACCAGCACCAGGTCGGCGTTGATGCCGTTGGTGATGAAGGTCTTCGACCCCGACAGCACCCAGTCGCCGCCGTCGCGGCGGGCATGGGTGCGGATCCGCTGCAGGTCCGAGCCGGCGCCCGGCTCGGACATCGCGATCGCCGTGATCGTCTCGCCGGAGCAGAACCCGGGCAGCCACCGGCGCTTCTGCTCCTCGGTGGCCAGGGACAGCAGGTAGGGACCGACGATGTCGTTGTGCAGGCCGAACCCGAGGCCGGTGGCACCGACCCGGATGACCTCCTCGTCCAGCACGGTGTTGTAGCGGAAGTCCGGCACCCCGCCGCCGCCGAACTCCTCCGGCACGTCGGTGCCCAGCAGGCCCTGCTTGCCGGCCTCGACCCAGACGTCGCGGTCGACGATGCCGGCCTTCTCCCACTGCTCGTGCCGGCCGACGACGTGCCGCTGCAGGAAGGCCCGGACCGTGTCCCGGAACGCCTCGTGCTCGGCGTCGAAGAGGGTGCGCTGCATGCGGTCAGTCTGACACCGGGACCCGACATTCCTCAGCGTCCGTCCGGGGGGCCGAGCCGCCGGAACGACAATGTCGTACCCGCGGCGCAAGATGGTCGGCGTGACCGTCGCCGACCGCTTCTCCCCCGCCACCCGGGCGTGGTTCACCGGCGCCTTCGAGGAGGCGACGGCGGCCCAGCGCGGGGCCTGGGAGGCCATCGGCGACGGCGACCACACGCTGGTGGTGGCGCCGACCGGGTCCGGCAAGACGCTGGCGGCGTTCCTGTGGTCGCTCGACCGGCTGGCCGCCGAGCCGGTGCCGGAGGACCCCAAGGCGCGCTGCCGGGTGCTCTACATCAGCCCGCTCAAGGCGCTGGCCGTGGACGTCGAGCGCAACCTGCGGTCGCCGCTGGCCGGGATCCGGCAGGCGGCGACCCGGCTCGGGCTCCCGCAGCCGGACGTCCAGGTCGCGCTGCGGTCCGGGGACACCTCGGCCGAGGAGCGCCGGCTGCTGGCCCGGCGCCCGCCGGACATCCTCATCACCACGCCCGAGTCGCTGTTCCTCATGCTGACCAGCGCCGCCCGGGACACCCTGCGCGGCGTGCGGACCGTGATCATCGACGAGGTCCACGCGGTCTGCTCGACCAAGCGCGGCGCCCACCTCGCGCTCACCCTGGAGCGGCTGGACGAGCTGCTGGAGCGGCCGGCGCAGCGGGTCGGGCTGTCGGCGACGGTGCGCCCGGTCGAGGAGGTCGCCCGCTTCCTGGCCGGCGGCCGGGACGTCACGGTCGTGCAGCCGGCGACCACGAAGACCGTCGAGCTCAGGGTGGTCGTGCCGGTCGAGGACATGTCCCAGCTGGGCGAGCCGACCGGGGAGGTCCGGGGGTCCGCGGCGGGGGCGGAGAAGCGGACCTCGATCTGGCCGGCGGTCGAGGAGCGGGTGCTCGACCTGGTCGAGCAGCACCGCTCGACGATCGTGTTCGCCAACTCCCGCCGGCTGGCCGAGCGGCTGACCGCCCGGCTCAACGAGCTGGCCTACGAGCGGAAGTACGGGGAGAACGCACAGGATCTCTCGGCGTACGACGCCGCCGGTGCCGCCAGTGCCGCCGGTGCCGCCGGTGCGGCCGGGCCCGCGGCGGGTGGGGGCGGCGACGC
>CADCTP010000192.1 GCA_902805565.1 uncultured Mycobacteriales bacterium
CGGCGCCCCCGCGGGCCGGCCGCGCCCAACGGCCCGCGCCCGGCTCAGCGCCCGTCGAGGAACTCCAGCACCCGCCCGGTGAGCGCGGCCGCGGCCGCGGCGTCGTACGACGGCAGGCCCGGGTCGGCGAACAGGTGCTGGTCCCCCGGGTACACGAACAGCTCGGCCTCCTCCGCCTCCGCCACCAGCGCCCGCGCGGCGTCGATGTCGCCCTCGCCGGCGAAGAACGGGTCGGCGGCCATGCCGTGGATCTGCACCGGCACCCCGGCCGGCCAGCCGGTCCCGAACTCGGCGGTCGGCACGCAGGAGTGGAACAGCAGCGCGCCGCGGGCACCGGCCCGGGTCTGGGCCAGCTGCTGGGCCGCCATCACCCCGAGGGAGAACCCGGCGTACACGAGCTCCGCGGGCAGCCCGTCCGCGGCCCGGACCCCGCGCTCCTGGACCGCCCCGAACCCGACCTGCCGCGCGTACGCCAGGCCGTCCTCCAGGCTGTCGAAGACGTGCCCGTCGTACAGGTCGGGGACGTGCACCCGGTGCCCGGCCCGGCGCAGCTCGTCGGCGAAGCCGAGGACCCCCTTCGTCAGCCCGTGCGCGTGGTGGAACAGCAGCACCTCGGCCATGTGACCACTCCCGGTTCGCTGGGACCGCCCGATGAAGGGCCCAATGATCGGGAACGGCCCGGCGTTGTCAAGCGCCGGCCGGCGCCTCAGCCGTCCCGGACCGCGCGGAGCCAGGACGCGCCGGCCGGCGAGCGGAGGAGGTCGGAGTGGCCGCCGGGGAAGACCCGCAGCGCGAAGCCGCCGTCCGTGCGGTCCGCCCACTCGCCGACCCCGGCGTCGGAGGTCAGCGGGTCGGCCTCGCCGCGGGCGGCCCGGATCGGGCGGTCCAGCCGGCCGGCCGGGCCGGCGGCGAACTCCCGCAGCAGCCGCAGGTCCTGCACGGTCGTCTCGACGACGACCTCCCGCCACTCGTCCGACGGGGCGCCGGCCAGCACGGTCGGATCCACCCGGTCCAGGTACGCCGCCGCGCCCGCCGGCGTGCCGGTGGCGTCCGCCGGCACCGTCAGCCGCCCGGGCCCGACCGCGCCCACCACCACCAGCGCCGACACCGCGGTCCCGGCCGCCCGCAGCCGGACCGCGGTCGCGTACGCCACGTAGGCGCCGAAGCTGTGCCCGACCAGGACCGCGCCGGCCGGGGCCCGCCGGCTGACCTGCTCCGCGCAGGCCCGCACGAGCGCGTCGAAGGAGCCCGCCGGGACCCCGAAGTCGCGGCCGTGCCGCCCCGGGTACCGGACCAGCCAGGCGGCGGGCCCCAGCGCGTCCAGCAGCGCGGTGAACTCGCCGCCGAAGGACCCGGCGCCGGGGAACAGGACGGTGCCGGCCGGCTCAGCGTCGGGCACGCCGGCCCCCGGTCGTCGGGGTCCGGCCGCGGACGGTGGAGATCCCGAGCCAGACCGCGGCGAACAGCGCCCAGCACAGCCACATCGGCGGCCCGGCCAGGACCGTGACGGCGAGGACCGTCACCGCGCACAGCACGCTGACCACCCGGGCCAGGTCGCCGCCGGCCAGCGTGGCGTACGAGGCCGCGCCGACCCCGTACAGCACGAAGTAGATCCCGCCGGACAGGATGAACAGCACCTCCAGGCCGACCAGGCCGCCGGCCCCGAGGACCGCGATCAGCGTCAGGGTCACGCCGACGACCAGCACGGACGTCACCGGGTTGCGGTCGGCCTCCCGCACCCGGGCCAGCGCGGCCGGCAGGTGCCCGCTGCGCGCCATGCCGAACACCAGCCGGGACAGCGCCAGCACCGAGGCGACGACGTTGGCGGTGATGCAGGCGACGACCAGCAGCACGGTGACCGGGCGGCCCAGGTCGCCGAGCGCCCGCTCGGCCAGCAGCAGCAGCGGCGCGGACTCCAGGGCCTCCTCGCCCGGGTCGACGGCGGCGAACAGGCCGAGCAGCAGCAGGGCGTACAGCGCCACCACGATCAGGTACGAGGCCGCGAAGATGCGCGGGATGAGGTCCGGCCGCTTGTGCTCCTCGAAGGTGAACGCCACCGTCTCCCAGCCGGTGAAGGCGACGTAGACGGCGGTGAGCACCCCGCCCAGCACGCCGAGCTCCGGCAGCGCGGCGCTCGGCGCGACCGGCCCGCCGGAGCCGAGCGCGACCACCGCGGTGCCGGCGACCAGGACGAACAGGCCGAGGATCAGGCCCACCTGCAGCCGGCCGGAGACGGTCGCCCCGGCGGACGCGACCAGGGTGGCGCCGGCCAGGACGGCCACCGGGAACACCCAGGCCAGGCTGCCGGCGCCGGAGAACTCCGCGACGTACCGGCCGCCGGTGATGGCCGTGGCCGGGATGCCGGCGACCAGCGCCAGCATGGCCAGCAGCCCGGCGGTGTGCCCGACCGACGGCCCGAGGGCGATCCCGGAGTAGTGGGCGACCCCGGAGGCCGACGGGTGCCGCCGGCCCAGCCAGGAGTAGCAGTACAGCAGCGGCACGACGGACACCGCGGCGACCGCCCACGGTATCCAGGCGGACCGGCCGAGCTCGTGGTAGCTCGTGCCGGGCAGGATCATCATGCCGCTGCCCAGGATGGTGGACAGCGCCACGAAGGTGCCGACGGTGCCGCCCATCGACCTGCGCAGCGTGCTCACGCCACCCCTGCTCGCGCGGTGGCGAGGACGGCGTCGAGGGCGTGGTCGAGGACCCCGATCGACTCGTGGTCGAGCGCGTGGCCGCCAGGGGCGATCGTCAGCTGGAACTCCCGGGACACCCGCCGGTGCCACGGGACGCAGTGCTCCGGAGGGATGAAGGTGTCACCACGGGTCGACAGCACGTGCAGAGTGTCCAGGTCGCCGGCCGATCCGATCCACTCGGCGAGCCGGTCGGCGACCGTCGCGTCGTGCCGCAGGCCGTCGGCGATCTCGGCCAGCATGTCCTCGTCGTCCAGCAGCTCCTGCGGGAAGCCGTCCTGCGCCAGCACCGCCGCGATCTCGGCGTCCGAGTAGCCGGACATCGTCGGGATCCGGCCGGCGGCGTCCGGGCACGGCGTGTTGACCGCCAGCAGGCTGACCGGCACCCCGAGCCGCGGGTCGAGACCGGCCGCCAGCCGGATCGCCGACAGCCCGCCCATGCAGTGCCCGACCAGCAGGACCCGGCCGGCCGAGGCCGCCCGCACCGCCCGCCGCAGCCGGTCGACCGACGCCGCCTCCCACTCCCCCGACGCGAGGGCCTCGAGGGACGCCGGATTGGCCAGCTCGACGTACGCCATGCCGCGCCGGGCGGCCAGCTTCTCCAGCTCCTCCAGCGTGGAGCCGCCGGCGCCGGCGGCCGGGAACGCCGCGACCAGGTCGGTGGGCCCGGTCATGCGCCGAGGTCCTCGGCCTTGACCACCTCGACCGGCAGCTCGGTCAGCCCCAGCATGAAGTTGGAGTGCAGCCGCTGCGGCGTGCCGGTCACGACGAACGCCTTGTCCCAGGCCGCCAGCTCCTCGACGAACATCTGGATCTCCAGCGTGGCCACCGGCGCGCCGATGCAGCGGTGGACGCCCGCGCCGAACGCCAGCTGCTTGTTGTCCGCGCGGTCGATGACGAAGGAGTCGGGCCGGTCGAACACCGCCGGGTCCCGGTTGGCCGCCATGTTCCACAGGGTGACGAAGCTGCCGGCCGGGATGACGGACCCGCCGATGGCGACGTCGGCGACCGCCAGCCGCTGCACGTAGCTGTTGGTGGTCGTCCAGCGCAGGAACTCCTGGGTGGCCACGTCGCTGGAGACCTCGCCGTCGACCACCTTGCGCCACTGGGCCGGCTCGCGGGAGATCGTGTCGACGGTGAGGCTGGCCGTGTGCGGGGTGGTCTCGTTGCCGCCGACGGCGACGTTGAGCCCGTTCAGCACGGCGACGTCGCGGGTCAGCTCGCCGGACGCGACGCACCGGGCCAGGAAGCCGATCATGTCCTCGGCGGAGCCGGATGCGAGGCGCTGCTCGATCAGGTCGTCGATGACGCCGAGGACCTCCAGCTGGGCGTCGACCAGCGAGTCGAGCGGGGAGGCGCCGACGTACGCCTCGTCGCGGTAGCCGATCATCGTCCGGGTCGCGTCCAGCAGCGCGGCGGCGTCCTCGCGCCCGATGCCGAAGAGGACCTCCAGGACCCCCTTCGGCAGCTCCGGCGCGATCACCGTGCTGAAGTCCAGCCGGTCGCCGACGGACAGCTGCTCCAGGGCGGCGCGGATGTTGCGCCGGACGGTCCGGCCGGTCCGGGCCAGCATCTCCCGGTTGAACCCGCCGGCCTTGACCGGCCGCTTGATGGCGGTGTGCTCCGGCTGGTCGGCCACGATGAGCATCCGGCCGGACGCGGAGTCCTTCTGCGGCCGGTACGACCCGTCGATCATCGTCCCGTACGACGAGCTCAGCCGGGCGTGGTCGACGTACGCCGCGTACACGTCGGCGTACCGGGTCAGCGCGTGGAACTCGTACCCGTCGGCGCGGCGGTGGATCGACACCGGGTCGTTCTCCCGCAGGCCGCCCAGGTACGCGTACGGGTCGCCGACGGCGAAGAACTCCGCCGAGTAGAGCGGGCTGTCCTCAACGACCAGCATTCTCGGCTCCGATCAGGTCGGCGATGCCGGCCGGGGTGCGGCCGCCGAAGAAGACGTGCCCGGGGACCTTGATGCCGGTCTGCGCCTTCAACAGCGCCCGGCACCGCAGGACCGCGAGCGAGTCGACGCCGGCGGAGAAGATGTCCGTGTCCGCCTGGATGTCGCGGTTGGACACCTTCCGCATGCAGTCGATGATCAGGCCCACCGAGATCTCGGTCATTGCTCCTCGTCCCTGTCCGTCGCGCGGTGCTGGTCCATCAGGGCGGCGGCGTCGACCTTCCCGCCGGCCTTCACCGGGAAGCGGTCCAGCAGCCGCACCCCGATCGCGGGCGAGAACGTCCGCACGACCGACTCGACCCGGTCCCGCACGGCCGGGTCGGCCGACGCCCCGGCCGGCGTCCGCACGAAGGCGACCGTCAGCCGCTCGTCCTGGACGACCCGGCAGTCGGCCACGGCCGGCAGGGTGGCCACCCGGTGCTCCAGGGCGGCGGCGTCCACCCGCAGCCCGTTCACCTTGATCCGGCTGTCCAGCCGGCCGGCGAACACCAGGTCGCCGGCCGGGTCCGCCCGCACCAGGTCGCCGGTCCGGAACTCGCCGCGGAACTCCTCGGCGACGGCGCCGCCGGCCAGGTAGCCCAGGCAGACCAGCGGTCCGGAGACCACCAGCTCGCCCCCGTCCAGCCGCTGCGCGCACCCGTCCAGCGGTGCCCCGATGGGGACGACGTCGGCCGCCAGGTCCGTCGGCAGCTCGTGCTTGTGGGTGGCGAACGTGGCCTCCGTCGGTCCGTAGAGGTTGACGAACCGGTTGGTCAGGCCGGCCTCCCGGGCCCGCCGGTACGTCGAGACCTGGAACTGCTCGCCCCCGCTGAACAGCCACGGGATGCCGGTGAGGCAGTCCGGGACGGCGTCGACGAGCGCGGCGACGACGGCCGTCGGCAGCAGCAGCCGGTCGATGCCGTACGTGCCGGCCAGCTCCGGCCACGCGAACACGTCCTCGTTGACGCCGGGCAGGCAGACCACGGTGCCGCCGGCGGCGACCGTCCGCCAGGTGTCGAACCACCAGCCGTCGTACGCCGGGGTGGCGAAGCTGCCGGCGGTGAGGCCGCCGGGCGCCGGCACGTCCAGGCCGCGGCAGCCGAACAGCGCCAGCAGGTTGCCGCGGGTCACCGCGACCGCCTTGCGGCTGCCGGTGCTGCCGGAGGTGAAGTTCACGGTGACCACCGACCCCGGGATCCGGTCCGCCGGCAGCGGCCGGTCCGGACCCCCGACCGGCCCGGCCGGCACCGCCGGCACCGCCGGCTCCGCCCGCCCGGGCGTCACGTCCAGGGTGAGGTCGGGCCGGACCAGGTCCAGCTCGCCGGGCCCGAGGTCGCCGTGGTCGGCCACCACGACCCGGCCGGCCCGCCACGCCCCGAGCTGGCCGGCGAAGCAGCCGAGCTTGGACCCGGACCGGATCCGGACCACCCGGCCCGGGCCGCAGGCGCGGATCGCCGCCTCCACCGCCGCGGCGAGCTCGTCGACCGCCGCCCAGCCGTGCTCGGTCCCGTCCTCCACCCACAGCGTGTCCGGCGACCGCCACCGCTCGCCGCGGAGCAGGTCGTCCCAGCCGCGGGTCACGACCGCAGCCCCAGCTCGTCGATGACCATGCTGATGCTGACCACGCTCAGCCGGACGTCCCACTTGTCCGGCGTGCGGTCGGCGCCCAGCGCGGCCAGGGCGTCCGGCCGGAAGACGCCGCTGGCCGCGACGAGGTCCCGCCAGGCCGCGAGCATCCGGTCGTCGGCCACCGCCGGCAGCCCGTACGCGGTGAACCCCTGCTTGGCCCGCTCCACCACCCGCCGCGGCACCAGGTCGGCGTACGCCGCCTTCAGGCAGGCCTTGCCCTCGAAGTCGGCGACCTTGTCGCCGTCGGGGACCCGCAGGGCCAGCTCGACGACCGGGTTCCCCAGGAACGGGTAGCGGCCCTCGACCGAGTTCGCCATCAGCATCGTGTCGCCGTGGTCGCCGAGCAGGTGCCCGCTGAGCTGCACGTACACGTCGGCGATGGACCGCAGCTGCATCGGGGTCAGCCCGGCCAGCTCCCGGTCGGCGAACGGGATGAGCCGCTCCCGCCAGAACTCGTGGCCGGACAGCGCGGCCAGCGCCACCGGGGTGAGGCACAGCTCCCGCCGGCGGGCCAGCTTGGCCCAGTCGACCTCCCAGCCGAAGTCGGCCCGGCCCCAGGCCTGCTCGTTCTCGGCGCGGCTGACCGGCGGTCGCCGGCGGGCGCCGTCGAAGGCGTACGAGTCGTAGCCGAAGAACAGCTCGTCGGCGCCCTCCCCGGAGATCACGCCCTTGAGCCCGGTCAGGCCGACCTCCCGCGACAGCATCAGCGCGGCCACGTTGTACGTCTCCCGCTGCGGGTAGCAGCAGTGCCGGACCATCTCCTCGAAGCCGGCGGCGACGTCGCCCGGGCCGCAGCGCACCTCCCGGTGCTCGCTGCCCACGGCCTCCGACACCTCCCGCTGGAACCGCCCCTCGTCGAGCGCGGCGTCGTCGAAGAGCACGGAGAAGGTCCGCGTCGGCTTCTCCAGCACCCGGGCCGCCTCGGTCACCAGCGTGGTCGAGTCGAACCCGCCGCTGAGGTAGGCGCCGATCTCCACGTCGGCGCGCAGCCGGTCCCGGACCGAGCCGTGCAGGGTGGCCCGGATCTCCTCGGCCGGGACGGCGGCGTCCCCGACCGCGAACTCGCCGTACCGCCAGTAGCGCTCGGTCCGCGGGGGGTCCGCCCCGAACCGGACCACGCATCCCGGCGGCACCGCGGAGACGTCGTGCACCAGCGTCCGCGGCGCGACGATGTTTCCCAGCGACAGGTACTGGTCGACGGCGCCGGAGTCCAGCCGCCACGAGCTCGGCACCGAGCGCACCAGCGGCTTCAGCTCGGAGCAGAAGTGCACGTGGGTGCCGAGGACGGTGTAGTACAGCGGGCAGATGCCGAAGCGGTCCCGGCCCAGGTGCAGGGTGTTCTCGGCCCGGTCGTGGATCGCGGTGGCGAACTGCCCGTCGACGAGCGCGAGGCCGGCCGGTCCGTGCCGGGCGAAGAGCTCCGGGATGACCGCCACGTCGACCCGGTTGCCGCGCCCGGGGTCCCCGAGGCGGGACCGGAGCTCGTCGTGGTTGTAGACCTCGCCGTTGGTCATGGCCACGAACCGGCCGCTGCGGTCCTCGGCCGGCTGCCAGCCGTCCCGCAGCGCGGTCATGCCGAGGCGGCCGAGCTTCATCGACAGCACCGGCGTGCTCAGCGAGTAGGTCTCGTCCGGACCGCGGTGGACCAGCCGGGACTGCATCGCCGCGGCGACGCCGCGGTCCAGGGTCCCGTCCGGCGCGAAGGTCCCGCACAGGCCGCACATCGCGCTACACGCCCCGTTCCCGCAGCTGGTCGGCCAGGACCCGCAGGTTCTCCGCCCGCAGCACGTCCCGCACCCCGGCGTCGACCCAGCCCAGCTCCCGCATCCGGGTGACCAGCACGACGGCCGACGCCGAGTCGCCGCCGACCTCGAAGAAGTTGTCGTCCAGGTCGATGTCGCCGATCCCGGTCAGGCCGCGGACGAGGCGCAGCACCTGCTGGCCCGGCGAGGCCGGCCCGTCCGGGGCGCCCGACGCCGCCCGGCGGCGGGCCGCCAGCGCGTCCCGGTCGACCTTCCCGTTCGGGGTGTACGGGAAGGCGTCGACCCGTTCCAGCACCGACGGGACCTTGTACGGGTCGAGGACGCCCTCCAGGTGCCGGCGCACCGACCGGGGATCGACGTCGCCCTGGTAGTAGCAGACCAGGGCGTCCGGGTCGGCGCCGGCCGCGCCGTCGTGGGCCTCGGCGAGCACCACCGCGTCCCGGACCGGACCGAGCCGGCACGCCGCCGCCTCGACCTCGCCGGGGTCGAGCCGGTAGCCGCGGACCTTCACCTGCCGGTCCAGCCGCTCCAGGAAGTGCAGCCGGCCGTCCCGCAGCTCGACGATGTCGCCGGTGCGGTAGGCGGCGGGCGCACCGGCCGGGCCGAACGGCCGCACGCCGTGCTCGGTCAGGTAGCCGGCCGCCACGCTGTCGCCGGTGATGACCAGCTCGCCGCGCCGCACCGCGGCCGCGCCGGCCGGCCCGTCCACGTCGCGCAGGTGGTAGCCGCAGTCGCCGACCGGCTCGCCCAGCGGCACCGAGTCCCGGCAGTCGTCCGGGTCCAGCGGCCCGGTCAGCAGGTTGCAGACGGTGGTCTCGGTCAGCCCGTACGCGTTGTGGAAGTCGGCCACCGCCGACCACGTGCGGAGCACCGCGGGCCGGCAGGCCCCGCCCCCGTTCACGACGTGCCGCAGCCGCATGCCGCCGGTGGGCTCGGTCACCGTGAGCGCGAACGGCGTCGTCTTCAGGTGCGTGATCCCGTACCGCTCCAGGGTGGCCTGCAGGACCGGTCCGGGCGCCAGCTCGGCCTCGTCCAGGACGACCAGGCGGGCGCCGGCGGTCAGCGTCCAGAGGATCTCGGTGATGCACCCGTCGAAGGTCAGCCGGGCGAACTGCAGCGTGCTGCACCCCGGGCCGACGGACAGCCGCTCGACGTGGTCGCGGATCACCGCGGCCAGCGGGGCCGTCCGGACCAGGACGCACTTGGGCTCGCCGGTGGAGCCGGAGGTCTGGATCGCGTAGCCCAGTTCGCCGTCGGCGAAGGCGGCCCCGGGCGGCGGCCGGCCGTCGCCGTCACCGGGGCGCCACCGCGCCGGCACCGCGGTCAGGTCCACCCGGCCGCCGGTGCCGGCGGGCCGGGCCAGCAGCCGGACGCCCAGCAGCCGGACCTTGCCCGCGTTGGACGACACGCTGTCCCGGTCGTCGAGGAAGACGAACGGCCGCCTGGCCCGGAGGGCACCGGCCATCGCGACGATCGCCGCCAGGCCGCGCCGGGCCTCGATGCCGACGAACTCGCCGGGCGCCGTGCCGGCCTCCAGCCGCTGGGCCACGTCGTCGGCGAGGTCGCCGAACTCCCGGTAGGTGATCGTCCGGTCCGCCGTCCGCAGGGCGTCGCGGTCGGGGTGGTCGCGCACGGCACGGTCGATGCCGTCGAGGACGGAGAGCTGCCGAGTGTCCACTGTGCCTCTTCCTGTCGCCGGCCGGGTCGCGCGCCGCTCAGGCGCGCGCCGCCTGGTTGACCCCCGGGCCCGCGGTCGCGGTGCGGTGCGCCGCGTGCCGGACCGGATGGGTGAGCGTGCCGACGTGCTCCACGACCGCCTGGACCGTGTCGCCGTCCTCGATGACCGCGGCCCCCGGGGTGCCGGTGCAGATCACCGTGCCGGGCGGGAGCGTGCGGCCGGCGGTGAAGTACTCCACGAGGTAGCCCAGGTCGTACATCATGTCGGCCGGGGTGCCGGCCGCGATCGTCTCGCCGTTGCGGACGGTGGCGATGCGGAGCGACCCGAGGGTGTCGTCGGCCAGCTCGTCCAGGGTCACCAGGACCGGGCCGATGCTGCAGAAGGTGTCGAACCCCTTGGCCCACGGGATGTAGCGGGGGTTCTCCCGGATGACGTCCTCCGCGGTCATGTCCAGGACGGCGGTGACGCCGGCGATGACGGACCGCCAGTCGGCCCGGGCCACGTCCTTGCCGGTGGTCCCGAGGACCAGCCCCAGCTCGGCCTCCGCCGTCACCCGCCCGGACCGGGCCGGCAGCTCGATGTGGCCGCCATCGTCGATGAGGCAGCCGCTCGACCGCAGGTACGAGCCGGGACCGGAGCGGGGCTGCTGGGCGTCGAGGTCCTCGGAGTGGCGCCGGTAGTTCAGCCCCGCGCCCCAGATGTCGGCGCCGGGATCGACCACGGTGCCGGCGGGCCCGGGCACCGGGCCGCCGGCGCGGCGGTCGCCGGTCAGCCGCTCGACGGCGTCGGCCAGCTCGCGCCGCCGCGGGCCGGCGACCTCGGCGATCCGGGTGACGTCCCGGAATCCGGGGACGCCCGCCAGCGCGATCCATTCGCCGCGGGACGCCACGACGATTCCCCGCGAACTCGTCCTCGCCAGTCGCACTGTGTTCCTCTCGTCGTCCCTCTCGGCCGGGAGCCCGTTCAGACCGGGACCTGGTCCCGCATCCCCGCCTCATCGGCGATCCGGCTCGCCGCGGTGTGGAAATCGGCCTTGCGCGGGCTCTGCTCGGCGATGCTGACCGCCGTCTCCATGAGCCGGGCCGGATCGGTGCGGTATTTCGCGGCCAGTTCCTCGACGAGCGGGAAGAAACCGGAATGGATGCCGATCACGCCGCCGAGGACCTGCATCGTCCGGTCGTCGCCGATCACGTCCATGTTGACCCGGCAGTACTCGGCGAGCCGGGCCAGTTCCTGGTAGTCGAACCGGTCGGACCCGAGCATCTTCATGATCCCGGCCAGCGACTCGATCGCGGCGTTGCCCGAGCCGCGGCCGATGCCGTTGAGCGTGCCGTCCACGATGGCGGCCCCGGCCTGCAGGGCGGTGAGGGTGTTGATGCAGGCCATGCCCAGGTTGTCGTGGCCGTGGAACCCCACGACCGGGAAGCGCTCCCGCACCGCGGTCACGTAGCGGTGCACGTCGGCCGGCAGCATCGCGCCGTACGAGTCGACCACGTAGACGCCGGTGACGGCCGGGCCGACCCCGTCGAGCATGTCGACGAGCCGCTCCACCGGGGTGGCGCCGGACTTCATCAGGTTGAGGTAGACCTGCCCGCACAGGTCCGTCATCCGGTGCAGGTAGTCGAGGTTCTCGGCGACCTTGTCCGGCTCCATCCCGACCCGGACGAACGACATCCCGCGCGCGGCCAGCTCGGCCACCGTCTCCGGCCGGGTGAACTCCGGCTGCGCGAACATGCCCCACGGCTTGCCGGCCAGCGTCGACCCGGCGAGCTCGCACCAGCGGTGGTGGTCGATGTTGCCGGCCCTGATCCCGGTGCGCTCCGCCTCGATGCCGATCCCGTGGCCGACCTCGACCTTGGACACGGGGGTCCGGGCGAGCCGGGTGAGCAGGTTGGTCACGAATTCCTCGTCGAACTGGAAATCCACGGCGTACGAGCCGTCGCGGAGCGTGCAGTCGAGCAGCTCCGCCGTCGACGTTCCTGCCAGCTGATCGGTTGCCAAGGGCATGTCGTGCGCTCCTCGATCACAGCACTGTCCGGAACAGGAAGTGCGTGGGGGCATGCGGGTCAGCGAGCTGTGGTGCTGACTCCGGTGAAATGACCCGCTTGATGCAGGTTTGTCTTTATTAGATACCGTAAAACCGTGTTACGCAAGCATTCCCCCTATTCGATCATCAATGGTTTCCGGCCAGCGCGGCGCCGACCAGTCCGGCCAATACGGTCAGGCCGTCCCCGGTCCAGAGCGAGTAGTGGTCACCGGCCACGACGTGCTCGGTCAGGTCGGGCAGCACGGCGTCCCAGTGCGGGTGTCCCGGCGCCGACCCGGCGGCCAGCACGTGCGTCACCGGACCGTCGTACGGCTCGGTCACCTCGTGCCCGTACGACGCCTCGACGTGCGCCCGGAACAGCGGGTAGCGCTCGGCCAGCAGGTCCGTGTCGAGCTCGGCCGGCAGCGCGCCGCACCGAGCGGCCGCGCCGAAGACCTCCCCGGCGGTCGCCCCGGCCGGCTGCCCGGCCACGACCCGGTCCGCGGCGTCCGGCGGGGCGCCCACGGCGGCCAGCATGTCGCGCAGGAACCGGCCGGCGATCTCCCGCTCCGGCGGCAGGTCGGCGACCCGGGGCACGCTGACGTCCACCATGACCACCCGCGGTACGCGGGACCCGGCCGCGGCCAGCCGGCGGGCCACGTCGAGGGCGATGATGCCGCCGAGCGACCAGCCCAGCAGCAGGACGTCGCCGCCCGGCCGGAGCGCCCGCAGCGTGTCGGCGTACTCGGCGGCCAGCGCGGGCACCGACCGGACCGGCTCCCGGTCCCCGTCGAAGCCCGGGGCCTCGATGCCGTACACCGGCCGGTCCGCGCCGAGCAGCCGGGCCAGCCCGCGGTAGGTGTACGCGGAGCCGGAGCCGGCGTGCACGCAGAACAGCGGGGTCGCGGTGCCGCCCGGGTCGAGCGGGACGACGAGCTCGAGATCAGCCATGGATTCGCCGACCCGCCTCAGGCGGGCGGGCCGCCCACCTTCTCGTCCACCACGGCCGAGACCGCCCGCACGGTCACGTTGCCGTACAGGGTCCGGACGCTGAGCTTGATGCCGAAGCCCTTGTTGATCCGGCTGACCGCGCGCATCGCCTGCAGCGAGTTGCCGCCGACGTCGAAGAAGCTGTCCTCCGCGCCGACCCGGGGCAGGGAGAGCACCGCGCCGAAGATGTCGGCGACGGACCGCTCGGTCGGCGTGCGGGGCTCGTCCCGGCCGGCCGCGCCGGACCCGGCCGGCGGGGTGGCCTCCTCCCCCGCCCGGTGCACGAGCTCGATCCGCAGGTCGGGGGTCCAGCGCGCCAGGTCGCCGGTGCGGCGGACCCGCCGGCCCGGGACGAACGGGTCGTCCACCACGTCCGGCCCCGTCCCGGTCCCGGCGCCGACCAGCAGCTCGCCGGGCACCCCGCGGGGCTGCAGGTTCCCCGACGCGTCCAGCACGTAGACCGGCGGCTCCGCGTCGGGCAGCCCCGCCACGTCGCCGCGGCCGGCGGCGAGCAGGAGCTGCGCCTCGGCCCCGACGACGATCGGGATCCGCGACAGCGGGCGGCCCGGGTCGGCGGCGGCGCTGCGCAGCACCGCCGCCAGGTGGCCGAGCATCGCCTCGATCCGCCACCGGTCGAACAGGTCCGAGGAGTACTCCACGGCGGCCCGCAGCGACGAGCCGGTGTCCACGATGTTCACCGCGAGGTCGAACCGGGAGCCGGCCGAGGTCAGCGGCACGAACTCCGCGTCGACCCCGGGGAGACCCAGGTCCTCGCCGGCGGTGGCGCGGCCCAGCAGCTGCAGGCTCACCTGGAACAGCGGGTTCCGGCCCGGGTCCCGCACCGGCTGGACGGCGTCGACCACCTGGTGGAACGACACCTCCTGGTGCTCGTACAGGTCCATGGTGGCGTCGGCGACCCGGTCGACGAGCTCGCTGAAGGTCGGGTCCCCGGACAGGTCGGCCCGCAGCACGGCCATGTTGATGAACATGCCGACCACCGCCTCCAGCTCCGGCTCCGGCCGGCCCGGCATCGGGATCCCGACCGGGACGTCCGTCGAGCCGGTGTACCGGCTCAGCACGAGGGCCTGGGCGGCGGCGAACACCATGAACATCGACGCGTGGTGGTCGTCGGCCAGCCGCTGGACGATGCCCCGCAGGTCGGCCGGGAACGCGGCGATCAGGCTCTCCCCGCGGTGGCCGCCGTCACCTCGGCGGGGCCGGTCCGCGGGCAGCTCCAGCACCGGCAGGTCGGCCAGCGAGCGCCGCCAGAACGCCAGCTCCTCGGCGAGCACGTCGCCGCGCAGCCGCTCCCGCTGGGCCCGGGCGTAGTCGGTGTAGTCCAGCTCGCGGTCGGCGAACACCACCTCGGTGCCGGCGTGCAGGCTCCGGTACGCGGCCGACAGCTCGGCGTTGATCACCGCGGCCGACCAGCCGTCGGTCACGATGTGGTGGAAGCCCTGGTGGAAGACGTACTCGTCGTCGGCCAGCCGCAGCAGCCCGAAGCGGCACAGCGGTCCGGTCGCCAGGTCGTACGGCTCGGCCCGGCGGGCCTCGATCTCGGCCCGCACCCGCCGCTCCCGCTCCTCGGTGGGCAGCCCCCGCAGGTCGGTCACCGGCAGCGGCACCCCGGCCGCCGGCGCCACCACCTGGTACGGCGTGCCGTCCTCGTCGCGGATGGTGACCCGCAGCGCCTCGTGCCGCGCCACCACCAGGTCCAGGGCGCGGCCCAGCAGGTCCACCCGGAGCGGGCCGCGCAGCCGCCAGACCATCAGGATGTTGTAGATCGTCCCGCCGGGGGCCAGCTGGTCCAGGAACCAGAGCTGCTCCTGCGCCAGGGACAGCGGCCGGACCGTGACGTCCGGCCGGGTCTCTCCCGTCATGTCCCCTCGCTTTCCGTCGCCGCGGTGGAGACGGGGGCGCGACACACCGACACCACCCGCCCGTGCACGAGAAATCCCTTCCGGCAGCCGTGCCGACACGGCCGCGCGCGGCGGGTGTCCGGGCCCGCGCAGCATTTCCCCGGCCGGTCGGAGTTCTCTCCCGGCCAGGTCACGGGATTTACGGCGACCCGGCCCGGAAACCCTCGAAATCGGATCCCGCGCCGCAATTGATCACGACCGCCGGCGCGGTTCGCCCGGGCATTCCGACCGGCGGCGCTATGCGGTCGGGCCGGTCACCGGGGCCGGCATCGCCCGCAGCCGGACCAGCGGCGACAGCGCGACCGGCACCAGCATCGCGGCCGAGCAGACCGCCACCACGGCGAGGCCGGCACGCAGCCCGATGGCCCCGCCGATGAGCCCGGCGCACAGCCCGCCCAGCGCGCCGCCGCCGAAGAGCAGGGTGCGGAAGGCGGCGCTCATCCGGCCCATCAGCGCCGCCGGGGTGAGGGTCTGGCGGAGCGAGAGCTGGATGACGTTCGACAGCCCGCCGCCGAAGTAGCTGAGCAGCAGGGACAGCATGAACAGCCCGATCAGCACCGGCCGCGGCCCGTCGGCCAGCGGGATCAGCAGCGGGCCGGCGTAGATCCCGGCCAGCGCGAGCACGTAGACCACGCCCAGCCGGTACCGGCGCAGCAGCGCCTGGGAGACCAGCGCACCGACCAGGGCGCCGACCGAGGACACCGAGAAGATGAGGCCGACCGTGGCCGCGCTGAGCCCCTGGTCCCGTACGGCGTAGATCAGGAACAGGGTGGACACGCAGGTCAGGGAGAAGTTGGTGAACGGGGCCAGCAGCGCCAGCGGGCGCAGGATGCGGTCGCCGAACACCCACCGCACCCCCTCCGTCAGCTCCCGGCCGAGGTGTCGCCGGCCGGCCGCCGGCGGCGGGGCCGGCTCCGGGGTGCGGATCCAGAGCAGGCAGGCCAGCGAGGCCAGGTAGGACGCGGCGTCCACGACCAGCGCGGTCGCCGGGCCGAGCCAGCCGATCAGCACCCCGGCCGCGCCGGGCCCGGCCACGTCGGTCGTCGACTGGGTCACGCCCATCTTCTGGTTGGCCTCGACGTACCGCTCGGGGTCCCTGACCAGGGTCGGCACGTACGACATCCAGCTGACGTCGAACAGCACCGAGAACACGCCGACCAGGCAGGCGATCACCAGCAGGCCGGTCATGGACAGCCGGTCGTGGTGCCACAGCAGCGGCACCAGCCCGATCAGCAGCATCCGGGCGGTGTTCGCCAGCAGCATGATGGGCCGGCGCCGGCTCCGGTCGACCCACACCCCGAACAGCAGGGCCAGGAAAAGGTACGGCACCAGCTGCAGGAAACGCAGCAGGCCGACCTGCTCCTCGCTGGCCTCGAAGACGAGCACGGCGGTGAGCGGCAATGCCAGGGTGGTGACCTGCGTGCCGAACAGCGACAGCGCCTCACCCGACCAGAATTTGAGGAAGTCGGGATTGCGCCACAGCGTTTCCGGACGCCCGGCAATTGTCATGGCTCATACATTCCACGGCAGCGGTGGCGCCGCAATAGCCCGGACGTGGCGTCCCGGTGCCCCACGCGCGGGGCACCGACTGCCGGCTCACCGCGCCGGGCGGGGAGCCGGCCGGTCGCCGGCGGCGGGCGTCACAGGTCCTTGCGGACGAAGGACGCCGCGGCCAGCCCCCAGATCATCGCCACCCAGACCGCGGCCCAGACCAGGTAGCCGACCGTCAGCGGGGACATGCTCAGGAACGGGAAGGCCCCGGCCTCCTCCGACCCGCCGCCGAACTCGACCAGCGCCGACGGGTCCTGGAAGGCGTGCATCGCCCCGCGCCACAGGCCGTCGGTGGGCAGCAGCATCCGCGAGACGCTGCCGACGCGCCCCACCGCCTCGTTGCCCAGCGACGCCCCGACGCCGCCGACCACCCCGGCCACCCAGGTCGTGCAGAACAGGCCGACCGCCACCACGCCGGACGCCATCGGCGAGATCGCGGTCGACAGCAGCACGGTGAGGGTGAGCAGCACCGTCGCCTGGGCGGCGAGCAGCGCGAGGGCGACCGCCGGCTGCGGCGGCCAGTAGTCCACGGTCACCCGGACGACCAGGATCTGGGCGAGGCCGGCCAGGACCACGAAGCCGCTGCCGAACGCCACCAGGCCCAGCCACTTGCCCAGCAGGAAGGCCGACCGGCGGATCGGCCGGGCCAGCACGGCCAGCGCGATGCCCGACTCGGTCTCGCCGGCCAGCGTGGGGCCGGCCAGGAACGCGGTGCCCAGCGCGGCGATGAGGCTGAAGCCGAACATCACCAGGTTGAGCAGGATGGAGGCGGTCAGCCGGGCCTCGCCGCTGGTCAGCGACTCCGCGGCCAGCCGGGAGAACCCCCAGCCGCTGAGCACCAGCAGGACAACGGTGAGCACGGCGAGGGCGAGCAGCACCCGCCGGCGGGACGCCTCGCGCAGCGTCAGCGCGGCGACGGTCAGCACGGTCCGGGTCGTGGTCATCGGGTCTCTCCGTCCCGGGCGGCGGCGCCGTCCCGCAGGATGCCGAGCAGTCGTTCCTCCAGGGTGATCCGCGCGGGCTCCACCGCGTGCACCCGTACGCCGAGCGCGGCCAGGTCCCGGACCAGGTCCGGGACGGCCGTCCCGTCGTCGTCGGCCGGCAGCGCCAGGGTCACCCAGTCGCCGGCCCGCTCCACCACGCTGCCGGTCGCGGCCAGCCGCGCCTCGGCGGCCCCGGCGACGTCGGTCAGCCGCAGCCGGAGCTCGCGCCGGCCCAGCAGCTCGGCGAGCGTGCCGGAGGCGGCGACCCGGCCCCGGTCGAGGATGACCACCCGGTCGCAGACCCGCTCGACCTCGCCGATCAGGTGCGAGTTGAGCAGCACCGCGACGCCCCGGGACTTCAGGTCCAGCACGATGTCCCGGACGTCGACGCGGCCCAGCGGGTCCAGGGCGCTGGTCGGCTCGTCCAGCACCACCAGCTCGGGCTCGGCCACCAGGGCGACCGCCAGCCCGAGGCGCTGCTGCATCCCCTTGGAGAACCCGCCCACCCGGTCGCCGGCCCGCTCGGCCAGGCCGACCAGGGCCAGGCACTCCCGCCGCTCCCGTTCGGACACCTCGATCCCGGACAGCCGGACGTGCAGGCGCAGCACCTCGGCCGCGGTCAGCCACTGCTGATAGCGGAAGAGCTCCGGCAGGTAGCCGACCCGGGCCCGGGCGGCCGGGTCCGAGCCGGGCCGGCCCAGCAGCAGGACCTCGCCCGCGTCCGGCTGGACCAGGCCGAGCAGCATCTTGATCACCGAGGTCTTGCCGGCCCCGTTCGGGCCGAGCAGCCCGACCACGTCGCCCCGGCCGACCTCCAGCGACACGTCGTGGACGGCGACCCGCCGGCCGTACCGCTTGCGCAGGCCGGAGCACCACACCGCGGGTCCCGGCGCCAGGTCGGCGACCAGGTCCGCCGCCTCCCGGCGCGCGGCGTCGCTCCCCACCGAGGCGGTCACCGCAGCTCCCGGGCGACCGACAGGACCTCGTCGGGGTCCAGCGAGCCGGCCACGACGGTCACCGTGCCGTCGGCCACCCAGACCACGGCGGCGAGCGTACGGTCCCGGGTCCGCAGCACCGTGGCGGGAACGCCGTCCACCTGCGCCGAGGACGTGGTGACCCGGTCGGCGGGCACGGGCAGCGGCAGGGTGGAGCCGTCCGCGGTGAACGTGCGCAGCTGCGCCGCCACCTCCCGCGGCAGCCCGGGCAGGGACAGCAGGTAGTCGCGCACCGTGCCGAACGGGACGCCGGAGGAGAACGCGGTCGGCGCCACGGCCCGACCCACCACCAGGGCCGGCGCCCCGGCGGAGGACGCCCAGACCTGCGCCGACCCCGGGCCGGCGACCAGCCGGACCGAGCTGCCGTCCAGGCCCGGCGGCGGGGGCGGCAGCGTCGTACCGGCGTCGGCGGCGGCCCGGGCGGCCCGGCTCGCCGAGAAGGTGAAGGTGATGCTCGCCCGGCCACCGACCTGGTGGACCGGCTCGCCGCTCACCCCGCGCGGCAGGGCGGCCACCTCCGGCACCCGCAGACCGGTCTCCGCCGCCGCGGCCGCCGCGTCCGGGACCTCGTGCACGTCCGGCTCGGAGCTCACCGTCACCTTCCCGTACGCGCTGAGGTCGGGGACGGCGACCAGGTCGCCGGTGGTGATGCTGACCGGGGTGATCTGCTCGGTCCGGAAGATCTGCAGCCAGTCGTTGGCGGCGGCGGTGCCGGCGCCGGCCAGCACGACGGCGACGGCGACGGCCGCGGCGGCGGGCCGGCGCAGGACCGCC
>CADCTP010000193.1 GCA_902805565.1 uncultured Mycobacteriales bacterium
CGGCCGAGCGGCCGGACGGGGCGCCGGACGAGGCCGGGCGGGTCGTGCCGTGGGTGCTGTCGGCCCGGACCGGGCCGGCCCTGCGGGCCCGGGCCGCCGCGCTGTCGGACCGCGCCGGCTCACCGGTCGACGTGGGCTGGTCCCTGGTCCGGTCCCGGTCGGTGTTCGAGCACCGGGCGGTGGTGGCCGGCCGGGACCCGGCGGAACGCGCGGCCGCGCTGCGGGCGCTGGCGACCGGCGAGGAGCACCCGGCCCTGGTCACCGGGGTCGCCGGCGAGGTCGGTCCCGGTCCGGTGCTGGTGTTCCCCGGTCAGGGCTCGCAGTGGGTCGGCATGGGTGTGGCGCTGTTGGACGAGTCCGACGTGTTCGCCGCGCGGATCGCCGAGTGCGAGGCGGCGCTGGCCCCGTACGTGGACTGGTCGTTGACCGGTGTCCTGCGCGGTGACGGAGCCGAACTGGCCCGGGTGGACGTGGTGCAGCCGGTGTTGTGGGCGGTGATGGTGTCCCTGGCCGCGGTCTGGGCCGCGCACGGCGTCGTCCCGGCCGCGGTCGTCGGCCACTCCCAGGGGGAGATCGCCGCCGCGTGCGTGGCGGGGGCGTTGTCGTTGGAGGACGGCGCGCGGGTGGTGGCCCTGCGGTCGCGGGCGTTGCGGCGGTTGTCCGGCCGTGGCGGGATGGCGTCCCTGGCCGTCGGCGAGGAGCAGGCCCGGGAGCTGATCGCCGGCCGGGACGGCGTGGTGGTGGCGGCGGTCAACGGGCCGTCGTCCACAGTGGTCTCCGGTCCGCCGGACGCGCTGGCCGCGATCGTGGCCGCCGCGGAGCAGGCCGGGCTGCGGGCCCGGCTGGTCGAGGTCGACTACGCCTCGCACGGCCCGCAGGTCGACGAGCTGACCGAGCTGGTCGAGGTGCTGGCCGGGATCACCCCGGCCGGGAGTGGTGTCCGGTTCTACTCGGCGGTGTCCGCGGGCCGGGTGGACGGGACCGGGCTGGACGCGGCGTACTGGGTGCGGAACCTGCGGCAGCCGGTGCGGTTCGCCGAGACGGTGGAGGCGTTGCTGGCCGACGGCCACCGGGTGTTCGTCGAGGTCAGCCCGCACCCGGTGCTGACGGTCGGCCTGCAGGAGACGTTCGAGCGGGCCGGGGTGGAGGCCGTCACCGTCGACACGGTGCGGCGCGACGAGGGGGACCTCGCCCGGCTCACCCGGTCCCTGGGCCGGGCGTTCACCGCCGGGGTGCCGGTCGACTGGACCGGGCTGCTGACCGGCGGCCGGCTGGTGGACCTGCCGACGTACCCGTTCCAGCGTCAGGACTACTGGCTCACCGTCAGCGCCGGCGCGGACATGACCACCGCCGGGCTCCGGAACTCCGAGCACCCGCTGCTGCCCGCCGCCGTGGACGTGGCCGGCGGCGGGCTCGTGCTGACCGGGCGGGTGTCGGCGGCCGGATGGCTCGGCGGGCACGTGGTGGCCGGGAACGTCCTGGTGCCGGGCGCGGCGCTGGTCGAGTGGGCGTCCCGGGCGGCCGACGCGGTCGGCTGCGCCGCGGTGGAGGAGCTGACCCTAGGCGCGCCGCTGGTGCTGCCGGCCTCCGGCGGCGTACGGGTCCAGGTCGTGGTCGGCGCGCCGGACACCGACGGTCGCCGTACGGTCGGCGTGCACTCCCGCGCCGACGACGACCCGGACTGGACCGACCACGCCACCGGCCTGCTCGGCCCCGGCGCGGACGCCCCGGCCGCGGACCTGGGCGGGGTGTGGCCGCCCCCGGGGGCCCGGCCGGTGGACGTGACCGGCTTCTACGGGCGGGCCGCCGCGGCCGGGTACGACTACGGCCCGGCCTTCCAGGGCCTGCGCGCGGTCTGGCGGCACGGCGACGACCTGCTCGCCGAGGTGACCCGCCCGGAGGCGGCCGGGCCGGTGGACGGGTACGGCGTGCACCCCGCGCTGCTCGACGCGGCCCTGCACCCGCTGCTGCTCGGGCGGGCCGACGACCGGCTGTGGCTGCCGTTCTCCTGGTCCGGGGTCCGGCTGCACGCGGTGGGCGCGACGGCGCTGCGGGTGCGGCTGTCGGTCGAGGGCGAGCAGGTGCGGGTGGCGGTGGCCGACCCGACCGGGTCGCCGGTGCTCACCGCGGCCGCGCTGGTGCTGCGCCCGGCCGACCCGGACCAGCTCCGGCCCCGGGTGGACGGCCTGTTCACCGTGGACTGGCAGCCGGTCCCGGCCGCGGCCGACGCGGACGGGCCGTGGCTGGCCGATCTGGCCGAGCTGCCCGATCCGCTGCCGCCCCGGGTGTTCCACCGGGCGCCCGCGGACGCCGGGCAGGTGCTCGAGGCGGTCCAGCGCTGGCTGGCCGTGCCGGCCACCATCGACTCCACCCTCGTCCTGGTCACCCGGGACGCCGTCGCCCCGGACGACACCGCCGACCTCGATCCGGCCGCGGCCGCGGTCTGGGGCCTGGTGCGCAGCGTGCAGCTGGAGCACCCGGACCGGCTCGTCCTGCTCGACCTCGACGGGGACCGGCCGGCCCTGGCCCCGGACGAGCCGCAACTGGCCGTACGGGGGGACCGGCTGCTCGCGCCGCGCCTGGTCCGCGCCGGCACGCCCCGCGAGCTGACCCTGCCGGTGACCGGGCCGACCTGGCGGCTGGACGTCGAGGAGCCCGGCACGGTCGACAGCGTGTCCGTGGTGGACCGGCCGGAGGTGCTGGCCCCGCTGGAGCCGGGTCAGGTGCGCCTGGCCGTGCACGCGGCCGGCCTCAACTTCCGGGACGTGCTGGTCGCCCTGGACATGGCGCCCGGCCAGGTCGGCATCGGCGGCGAGGGCGCCGGCGTGGTCACCGAGGTCGGCGCCGCGGTGACCGGGCTCGCGGTCGGCGACCGGGTGACCGGCGTCCTGGGCGGGTCGTTCGGGCCGGTCGCGGTGGCCGACGCCCGGATGCTGGCCCGGATCCCGGCCGGCTGGGACATGCGGCAGGCGGCGGCCGTGCCGATCGCGTACCTCACCGCCTGGTACGGCCTGGTGGAGCTGGGTCGGGTTCAGGCGGGGGAGCGGGTGCTGGTGCATGCCGCGACGGGTGGGGTGGGGATGGCGGCGGTGCGGATCGCGCGGCATCTGGGTGCGGAGGTCTTCGCCACGGCCAGTCCGGGCAAGCATGACGTGCTGGCCGGGATGGGTATCGACGCGGCGCACCGGGCGTCCTCCCGCGATGCCGGGTTCGAGTCGTTCGGTGCGGTGGATGTGGTGCTGAACAGTCTGACCGGGGAGTTGTTGGACGCCTCGGCGCGGATGTTGTCGTCCGGTGGGCGGTTCGTGGAGATCGGGAAGACGGATCTGCGGGAGGGGATGGGTCCGGGGTATCTGCCGTTCGATCTGGTGACCGATGCCGGTCCGGAGTTGATCGGGCGGATGTTGCGGCACCTGGTCGGGTTGTTCGAGGCCGGCACGTTGGCGGCGCCGGTGGTGACGGCGTGGCCGTTGGCGCGGGCTCGGGAGGCGATGCGGGTGATGAGCCAGGCCCGGCACACCGGCAAGCTGGTCCTCGAGGTGCCGCCGGTCCTGGACCCGGACGGCACGGTGCTGATCACCGGCGGGTCCGGGACCGTGGCCGGGCTGGTGGCCGAGCATCTCGTCCGGACCTGGGGAGTGCGGCACCTGCTGCTGGCCAGCCGGTCCGGCACCGCCGACGCGGACCTGCTCGCCCGGCTGCGCGGTCTGGGCGCCGAGGTGGACACCCCGGTGCTCGACGTGGCCGACGCGGCGGCGGTGGACGAACTGGTGTCCGGTGTGGACCGGCTGACCGGGGTGATCCACGCCGCCGGGGCGCTCGACGACGGCGTGGTCGCCACCCAGTCCGCCGAGAAGCTGGCGACGGTGTGGGCGCCGAAGGCGGTGGGTGCGGTGAATCTGGATCGGGCGACGCGGGGTCTGCGGTTGGCGGTGTTCACGGTGTTCTCGTCGGCGGCGGGGACGTTGGGTAGTCCGGGGCAGGCGAACTATGCGGCGGCGAACGCGTGGTGTGACGCTCTGGTCCGGCGGCGGCGGGCCGAGGGGTTGGCGGGGCAGTCGATCGGCTGGGGCCTGTGGGCCGACACCAGCGGTCTGACCGCCGCGATGGGCCGGGCCGACCACGCCCGGATGAGCCGCCTCGGCGTACGGGCCATGCCGGCCGAGCGGGCCCTGACCCTGCTCGACGCGGCCACCCGGCACGGCGGCGCCCACCTCGTCGCCGCCGACCTGGACACCGCGGCCGGGTCCTCGGCCCTGTTCCGCGGGGCCGGCGTCGCGCGGCGCCCCGCGGCGGCCGCGGCCGGGCGGCCCGGCGACCTGACCGGCCGGCTCGCCGTGCTGCCGCCGGCCGACCAGCAGCGCACGCTGCTCGAGCTCGTCCGTGGCCAGACCGCGCACGTGCTCGGTCACCCCGACCCCGGGACCGTCCACCCGACCAGCACCTTCAAGGAGCTCGGCATCGACTCGCTGACCGCGGTCGAGCTGCGCAACCGGCTGGCCGCCGCCACCGGCCTCCGGTTGCCGGCCACGTTCGTCTTCCGGCACCCGACACCGGCCGCCATCGCCGAGGACCTGCGGACCCAGCTGTGCCCGGCCCCGGCCGACCCGGCCGGGCACATCCACGCCGAGCTGGACCGGGTGGAGGCGGCGATGACCGGCTTTATCGCCGCTGAAGACGGCCGGGGCAGGCTGGTCGAGCGGTTGGAGGCGCTGCTCTGGCGGCTCAACGACACGGCCGGCGGCGCCGGCGGCTCCACCGTGGACGGCGACGTCCTCGACACCGCCTCCGACGACGAGCTGTTCGACCTGATCGACCGGGATCTGCGTACGTGACACAGGAGCGAGGGCCGATGTCGGGCACCGAGGACAAGCTCCGCCAGTACCTCAAGCGGGTCACCGGCGAGCTCGGGCAGACCCGGCAACGCCTGCGCGAGCTGGAGGACCGGCAGCGGGAGCCGGTCGCCGTGGTCGGCATGGCGTGCCGCCTGCCCGGCGGGATCGCCTCGCCGGAGGACCTGTGGGAGCTGCTCGCGGGCGGCGGCGACGCCATCGGGCCGTTCCCCGCCGACCGCGGCTGGGACCTGGCTGGCCTCCACCACCCCGACCCCGACCACCCGGGCACCAGCTACGTCCGTACCGGCGGGTTCCTCCGCGACGCCGACAAGTTCGACGCCGACTTCTTCGGCGTCAACCCGCGGGAGGCCCTGGCCAGCGACCCGCAGCAGCGGCAGCTGCTGGAGCTGGCCTGGGAGCTGCTCGAACGCGCCGGCATCGACCCCACGTCCCTGCGCGGCAGCCCCACCGGCGTCTACGCCGGGGTGTCCAGCCACGACTACGCCTCGCTGTCGCACATCCCCGAGGAGATCGAGGGGTACGCGACCACCGGCAGCCTGGCCAGCGTGGTCTCCGGGCGGATCGCGTACACGCTCGGGCTGGAGGGTCCGGCCGTCACCGTCGACACGGCCTGCTCCGCCTCGCTGGTCGCCATCCACCTGGCCGTCCGGGCCCTGCGGGAAGGGGAGTGCCGCCTGGCGCTGGCCGGCGGCGTCACCGTCCTGGCCACGCCGACGGCGTTCACCGAGTTCTCCCGGCAGCGGGGTCTGGCCCCGGACGGCCGGTGCAAGTCGTTCGCGGCGGCGGCCGACGGGACCGGGTTCTCCGAGGGCGTCGGGCTGGTGCTGCTGGAGCGGCTGTCCGACGCCCGCCGCAACGGTCACCGGGTGCTCGCGGTCGTCCGCGGGTCGGCGGTCAACTCCGACGGCGCGTCGAACGGCCTGACCGCGCCGAACGACGCCGCCCAGGAGCGGGTCATCCGGCAGGCCCTGGCCGACGCCCGGGTGGTCGGCGACACCGTCGACGTCGTCGAGGCCCACGGCACCGGCACCACGCTCGGCGACCCGATCGAGGCCAACGCCCTGCTGGCGACGTACGGACGGGACCGGCCGGCCGACCGGCCGCTCTGGCTCGGCTCGGTCAAGTCCAATATCGGCCACACGCAGGCCGCCGCGGGCGTGGCCGGCGTGATCAAGATGGTGCTGGCCCTCCAGCACCGGCGGCTGCCGGCCTCGCTGCACATCGACGAGGCCACCCCGCACGTCGACTGGTCGCCCGGGACCGTACGGCTGCTGCGCGAGCCGGTCGACTGGCCCGCCGGCGACCGCCCGCGCCGGGCCGGGGTGTCCTCGTTCGGGATCTCCGGCACCAACGCCCACCTGATCCTGGAGCAGGCCCCGGACCCGGACGGGGACCCGCCCGCCGAGCCCGCCGACGGCCGCCTCCTGCCCTGGGTGGTCTCGGCCGGCACCGGGCCCGCCCTGCGCGCGCAGGCCGCGGCGCTGACCCGGCGGGCCACCGCCGACCCGGCGGTGTCCGCGACCCGGCTCGGCTGGTCCCTGCTGACCACCCGAGCCGCGCTCGACCATCGGGCGGTCGTGCTCGGCCGCGACCGCGG
>CADCTP010000194.1 GCA_902805565.1 uncultured Mycobacteriales bacterium
TGCGCCATGCGGGCGACCGGCGTCGGACTCGCGCGCGGCGGCCCGTACGGCTACTACTGGACCCAGGACTTCGGCTCCAGGTAGCCGGCCGGACGCGCGGCCCCGGGGGACACCGCCCCCCGGGGCCGTCGCCTACTCCACCGTGACGGACTTCGCCAGGTTGCGCGGCTTGTCCACGTCGTACCCCCGGGCCTGCGCGATCTCGGCCGCCAGCACCTGCAGCGGCACCGTGGTGACCAGCGGGGACAGCAGGGTCGGCGTGCGCGGCACCTCGACGAGGTGGTGCGCGTACGGCCGGACCGCGGTGTCGCCGTCCTCGGCGATCACGATCGTCCGGGCCCCCCGCGCGCGGATCTCCTGGATGTTCGACAGCAGCTTGGCGTGCAGCACCGGCCGCCCGTGCGGCGACGGCATCACCACGACCACCGGCAGCCCGTCCTCGATCAGCGCGATCGGGCCGTGCTTGAGCTCGCCGGCCGGGAAGCCCTCGGCGTGCATGTACGCCAGCTCCTTGAGCTTCAGCGCGCCCTCCAGCGCCACCGGGTAGCCGACGTGCCGGCCGAGGAACAGCACGGCCTTGGAGCCGGCGATGTCCCGGGCCAGCTCGCGCACCGGCTCGACGACCCCGAGGACCTGGCTGATCAGCTCCGGCATCGCCTCCATGGCGGCGAACTCCCGGGCCACCTCGTCGCCGTACTTGGTCCCCTTGGCCTGGGCCAGCGCCAGCCCGACCAGCTGGGTGGCCACCACCTGGGCCAGGAACGTCTTCGTCGCGGCGACGCCGATCTCCGGCCCGGCCCGGGTGTAGAGCACCGCGTCGGACTCCCGCGGGATCTGCGCGCCGTTGGTGTTGCAGATCGCCAGCACCCGGGCCTTCTGCTCCCGGGCGTGCCGGATCGCCTCCAGGGTGTCCATCGTCTCGCCGCTCTGCGAGATCGCCACCACCAGCGTGTCCCGGTCCAGCACCGGGTCCCGGTAGCGGAACTCCGAGGCCATCTCGACCTCGACCGGCACCCGGGTCCAGTGCTCGATGGCGTGCTTCGCGATCAGCCCGGAGTGGTACGCGGTGCCGCAGGCGACCACGAAGACCTTGTCGACGTCGCGCAGCTCCTGGGTGTCCAGCCGCTGCTCGTCCAGCACGATGCGGTCGCCGGTGAAGTGCCCGAGCAGCGTGTCGGCCACGGCGGCCGGCTGCTCCTGGATCTCCTTGAGCATGAAGTACGGGTAGCCGCCCTTCTCGGCGGCGGCCAGGTCCCAGTCCACCCGGAACGGGCTGACCGCGACCGGGGTGCCGGCGAAGTCGGTCACGGTGTAGCCGTCGGCGGTGATCTCGACGATCTGGTCCTGGCCGAGCTCGACCGCGTCGCGGGTGTGCTCGACGAACGCGGCAACGTCGCTGGCCAGGAAGGTCTCCCCCTTGCCGACCCCCAGCACCAGCGGCGAGTTGCGGCGGGCGGCGACCAGGCGGCCCGGCTCGTCCTTGTGCGCGACGACGAGGGTGAACGCCCCCTCCAGCCGCCCGCAGACCTGCCGCAGCGCCGCGGCCAGGTCCCCGCCGGCGGCCGGCATCGCCCGGGCGACCAGGTGGGCGACGACCTCGGAGTCGGTCTCGCTGGCCAGCTCGGTGCCGGTCGCCTCCAGCTCGGCCCGCAGCGGGGCGAAGTTCTCGATGATGCCGTTGTGGATGACCGCCACCGAGGCGGTCGCGTCCAGGTGCGGGTGCGCGTTGCGGTCGGTCGGCGGGCCGTGCGTGGCCCACCGGGTGTGCCCGATGGCGGTCGTCCCGGGGATGCCGGCCGGGTGCTCGGCGGCGAGCGCCTTGTCCAGGTTCTCGATCCGGCCGGCCCGCTTCTCCACCACCAGCCGGGCGCCGCCCGGGGTGAGCACCGCGACACCCGAGGAGTCGTACCCCCGGTACTCCAGCCGCCGCAGTCCTTCCAGCACCACCTCCAGCGCCTGCCGGTCACCGACGTAGCCCACGATGCCGCACATGGCGGGCAGCCTACGGGAGCCGACCGTCCCACCGCCTGTCCGTAACCGGTAACGGAATGTAATATGCACTGGTCACGTCCGAGACGGGGGGTCGATGACGAGCGGTGCCGCCACGTCCGAGCTGGAGCGGGAGTACCGGCGACCGGTCGAGCTGAACCGGTCCCGGGACCGGTTCCCGCACACCGTGTCCCACGAGCTGCGTACGCCGCTGACCTCGATCCTCAGCTGCGTCGCCCCACTGGGCGACCCGCGCACACCCCGGCCGGCGGCCGGGTCACGGTGACCGCCCTGGCCGGCGAGGATTGGGCGGTCAGCGTGGTGCCGGCCGGCGCTCCGTGGCCGGCGGGCCCCCGCCCGGTCAGCTCGCCGCGACCGCCGCCGCGACCCGGTGGGCGACCGCGTCGGCGGTCTCCTGGGTCGGCGCCTCGACCATCACCCGGACGATCTGCTCGGTCCCGGACGGGCGCAGCAGCACCCGGCCGCCGTCGCCCAGCTCGGCCTCCGCCTCGGCGACCGCGGCCCGCACCGCCGGCGCCACCGCGACCCCGGCCTTGTCGGCGACCGGCACGTTGAGCAGCACCTGCGGCAACCGGTGCAGCACCCCGGCCAGCTCGGCCAGCGGGGTGCCGGTGCCGGCCACCCGGCCCAGCAGCTGCAGCGCGGTGAGCAGCCCGTCGCCGGTGGTCGCCCGGTCGGCGAAGACCACGTGGCCGCTCTGCTCGCCGCCCAGGGACAGGTCGTGCTCGCGCAGCGCCTCCAGCACGTACCGGTCGCCGACCGGGGTGGTGAGGACCTTCAGGCCGGCGTCCCGCATCGCGTGGTGCAGGCCGAGGTTGCTCATCACCGTGGTGACGACCGTGTCGGACTTCAGCCGGCCCTGCTCGCGGAGGCCGAGCGCGCAGACCACCAGGATCGCGTCGCCGTCGACGACCGTGCCGTCCGCGGCGACCGCGAGGCACCGGTCGGCGTCGCCGTCGAAGGCCACCCCGGCGTCCGCGCCGTGCGCCCGGACCGCCTCGGCCAGCCCGGCCAGGTGGGTGGAGCCGACCCCGTCGTTGATGTTCTCGCCGTCCGGGGCGGCCGCGATCGCGGTGACCTCGGCCCCGGCCCGGGCCAGCACGGCCGGCGCGACCGCGGAGGCGGCGCCGTGCGCGCAGTCCACGACCACCCGCAGGCCGTCCAGCTTGTGGGCGAGGGTGGCGAGCAGGTGCTCGGCGTACCGCTCGGCGGCGTCCGGCAGGTCGCGCACCCGGCCGACGCCGGCGCCGGTCGGCCGGTCCCGCGGCTCGCCGATCCGGGCCTCGATCTCGTCCTCCACCGGGTCGGCCAGCTTCAGGCCGCCCCGGGCGAACAGCTTGATGCCGTTGTCGGGCATCGGGTTGTGGCTGGCCGAGAGCATCACGCCGAAGTCGGCGTCCAGCTCGGCGGTGAGGTGGGCGAGCGCCGGGGTCGGCAGCACGCCGACCCGCAGCACGTCCACGCCGGCGCTGGTCAGCCCGGCGAGCACCGCGGCCTCCAGCATCTCGCCGCTGACCCGGCCGTCCCGGCCGACCACGGCGACCGGGCGGGACCCGGCACCGGACCGCTCCGCGAGCACCTGGGCCGCGCTCGCCGCCAGCGCGAGCGCCAGCTCCGGGGTGAGGTCGGCGTTGGCGAGCCCCCGCACCCCGTCCGTACCGAACAGTCGTCCCACCGGGCAACCTCCATCGACGGGCGACCACGCCGGCGCCCGGGAACGTGAGAGGGGGACAGGGAAAGAAAAAACACCCCGGCCCGGGAGCCCGGGCCGGGGTGGGACGAGCGACTAGCGCTTGGAGTACTGCGGTGCCTTGCGGGCCTTCTTCAGGCCGTACTTCTTCCGCTCCTTGACCCGGGGGTCGCGGGTGAGGAAGCCGGCCTTCTTCAGCACCGGGCGGTCGTCGATCTCGACGTCGATGAGCGCGCGGGCGATCGCCAGCCGCAGCGCACCGGCCTGGCCGGTGATGCCGCCGCCCTTGAGCAGCGCGATCACGTCGTACTGCTCGTTCTTCTCCAGGGTGACCAGCGGCTCGCGGATGAGCTGCTGGTGGACCTTGTTGGGGAAGTAGTCGTCCATGGTGCGGCCGTTCAGGGTGAACGAGCCGGTCCCCGGGACCAGCCGCACCCGGACGATCGCCTCCTTGCGGCGACCGACCGTCTGGACGGGCCGAGGGGTGTCGTACGCATACGCGATGGGGTCGGTCACGGTATCCCTTACTGCGCGATCTGGATGATCTCGAACGGAACGGGCTGCTGAGCGGAGTGCGGGTGATCCGGCCCCGCGTACACCTTCAGCTTGGAGAGCATCTTCCGGCCGAGCGTGTTCTTCGGCAGCATGCCCTTGATCGCCTGCTCGACCACCCGCTCCGGCCGCTTGCGCAGCAGGTCGGCGTAGGTGTCGCGACGCAGGCCGCCCGGGTAGCCGGAGTGCCGGTAGGCGAACGTCCGCTCCGCCTTGTCGCTGGTCATGACGACCTGCGCGGCGTTGACGATGACGACGAAGTCGCCGGTGTCCATGTGGAGGGCGTACTGGGGCTTGTGCTTGCCGCGCAGCAGGATCGCCGCCTGGCTGGCCAGCCGGCCGAGCACCACGTCCGACGCGTCGATGACGTGCCACGCGCGGGTGATGTCGCCGGGCTTCGGGCTGTACGTGCGCACGAAACTGCCTTCTCTTCTGCTCGGAGCGGGGAGGCGCGCCTCGCGCACCAGCGGTCGAGAGTACCCGCGGTCCGGCGACCGGGTCAAAAAGGGGGTCACCCGGCCCGCCACCGGACCGCCGCGGGGCGGTGTCCGACCCTGACGGCACCGTCCCCGACCTGACCGCTGCCCGCTCCTCCCGCTACCGGCCCGTCGCCACCCGGCGGTCCGGTACCGCCCGGTCCCGACGCGTACGACCGGTCCGGGTTCGCCGCGCTGCGCGCACGACCGGTGACCATCCGAAGTAATGAGGCGATTCAATTGCACGGTCCTTCGACCTCGCGAAAGATTCGGGCTTCTCCCTGATATGCCGCGCGGTAGCGAGGAGGTCCGGCGTGTCGGCGCTGCTCGACTATCTACCCCGGGGCAACACCCTCAGCGACGAGGCGTGGCAGCGTCGCCATGGGTTGCTCCAGGTCCTCCTGGCCGCGCACCTGCCCGCCCTCTTCCTCTTCGGCGTGCTGCGCGGGGTGGGCGTGGCGCAGGTCGCCGAGGCGCTCGCCCTGCCGCTGGCCGCCCTGGTCGCCGGGCACCTGATGCGGTCCCGCCGGGTCGCCGCCGGGTTCGTCACCCTCGGGCTGGCCTACTGCTCCGGGGCGCTGGTGGGCTTCGCGGACGGCGCCATCGAGGCGCACTTCCACTTCTTCATCACCATCGGCTTCATCGCGCTCTACCAGGACTGGGTGCCGTTCCTGCTGAACATCCTGTTCACGGTGCTCAGTCACGGCATCGGGTCGAGCTTCGTGCCGGACCTGATGTTCAACCACCAGGCCGCGCAGGACAACCCGTGGCAGTGGTCGCTGATCCACGGCGTCTCGGTGCTCGCCGCCTGCGTCGGCGTGATCCTCTTCTGGAAGACCACCGAGGACGAGCAGGGCCGGGCGCTGCGGCTGACCCAGCGGCTGGCCGAGGCCGAGCTCGGGCGGCGCCAGTTCACCTCCGACCTGCTGGTCAACCTGGCCCGGCGCAACCAGAACCTGCTCCACCGGCAGCTGGAGCTGCTCAACCGGCTCGAGGACGACGAGCGGGACCCGGACGCGCTGGCCGACCTGTTCCGGCTGGACCACCTGGCGACCCGCATCCGCCGCAACGCCGAGAGCCTGCTGGTCCTCTCCGGCGAGGACTCGCCGCGGACCTGGCGGGAGCCGGTCGCCCTGGTCGACGTCGTCCGGGCCGCGATCGCCGAGATCGAGGACCTGGACCGGGTCGACCACGCGCTGGACGAGACGCTGTCCGTCGTCGGCCGCGGCGTCGCCGACCTGACCCACCTGTTCGCGGAGCTGCTGGAGAACGCGGTCCACTTCTCCCCGCCCGGGGTCACGGTCATGGTGCGCAGCCGGCCGCTGCCCGACTCCCCCGGCACCCAGCTGGTCACCGTCGAGGACCGGGGCGTCGGGATGACCCCGGCCGAGATGGCCGAGGCCAACGGGCTGCTCCGCTCGCCGCGCGAGGTCGACCTGTCGGTCTCCCAGCGGCTCGGCCTGCACGTGGTCGCCCGGCTCGCCCAGCGGTACGGCATCGGTGTGGAGCTCACCGCCACCCCCGGTGGCGGCGTCACCGCGGTCGTGGTGCTGCCGCCGCCGGTGTTCGCCCGGCCCCAGTTGGTCGGCGCCGGCGCCGGCGCGCCGGTGCCGGCCCTCGCCGGGGCGGGCGCTCCGGACGCGGCGGTCCGCACCGGCTTCCCCGCCGGGCCGCCCGGGTCGGGCGCCGACCTGTCGTACCCCGGCCGGAACGGCGACCCGCG
>CADCTP010000195.1 GCA_902805565.1 uncultured Mycobacteriales bacterium
TGCTCCCGGCGGTCCCGGCGACCATGCCGGCCGCGGTCGTCCCGGCCGCGGCCACCGCCCCCGCCCCGGCCGTGCCGCCGGCGGTGGAGGCCAGGTAGCCGGCCGCGCCGACACCCAGCACCAGGGGTGCGACGACGGCGCGCAGGCCGGCGTTCACGTCCGCGACCTCGGCGGCCAGCATCCGGCACTCGCCGCAGGTAGCCAGGTGGGCGTCCACCCGCTCCCGCTGCCGCGACGACAGCCCGCCGCGGGCCCAGGCGCCGAGCCGGGTCACCGTCGAGCGGTGCGCCGCGGCGACCCCGTCGGCCAGGTGCTCCTGCAGGTACGCCTGCCGCAGCCCCTCCCGGGCCCGGTAGGCCAGCGCGGCCACCCCGTTCGGCGTGAGCCCGAGCAGCGGCGCGACCTGGGCCGGCGACTCCTGCTCCACCTCGGTGTGCCACAGCACGGTCTGCCACCGCTCCGGCAGCCGGCTGAACGCCCGGGCCGCCAGCCGCGACTCCAGCCCCGCGACCGCGGTGTCCTGCCACGGCACGCCCGGGTCGTGCCGGGTCATGTCGTCGGACAGCTCGAGCCGGCGGTCCCGGCGGGTCCGGTCGTACAGCGTGTGCCGCACCGTCGTCAGCAGGTACGCCCGGAACGCCGTCTCCGGGCCGCCACCCCCGCGGACGGCGTCCAGCACCTTGGCGAACGCCTCGGCGACCAGGTCGTCGGCCTCGGCGGCGGAGCCGGCCAGCTGCCGGGCCAGACCCAGGGCGGAGCCGACGTGTCGCCGGTAGAGCACCTCGTAGGCCGACGTCTGCCCGGAGCGCACGGCGTCCAGCAACTCGGTGTCGCTCGACTCGTCGGGCTCCGCGTAACGCGGAAGCGGGACGGACATGCGGCGGGGCTCCGTTCACCGGGGACATGGGTTGGGCTGCCGGATGCCCAGACTATGCCCGCCCGGTGGCGTCACGGAACGCCTTCCTTCACGTCCCTTCCTCTACCGGTGGCCCGCTCGGCCGGGGGGCGGGCCGGCCACCGGCGGTACCGTCTCGGCCCCCGTGGGGCGAGGAGGGTCAGCGCCCCCCTCGATGGGGGCCGAGACGGCGCGGGCGGATAGTCTCGCCGGCATGGACCCGACCACCGGCCTGCCCGTGGTCGGCATGGTCGGCGGGGGCCAGCTGGCCCGGATGACCCACCAGGCCGCGATCGCGCTCGGCCAGTCCCTGCGGGTCCTCGCCGGCTCGCCGGAGGAGTCCGCCGCCCTGGTGGCCCGGGACGTGGTGCTCGGCGCGCACACCTCGTACGCGGACCTGGCCGCCTTCGCCGCCGGCTGCGACGTGCTCACCTTCGACCACGAGCAGGTCCCGCCGGAGCACGTCCGCGCGCTGGCCGCCGCCGGCCACACCGTGCTGCCGGGCGCGGACGCGCTGCTGCACGCGCAGGACAAGCGGGTGATGCGGGAGCGGCTCGGCGCGCTGGGCCTGCCGGTCCCGCGCTGGGCCCCGGTCGGCTCGGCCGGCGACGTCGAGGCGTTCGCGGCCGGGGTCTGGCCGGTGGTCGTCAAGGCCGTCCGCGGCGGGTACGACGGCCGCGGCGTGTGGACGGTGTCCTCGGCGGCCGAGGTGGAGCCGCTGCTCGGCACCGGGACGCCGCTGCTGGTGGAGGAGCGGGTGCCGCTGCGCCGGGAGCTGGCCGCGGTGGTGGCGCGCTCGCCGTTCGGGCAGGGCGCGGCGTGGCCGGTGGTGGAGACGGTGCAGCGGGACGGCATCTGCGTGGCCGTGCTGGCGCCCGCCCCCGGGATCTCCGCCGAGCTGGCCGAGGAGGCCGAGCGGATCGCGCTGCGGGTGGCCGGCGAGCTGGGCGTGGTGGGCGTGCTGGCGGTCGAGCTGTTCGAGCGGACCGACGGGGCGCTGCTGGTCAACGAGCTGGCGATGCGGCCGCACAACAGCGCGCACTGGACCATCGAGGGTGCGCTGACCTCGCAGTTCGAGCAGCACCTGCGGGCGGTGCTGGACTACCCGCTCGGCTCGCCGGCGCTGGTCGCCCCGCACGCGGTGATGGCGAACGTGCTGGCCGGGTCGCCGCCGCCGGGCGCCCCCGGCCTGGACGAGCGGGTCCACCACCTGTCCGCCCGCTGGCCGCACCTCAAGGTCCACCTGTACGGCAAGCAGCCCCGGCCGGGCCGCAAGATCGGGCACGTCACCGGCATCGGCGCCGACCTCGACGCGCTGCGCCGGGACACCGCCGCGGCCGCGGGCTACCTGGCCACCGGCTCGTCGGCGGAGGTGGCGCACTGATGGCGGTCGTCGGCGTGATCATGGGCAGCGACTCGGACTGGCCGGTGCTGTCGGCGGCGGCCGGCGCGCTGGCCGAGTTCGACGTCCCGCACGAGGTCCGGGTGGTCTCCGCGCACCGCACCCCGCGCGACATGGTCGACTACGCCTCCTCGGCGGCCGGCCGCGGCCTGCGGGTGATCGTCGCCGGCGCCGGCGGGGCGGCCCACCTGCCGGGGATGGTGGCCAGCCTGACCCCGCTGCCGGTGATCGGCGTGCCGGTCCCGCTCGCCCACCTCGACGGCCTGGACTCGCTGCTGTCCATCGTGCAGATGCCGGCCGGCATCCCGGTGGCCACCGTGGCCGTGGGCGGCGCCCGCAACGCCGGCCTGCTGGCCGTACGCATCCTCGCGGTCGCCGACGACGAGCTGCGGGAGCGGGTCGTGGCCTTCCAGGCCGCGCTGGCCGACACCGCCCGGGCCAAGAACACAGCCCTGCAGGACCGGCTGGAGCCGTAGCCCGCGCCGGAGTTGGGTAGGGGGCCGTCATGCCGGTGATCGGATTCCACGCCCAGCACGAGCAGGCCCACCCGCGCGACCTCCTGAACTCGGCGGTGCACGCCGAGCAGGCGGGTTTCGACGCGGTGATGTGCTCGGACCACCTCGCCCCGTGGAGCAGCAGCCAGGGCCACTCCGGCTACACCTGGTCCTGGCTCGGCGCGGCGCTGCAGGCCACCGAGCGGATCCCGATGGGCAGCTTCCACGCCCCCGGCCAGCGCTACCACCCGGTGATCTCGGCCCAGGCGATGGCCACGCTGGCCGCGATGTTCCCGGGCCGGTTCCCGTGGGTGGCGGTGGGCAGCGGTGAGGCGCTCAACGAGCACGTCACCGGCGACCCGTGGCCGACCAAGGACGTACGGTCGGCGCGGCTGCGGGAGTGCGTCGACGTGATGCGGGCGCTGTGGCGGGGCGAGGAGGTCACCCACCGCGGCCTGGTCACGGTCGACCGGGCGCGGCTGTGGTCGCTGCCGGAGCAGGCGCCGAAGCTGGTCGCCGGGGCGATCAGCGCGGAGACCGCGGCCTGGGCGGCGCAGTGGGCGGACGGCCTGATCACCGTCAACCAGCCGCCCGAGCTGCTGCGGAAGGTCGTCGACGCGTACCGGGACGCCGGCGGCCGGGGCGACCTGCACCTGCAGGTGCACCTGTCCTGGGCGCACGACGACGCGACCGCGCTGGCCGTCGCGCACGACAAGTGGCGGGCCAACTGCCTGCCGACCAGCCTGGCCTGGGAGCTGGAGACGCCGGAGCAGTTCGAGGCGGCGACCCGGCACATCCCGCCGGAGGAGGTCGCCCGCAACGTGCTGGTCTCCTCCGACGTGCAGCGGCTGGCGGCCCAGCTGCACGACTACCAGCAGCTCGGCTTCGAGCAGCTCTACCTGCACCCGGTCGGCGAGGACGACGAGTTCATCGACGTCTTCGCCGACAAGGTCCTGCCGCAGCTCGGCTCGCCGTAGCGGTCAGCGGGGGCCGTGCGCGGACCACTCGATGGCCGGGCAGAAGTCCATCACCACGTCCAGCCCGGCGGCCTCCGCGCGGTCGGCGGCGGCCTCGTCGATGACGTCCAGCTGGAGCCAGACGGCCTTGGCGCCGGCCGCGATGGCCTCGTCCACGTGCGCGCCGGCCAGCTCCGAGCGGCGGAAGACGTCCACCACGTCGACCGGGAACGGCACGTCGGCCAGCGACCGGTAGCCCGGCTCGCCGTGCACCGACTCCCCGGCCGGGTTGACCGGGACGACCTTCTTGCCGTGCTGCTGCAGGAACCGGGCCACCCCGTACGCCGGGCGGGCCGGGTTGGTGGTCAGCCCGACCACCGCCCAGGTCTCCTGCCGCAGCACCCGCTCGATCGTGTCCGCGTCGCCTCTGCTCATGGGGCCATTCTCGCTCACCCGGGCGGCGGTCGGCCCGGTCCGCGGCGATCCGTAAGCTCGTCCGGCAGGCAGCGTCGACACCCGCGGGGAGCGCGATGGCAGGCACGGCCGTGGTCACCGGGGCGAGCAGCGGGATCGGTGCGGCCACCGCGCGCCGGCTGGCGAAGGACGGCCACACCGTGGTCGCCGCGGCCCGCCGGGTCGACCGGCTGGAGCGGCTCGCCGCCGAGGTCGGCGGGCGGGCGGTCCGGCTGGACGTCACCGACCAGGCGTCGGTGGACGCGCTCGCGGCCGGGCTGGACACCGTGGACGTGCTGGTCAACGTGGCCGGCGGGGCCTTCGGCGGGGACCCGGTGGCCGACGCGGACCCGGCCGACTGGCAGCGGATGTTCGAGGTCAACGTGCTGGGCACGCTGCGGGTCACCCGGGCGCTGCTGCCGCTGCTGCGGGCGGGCGCCGGCGGCACGATCGTCAACCTCACCTCGACCGCGGCGTCCGTGAACTACGAGGGCGGCGGCGGCTACACCGCGGCCAAGCACGGGCAGCACGCGCTGACCGAGACCCTGCGGCTGGAGCTGGCCGGCACGCCGGTGCGGGTGATCGAGGTCGCGCCCGGGATGGTGCGGACCGACGAGTTCGCCCTCAACCGGTTCGGTGGCGACGTCGAGCGGGCGGCCGCCGTCTACCGGGACGTGGACCGGCCGCTGACCGCCGAGGACGTGGCCGAGTGCGTCGCGTTCACCGTCGGGCTGCCCCCGCACGTGAACGTCGACCAGCTGGTGGTCCGCCCGCTGGCCCAGGCCGCGCAGCACAAGGTCTTCCGGGGCCCGCTGTTCCCACCCTGACCGGTCCGCGCCGGCGGCCCGGACCGGCCGGCGGCCCGGGACCCGGCGGGCCGGTCCCGGCCCGGCACGAACCCGTGGCCCGGGCCGACGACTCCTCGCTCCGGTGAGGCGTCCGCGCGCGAGGAGACGGCATGGTCAGCACGCAGGCGGTCCTCGGGATCGCCGTGGTGGCGCTCGGGCTGGTGCTCACGCCGGGACCGAACATGGTCTACCTGGTGTCCCGGTCGGTCACCCAGGGGCGGCGGGCCGGATTGGTCTCGCTGCTCGGCGTGCTGGCCGGCTTCCTGTGCTACCTGGTGGCCGCCGCGCTGGGCATCGCGGCCGTGTTCGCGCTGGTCCCGGCGCTGTACACGGCGGTCAAGCTGGCCGGCGCGGCGTACCTGCTCTGGCTGGCCTGGCGGACCGTCCGGCCCGGCGGGGTGTCCGCGTTCTCGCCCCGCGAGCTGCCGGTCGACCCGCCCCGCCGGCTGTTCACGATGGGCCTGGTCACCAACCTGCTCAACCCCAAGATCGCGGTGCTGTACGTGTCGCTGCTCCCGCAGTTCGTCGACCCGGACCGCGGCTCGGTGGCGGCGCAGAGCCTGCTGCTCGGCCTCACCCAGATCACCATCGCGCTCAGCGTGAACGCGCTGATCGTGCTGTCCGCCGGGTCGGTCGCCGGGTTCCTCGCCACCCGCCCGGCCTGGCTGCGGGCGCAGCGGTGGGCGATGGGGTCGGTGCTGGCCGGGCTGGCGGTGCTCCTGGCCACGGACCGCTCCGCGCCGGCCACCTCCCCGGCTAACTGAGCCCACCGAACGCCGTCCGCGCCCGGCGCAGCTGCGCCACCCGCTTCTCGTACGTGCTGCCGAGGACCAGCAGCAGGGCGCCCGCGACGGCCGGCGGCAGCCAGGTCGGCAGCACCGCGGTCAGCTCGGCGAAGGCCGGGCCGAGCTGGTCGAGGGCGAGCAGCGCCAGGGTGCCGGCGCCGAGGGCCAGCGGCGCCTGCAGCCGGGCCCGGGCGCCGGCCAGCAGCACGGCCAGGGCGGCCGCCCCGAGCAGCAGCGGCCGGAGCCCGTCCTGGGCGGCGGCCAGCGACGGGGCCGCGGTGATGGCCAGCGCCGGGGCGTACGCGGCCCAGGAGCCGAGGGTCGGGTCGGGCCGGCGGCGCAGCCAGCCGAGCAGCCCGAGCCCGACCGACAGCGGCACCGTGTACGCCTCCGGCGCCGACACCTGCTGCTCGGCCAGCAGGATCCAGCCGGCGAGCTGGACGCAGGCCGCGGCGGCCCAGCCCAGCGGCCGGCGGTCCCGGCGCAGGGCGGCGGCGGCCAGGATCGCGCCGAGGACGGTGAGGCCCGCGGCGGCCCGGCCGTCCCCGGCGGTCAGCGCGATCCCGGCCAGCGCGGCCGGGACCGCGGCCAGCTCGGCCGC